>JBIOTT010000163.1:0-7881 GCA_044866195.1 Gemmatimonadales bacterium
ATCAGCAGGGCCGCGAGGATGAGCGACTGCACGTGCCCCGCGCCCCCGGTCGTCACGTAGTAATACAGGAAGCGGAGGCCGAGGCCGAAGCCGAGGGCGAACAGGACCAGGCCGGGCACAGCGAAGAACCCGAATGGCCGGTAGGTCATGAACACCCGCACCATGGTGAGCACCGAGCGGGCGACGTAACTGGTGAGACCTCGCACCAACCGGGACGGCCGCAGCTCCGCATTGGTCCGGATCGGAACCGAGCGCACCGCCATGCCGTTCCGGCCGGCCTGGATCACCGTCTCGATGGTATAGGTGTAGCCGTTGAAAACGTGCAGCCGGAGAGCGGCTTCTCGGCTGATCGCCCGGAATCCGCTGGGTGCATCCTTCACGTCGGTGTTGCTGAGCACCCGGGTGACCCAACTCCCCACACCCTGAAGCAGCTTCTTTATTGGGGAGAAATGCCGAGTGCTCCCGATGGGCCGCGCGCCGATCACGATCTCGGCCTCGCCAGCGAGGATCGGCGCGATGAGCTTGGGGATGTCGTCTGCGCAGTACTGATTGTCGGCGTCGGTGTTGACGATGATGTCCGCGCCGGCTTTGAGCGAGCCCTCGAGACCGGCCAGGAACGCGCTCGCGAGCCCCTGCCGGTGGGAGAAGCGGACGATGTGGTTGACGCCGCCCTCGACCGCTACTTCCGCGGTGCCGTCCCGGCTCCCGTCGTCCACCACCAGCCACTCGATGGCATCCACGCCCGGCAAGCTGCGCGGCAGCGTGGCGAGCACGATCGGGAGGGTCTCTCGCTCGTTATGGCAGGGGATCTGGATGACGAGTTTTGGCATCGGCGGGGAAGGTGAGCTGGCTCCGGCTCAGCGGTGTTGGACCTGGGCGGCCGCCGGCTGGACCGCGGGCTGGGCCACCGCCTCGGCCAGCACCGCCGCGGCGTCGGTCGGCTGCCCCTCGGGCACCACCAGGCTGAACCGCACGATGTGCCACAACGCCGCGACCCCGTCCTTCCAGCCGATCTTCTTGCCTTCGGCGTAGGTCCGGCCGGAGTAGGAGATCGAGACCTCCCAGATTCGGGCCCGCGCCTGCGCCAGCCGCGCCGTGAGCTCGGGCTCGAACCCGAACCGGTCGCTGGTGAGTACCAGCGACTTCATCAGCGGCGCCCGCACCATCTTGTAGCAGGTCTCCATGTCGGTCAGGTTCAGATCGGTGAACATGTTCGACAGGAGGGTGAGCACCTTGTTGCCCACCGAGTGCCAGAAATACAGCACCCGGTGATCGCCGCCGATGAACCGCGAGCCGAACACGGCGTCGGCCTTGCCCTGGCGGATGGGGTCGAGCAGCCGCGGCAGCTCGCCCGGGTCGTATTCGAGATCGGCATCCTGCACCACGATCACGTCGCCGGTGGCGCGCTGAATCCCGGTGCGGATCGCGGCGCCCTTCCCCCGATTCCGGGGGTGGTGGAGCACGACGTCCACCACGCCTTCCTCATGCAGCCGCTCCAGCAGATCGCCCGAGCCGTCGGACGACGCATCGTTGATGGTGACGACCTCGAGGTTGAGCGGCACCGCCCGCACCCGGCGAATCAGCGACGCCACGGTGCGGGCCTCGTTGTAGACGGGGATGATGACGGAGACCCGGTCGGCTGGTGTCATAAGTCCTCGGTGGCGGCCACTGGCGAACCACGAAGCGGCAGCCCGCGATGAGCAAGGGACATGCCCCCCGCCAAGATGGCTGGAACCCCACGCGCGTCAACGTAGCTCCCTCAGCTACTACTGCTCATAGCACCTCGGATCATTCGACTCGAGCTCGACGCGCGTCAAGCCCGCCAGGACAGCCTGCTGGTCGAAAGTCACCCTTCCCCCTGCTGCTGCCAAGCCCTTGAGCAGCGGCCGGTCAGTCCCCTCGGTGTGCGAGAGCAGTATCCAGGCAGCGCCCTGGCAACCGGTCGCCCGCACGATCCGGCGGACCTCGTTGTCGACCCAGCCCACATCCACTTTGCCGGCATCCGGCAGCTTGGGGCGATGCCACACCCCTGTAGGCACCCCCATCAGCTCGACCCGATTCCCGTCCTTGAACCTCAGATTCCAGCCTTCGCCCAGAACGACCCGCCCCCGGCTGGGCGCGTTCTCGAAGGCGGCGCCATCGCTGGTGCCGAGCCTCGCGTAGCGCTCGAGCTTGGCGTGGTCTGGATGCGCCCAGTTGGTGCTGTAGAATGCCCACGCCGGGAGCGCACCCGCGTTGATGTACACGATCTGCGGAGTCCGGGCGACCGGCCCGAGCAGCGCGATCATATCCCGGCTGCTCTCGATCGTCGGGCAACGCCGCAGATAGCGGAATACCATGATGAGCTGCGCGCCGAACAAGATCCCGATCAGGACCCGTGCTGCCATGGTCCGGTGCCGGGCCGGGAGGCTGGTCACCAGAATCCATCCGCCGGCGGCGGTGCTGAGGTAGAACGCCGGAACCAGAAATAACAGCAGCCGGGTGCTGGCAGGATAGCGGGAGAGGATCGAGGCCACACCCAGCAGCGCCACCGGGCCGAACAGGAGGACCGACTCCCAGCGGGCCCGGGTCCGAGCCAGGGCGGCCGCGCCGATAGCCGCCACCAGGAACAGCACCCAGCTGCCGTAGCCCTGGCCCTCGCGGAACCAGCGGGGTACGTCCCCTGGTACGGTCGGCGGATCATAGAGCCCGACCGAAAACGCCGTGAGCACGTCCCGTCGGGTGCCCGCAAACCGCTCGAGAAACTGCGGCTCCCAGGGAACCAGGAATCCACGACGCCAGAACCGCTGCAGGTACTCGCTGTGCGCGGCCGCCCCGTACACGAGCAGGTAGGCCGCGGCGAAGGCGCCGAGCCAGAGCCCGATTATGAGCAGCGCCCTCCAGCGCCGGGCCGGCGGCGCCCCCATCATCAGTGCGCCGCCCGCGGCTGCGAGCGTGAAGATTCCAGGCGAAGATCCCCACGCCGCCAGCACGCCGATCAAGGGAAGCGCCCGCGCGGCAGGTGATCCCGGCCGCTCGATCCACTGGCAGGTCCCCACCATGACCGCGAGGGCGAAAAAGAGGTCGCCGATATACGGCTTCGCATCGGACGAAAAGTGGACCAGCGTTGGCGCGATGCAGAAGGACGCCACCGCGACCGGCGCGGCCCAGCCGGGCAGGAAGCGGCGCGCCAGCGGAATGAAGAGCAGCATCGCGCCGATGCCCGCGAGCAGCGGCAGCAACCAGAACGCCCGCTCGTTCACCCCCAACAGCTGGGTCGCGAGCTTCTCGCCCCAGAGAAACAGCGGCGACGCGGCCTGATCGTAATCGAGCGGCTGCAGCAGATCGGCGTAGCCGCGGCTCGCCACGTTGAGCGCCACCCGGGCCTCATCGATCCAGAGCGAGCGGCCGCTCTGGAAGTAGTACAGCCGGAAGGCGACACCAACGGCAACCGCACCCCAGATCAGCTGCGTCCATCGCTGCTCTAGGGTCGGCGACGGAATCCGCCGTTGCCGCCTGCGCGGCTCGATTCGCGGAACGGGCTCCGCTACCGCGGGCCCGGGCCGGCCACCTCCCCACTCACGTTGCGCCAAGCTCGCAGACTCTCCTTCGGGACCTGCTCGGCCCCCTTTCAGCCGCCGCTCCATCGCCTCTTTTTAGGAGTATTCAATGAGACTACTAATTGGATCGCTCCGTAGAACCATCGGTTAGCTGCCATGCCCAGGCGTCGAGCCAGGGACCCGGAGACAACCTCCTGCCGGCGAATGGCTTACCAGCCCGTTCCGCGAGCCGCTCAGGCCCGGCTCCGGTCTCTGCCCGCAACTATTTGCCTACCAACGCGTTATGGCAACTTGACATTGCCTACCGGAGCCCGGGTAATTCAGCCGCACCGCCGCGAGGGACCGATGTCAGCCGATCATTCACGCCGCCTGCCGCCCAGCTCCGCTGCCGCCTTGAGCCTCCCGGCAGGCGAGCGTCGCGCCCTCGCACGTACCCGTCCCATCCCGCTTCCCGAGCCGCCCCGCGCCGCGCAGGTCCCCTGGACCGAGCGGCACCACGGCGACGTTCGCGACGACGAGTTCCACTGGCTCGAAGTCCGCGACGATCCTGCCGTGCTCCGCTATCTCGAGGCCGAGAACGAGTACTCGGCGCTGGCAATGCGCCACACCGAGCAGCTGCAGGAGCAGCTCTACCGCGAGCTGGTCGGCCGAACCGAGGAGAGCGACTGTTCGGTGCCCGAGAGGCTCGGGCACTGGCTCTACTACAGCCGGCTCGAGGCGGGCCGGCAATATCCCCTGCTCTGCCGGCGCGCCGACCGCGAGGCCGCGCCCGAAGAGCTGTTGCTCGATCTGAACCAGCTCGGTGCCTGTTCCCACCTCAGGGTCGGAGCCAGCGAAGTCAGCCCTGACCATCGCTATCTAGCTTTCGCGGCGGACTTTTCCGGTGACGAGGCCCACACGCTTTGCGTGCGTGATCTCGCAACCGGCCGCCTGTTCGGCGAGCGGATCTCGAACACGGGCACGTCATTGGCCTGGGCCGACGACGACACGCTGTTCTACGTGGCGGTCGACGAGGCCCGGCGCCCTCATGCGGCGTACCGTCACCGGCTCGGCACCGACCCGCGGGAAGACGTGCTGGTCTACGCCGAGCCGGACGATGCGTTCTTCCTCGAGATAGGGCGGAGCCGGGACGGCGGCTGGATCCTGGTCGAGAGCGCGAGTGCCACGACCAGCGAGATCCGCGGAGTGCCCGCGGCGTTACCCGCCGAACGCCCGCGCGTGCTCCTGCCCCGCAGGCAGGGCGTGGAGTACGCGGTCGCGCCGCATGGCGACCGGCTCTTCATCCTCACCAACGACTCGGCCGAGAATTTCCGGCTGGTCGAAGCCCCGCTGGCGAACCCCGGCCCCGAGCATTGGCGCGAAATCCTGCCTCACTCCGACGCGGTCAAGCTGGACGCGATCGATGTGTTCCGCGGCCACCTGGTCGTATGGGAGCGCGCAGCGGGATTGCCCGAGGTGCGGGTGGTGGATCTCGCAAGCGGGGAGTGCCACCGGATCAAGCTGCCGGAGCCGGCCTACGCGATCTACCGCGGCATCAACCCGGAGTTCGACACAGCCAACCTGCGGTTCACCTACAGCTCGCTGGTAACCCCGCCCACCGTGGTGGATTACGACCTGGCTGGGCGCGAGCTCACCGTCCGCAAGCGCACGGCGGTAGGCGGCTACGACCGCTCCCGCTACCGCGCCGAGCGACTGACAGCCGAGGCGCCGGACGGGACTCCGGTCCCGGTCTCACTGGTGTACCGCTGGCCGTTCCCGCTCGACGGGAGCCGGCCGGCTCTGCTGTTGGGATACGGCGCGTACGGCGCCTGTTACGAGGCGGGATTCCAGTCCCATTTCCTGAGCCTGCTCGACCGCGGCTTCGTGATTGCGATCGCCCACGTGCGAGGGGGCGAAGATCTGGGACGGCGCTGGTATCAGGAAGGCAAGCTGCTCCGGAAGCGGAACACGTTCACCGATTTCATCGCGGCCGCAGAGTACCTGATCGCCGAGGGCTACACCTCGGCCGACCGGCTGGCCATCAACGGTGCCAGCGCCGGCGGGCTCATGGTCGGTGCGGTGACCAACCTCCGCCCCGAGCTGTTCCACGCGGTGATTGCCGAGGTGCCGTTCCACGACGTGCTGAACACCATGCTGGATCCGTCGCTGCCCTTGACCGTCATCGAGTACGAGGAGTGGGGCGATCCGGCCGACCCGGCCGCCTACGCCTACATGCGGACCTATTCACCCTACGACAACATCGAGCGGAAAGCCTATCCCCATATGCTGGTGACCGGTGGGCTCAACGACCGGCGGGTGGCCTACTGGGAGCCGGCCAAGTGGACCGCTCGGCTCCGGGCCCGCAAGACCGACGACAACCGCCTTCTGCTCAGGACCAACATGGACGCCGGCCACGCCGGACCCTCGGGCCGCTACGACGCGCTGCGGGAGATCGCGTTCAAGTACGCCTTCCTGCTGGATGTGATGTGAACCGTCACTGAGAACCACGGAGGCACGGAAACAGCTACCAAATCTGTGCCTCATCTGAGTCGGCGCACTACGTTCGAGAAGTCGTCGGTCCAGAGCGCGCCCGCCGCTCCGGCGGGCGGCTGCCAGCGCGGGTCCCGCGCAATCCTTCCCAGATCGTCCACCTTCCTGGCCAGCACCGCCCAGACCGACCCTGCGTCGCCGAGCCGAGCCTCGGCCGGCGTGGGATCATGGCCCCGTACCCGGGCCACCAGTCCGGCGTCCGCGGCCAACGCCGCGACCACGGGGCCGAAGTCGAGATACCGGTTGCTCAAGTGGAGCAGCAGCAGGCCGCCCGGCGCGAGCCGGTCGAAATAGAGCCGCACCGCCTCCCGGGTGAGCAGGTGCGCCGGGGGAGCATCAGAGCTGAAGGCGTCGACCACGAGGACGTCGAGCCGGGTCGAGGAGTCATGGGCGAGCGAAAGTCGAGCGTCGCCCAGCACCACCCGCGGCGGGCTCCGGGCGTCGGCCAGGTAGGTGAAGTAGCGCGGGTCCCGCGCGATCCGCTCCACCAGTGGATCGATCTCATAGAAGGTCCACGACTCCGCCGGCCCGGCGTAGGCGGCCGTTGTTCCTGCCCCCAGTCCGACCACCCCCACCCGGCGCCCTGGATGCGCCGGCGCCACGCCCAGGAGGACGTCGCCCAGCGGGCCCTCCGGGTTGTAGTAACTCGTCGCCCGGCGCCGGAGCTCGGGAGCGGTGCTCTGCACGCCGTGGATCGTGGTGCCGTGATACAGCGAGCGGGAATGGCCGTCGCGCGAGTCCTGCACCCGATAGACCCCGAAGAAGTCGCGGACCACAAGGCGCACGCCGGGTCGCCGGCTGACCACGGCCCAGTGGACCGCCAACGCGAGGGGCAGGGCGAGCTGGAGGATCAGGCGGAACCGCCGGCGGCGGAGAAGCACGATCGCGACGATCGCGGCTATGGCGACCGCGATGGAGAAGGAGAGGGTGCGCGGCAGTTGGGGCACGAACCCCAGGACCTCGAGCCCCACGGTCGTGTGCCCGATCACGACCGCCAGCGCGACCACCGCGAGCCCGATGGCCGCGACGCTGGCCGGGCCCGTCAGGGGAGGCTGCCAGCGCGCCAGCACGGCCACTGCCGCGATGGCGAGCGGATACTCCGCCACCGAGGAGAAGAGGACCGGCGCCAGCAGCGCGTTGAATGCGCCGCCCAGGGCGCCGCCCAACGCCACCCAGAGATAGAACTGGGTGAGACGACTCGGCGGGGGCCGGAGTCGGGCCAGCTCGCCGTGGCACAAGAGACCGGCTACGAACAGCAGGCCGTAGTTGAGCGGCAGGGTCACCCACACCGGGCCGGCGCCGCTGAGAGCGGCAGCGACCAGCTCGAGCAGGACCAGCGGCAGCCAACGCTCCGCAATGCCGGCCGGGACCCACCGGCGGCGGGAAAACGTGGCGACGAACGACAACAGGTAGAGGGCGAGCGGCAGAACCCAGAGGAGCGGCACGGCGGCGATATCGGTGCTCACGCGAGTGGTCACCGCGAGCAGCAGGCTCGACGGCACCGCGGCGAGCAGGAGCCAGCGCCAGGGCGAAGCCGCCCGATCATCCCCGGCGGCCTCGCGGTCCGCTGGGAGGATGCTCTTGGGGGGGAGCCCCGCCGGCTGCCGGAGCGCGATCGTCGCCGCGACCGCGATGGCCCCGATGAGCGCGACGTAGGACGCGGTCCACCCGGTGCGCTGCACCGGCAGGGGCAGCCAGGGCTCGATCACAAACGGATAGGCCAGCAGGCCGCCGAAGCTGCCCAGATTGCTGGCGGCGTAGAGAAAGTAGGGATCGATCGCGTCGGGATGGTCCAGCTGGGAGAACCAGCGCT
>JBIOTT010000164.1:0-9099 GCA_044866195.1 Gemmatimonadales bacterium
CCGGTTGTTCGAGTTCCAAATCTCCCGAAACGTTCGGCCAGTGCTTAGTGCTACTGCTCCGCTCACGCTACTTGAGTTGATCAGGAAGTACACGGCTGCCATTACAAAAAACAGCCCCAAGTCGCGTTGCACGCTCGGGGAAGCAAGGTGGGCCGAAGTCAACGAATACGACGGGGGCAATGAACCGCCCAATGCCTTATAGACTGCAACGCCCGCGAGAACTGAAACTGAGACCTGGCTTGCATTGAACAAGATCTTTAGGGCCTGATTGCCGCGTGAGAGATTGCCCAAGAGGTTCGAAAGGCAGCTTATGATTGCGCCCCAGAACCCGCCGAAGAGCAAGGCAGAAGCAAGATGCATCACGAAGGCTACGGATCCTACCGCACCACGCATGGGCGTGCTGATGCCCTCAAGAACCGCGGCTACAACCAGGAATGTCGCAAAAGGCCACCACCCGGGAAACGGTGAGTGGCCGGGCCAGGCAGCCACGAAACTACCGAGTCCTAGAAGGACAACGGCTGCGACGTACACGCGAATGCGCACGTTCAACGCAGACATAGAGTAAGAAGGAAGGAGGAGGGTTCCCTTGTCTCGTCCGGACTAGTTCCAGTTGTTTGTCTCAGACCTTCCCAACGCCGTCGCAAAGAACCCGACTGCGCTCGAAAGCAACTGGGCTGCCGCCGTGAGCCAGCTGATCTTCAACATGAGCGTCACCTCCCTTCGGGTACACCGAGATACTCCGGGAAGTGGCTCGCCTCGCTATGGCGCGCCTGACGCTCCGCTCGATCAGTTGTCCGCTCTACTCCGCTCGCCCCTTATTCACCGGCGACCGGGGTCCCCTCCCCTAAGTTCCTTTCACTATTGAGGTGAGCCTGCCAGGCCCTGCCCCATCAATACCTTCAATCCGCAGCCCGCCAGCCCGTTAAGTCGGCCGGCGCGCGTCCGTCCATCGATTGGTGGCGTCCAGCACCGCGAACACCGCCGCCCGCTCCGCGCTCTCCTTGATCGGCGAGCTCCCGGTCAGCAGCGACGTCTCCCGACCCCCAAGCCCCTGCACCGCCACGAACGCGAACTCGCGATCGAACGCATCCACGATCTTGGCGCCCTCGAGCGCCACCGAGTGATCGGTCATCAGCCGGTCGAGCACCGTCACCGCCGCCTTGGCCGCTGCTTCCACCCGGCTCCGCGGTGTGTCCGAGCTCTCCTCGTCCGCCGACTCCCGCTGCCCCCGGAACGACAACGTCACCGTGATCATGATCCGGTGCGGGCGCCGCCCCGGCGAGACCTGGAGGTTCTCGAACAGCACCGCCCGGTGCAGCGCCCGCTCCCGCACCGCGTCCTGCTCCAGCGCCTCGAGCGGCCGCACCTCGGCCGTCTGCGCGATGCTGATCTTCCGGTGGTCGACCTTGAGCCCGAGCTGCGCCAACAAGGCCGACTCGATGTTGCGCACGATCTGCTTGGGCGCGAGCCCCGACTGCGCCAGGATGTGGATCTCGCTCACCTCGCCCAGCGGCGTCGTGACCACCCGCGCCGACAGGATGCCCTCCAGGCTGGTGAGCAGGTTCTCCGCCCGCCGAACCCCCCACGGATCGGGCAGGTTGTCCGGAGCGGATGGGCGCCCCGGCCCCGGCGTGCCGGGGTCCGAGGGCCGCGCACTGAACGGTCCCGTCACGGTGCTTTCACCCTTCGTAGCGGTCATGGCGTATCTCGGTCCTCATGCGACGACGTTGCGTCCGGCGGTTTTCGCGCGATACAGCGCCCGGTCGGCCGACACCAGCAGGTCGCCTTCGATCGGCTCCCGCGGATCGAACTCGGCGAGCCCGACGCTTACCGTCACGAGCCCCGGAGGATACCCCAGCCGGCGCCCGACCCCTTCGATCCCGGCCCGCAGCGCTTCCGCCACCCGGGCCCCGCCTTCCAGATCCGTCCGCGTGAGAATCACCACGAACTCGTCGCCCCCATATCGGGCCGCGATGTCCGAGGCGCGCACCGCCTGCCGGATCTCACCCGCCACCGCCCGCAAAATCTCGTTCCCCGCTTCGTGCCCGTACTGATCGTTCAGCGACTTGAAGCGGTCCAGGTCGAGAAAGAGCACCGCGAACGCCTCTGCGCTCCGCTTGCTCCGCTCCACCTCGAACGCCAGCCGGTCGCGCAGGACCCGGTAGGTGGAGAGCCCCGTGAGCGGATCCACCGCCGCCTGCTGCTGAGCCTCCAGCGCCCGCCGCTCCTGGTACGGCATGCACTGCTTGAGGGTGGCCCGTCCCAGCGTCGCCGCCTCGGCAAACCGACGGCAGGTCGGAAACCCGCACGCGCCGCAGTCCCACGGCTTCCCGTTCGGGCCCAACCCGATCTGGTCCAGCACCGCCGCGATGGCGTGGCCGTCGAGCTCGAGGCTGCGTGGCTTGATGTCGAATGCCGCGCCCACACTCGCCACTACCGTCGCGTCCACCACCGGGAACCGGCTCCGGGGCGGCTCGGTGCTCGCCACCAGCGCCCGCCGCCAGTACAGCTCCTCCTGCGGGCCCGACAGCGGGTGGTCCAGCGACCCTTCTCGCGACAGCAGGTCGACGAACCCGAGGTCCAGCCGATCCACCGCGACCGCCCGCGCTAAAGCAGGTATCGACGCCAGACCCCGGAGCTTGAGGAACCGGCGGCTGGTCTGCCGGGCCTCCTCCAGCAACCGGAGCGGGAGGCCCCCCGCCGCGCTCAAGTGCCGCCGCCGCTCTTCCGGCACCCGCTGAAAGAAGGTGGGCTGCGCCAGGGGACTGGCCCCTCGGGCCCGGAACAGCTGCTCGAGGTCGTCGAACGTGATCGCCGCGTCGAGATCCGCGCTGTTGACCGGTAACGCCACGCCGGCATACACGATCTTGAGCCCGGACCCGCGAAGCGCCCGCAGATATCGGGCCTCGGCCACCGACGGCACTGTCACCGGCGCCAAGTAGGGGATCAGCTCCGGATACTGGGTCCGGATGGTGTCGACCACCACCGGATCAGTAGACCGGACCAGCGTCCCCCAGCCCTCTTCCTCCCACAACCGCAGGTACTCGGCCGCGACCAGCTCGTCGCCGATGACCCCACGGGTGACCGTCCGGAACCCTGCTGCGTAGGCGGCGTTTATCACCTGCTCGGGAGTGGCCGGGTAGAAGTGCGCGGCCGACTCCGGACTCAGGATCAGAACTGCGTCGCCTTGTGAGACGATGCTCAGCGCCCGCCCGATCTCGCCGCTCACCCGCACCGCATCATGCGGGCATGCAGGCAGGCAGTCGCCACACCGGATGCAGGCCTCATCAACGACTTGTAGTAGCGGCTTTGCCTCACCACCGGCGACCAAAACCGCGTCAGTGACTGAAATCGCGTCGGTCGGACAAACACGCACGCACGCCAGACAGGCGACACACCGCTCTGCGTCAATCGCAAAATTCACGGCTGCCAGCCCACCGAACGCGTGCCGGGTTGCACTAGGGGAGGCTCAATATAGGAACTTACCTTGAGAACTGTCAACAGGTTACCCCGTGCAAATCCTTCGTGCGCAAGTCATTAGCCATTGCGACCACGACCAAGCGACCAGCGCGACAGCCACGGGAAGCACCGCCGGCATCTATCCTCCACAGCAACACTTAAGCCATTGCCAGATATGTCCTTACCTGGCACAACCCCGCTGTCGCAAAACCGGTCAAACATCGAGCCGGTAGGCCTTGATTTTCCTGTACAGAGTCCGTTCGCCGATACCCAGCACTTCAGCCGCCCGCCGGCGGTTCCCCTGGGCCTCCCGGAGGGCCGCCTCGATGGCCGCCCGCTCCACCTCAGCCATTGTCATGCCAGTGCGGTAAACGACCTGAGCCGGCTCCGGACGCTCCGGCTCGGGCACCACGTCCACCACCGGGCCCGCCGTGCCCAAGTCGATAACCTGCAGCCGTTGAGGGTGGTCGTCCAGCCGGCGCCGCAGCTCCTCGATCTGGCGGCGCAGGTCGACCAGGCTGCGAAGGATGAATTCGAGCTCCTGCGACGGCACCTCGCGAGGGGGGACCCGGGCCGGCAGCAGGATGCCGGGGCCTTCCAGAACGTCGGCGGGGATGTCCGACGCCCGAATCTCGGTGCCCGGCGCCAGCACCACCATCGATTCGATCAGGTTCCGCAGCTGCCGGACGTTGCCGGGCCAGGGGGCGCTCACCAGGCGTTGCATGGCTTCGGGCGTGATCCCCCGGAATGGGCGATCGTGCTGGGCCGCGAACTCCCGGGTGAACCGGCGCACCAGCAGGGGAATGTCTTCCCGCCGCTCCCGGAGCGGCGGCAGATAGATGCTGAGCACGTTGAGCCGGTAGTAGAGATCGTCGCGAAACTCGCCCAGCGCGACCCGCTCCCGCAACTCGCGATTGGTCGCCGCGATTACCCGGACGTCCACCCTGATTGGCTGGGTCCCGCCCACCCGGAAGAACGACCGGCTCTCCAGCACCCGCAGGAGCTTGACCTGGGTGCTGAATGGAACCTCGCCGATCTCGTCCAGAAAGATGGTTCCGCCGTCGGCCAGCTCGAACCGGCCCAGTCGCCGCTCGGCCGCGCCGGTGAAGGCGCCCTTCTCGTGCCCAAACAGCTCGCTCTCCAGCAGCGTCTCCGGCAGCGCCGCGCAGTTCACCGCGATGAAGGCCTTCCCCCGGCGGGGCGACAGGTCGTGAATCCCCTTGGCGACCAACTCCTTGCCGGTGCCGGACTCGCCCTGGATCAGCACGGTGCTCGAGACCGGCGCCATCTGCTCGATCTTGACCAGCACCTCTTGGATCGGCGCGCTCTCGCCGATGATGCCGGTCCGTTCCTGCAGGTGGCGCCGATCGATCAGCCGGCGCACCGTGCCGAGCACCTCGTCGGGACTGACCGGCTTGGTCATCACGTCGGTGACGCCCAGGCGGCTGACCCGCTCGCCCCGCTCGGAGTCGGTGGGCTCGAGCAGCGCGAGCGTGGAGATGGCGGCGTCGCGCGCGAGCGCGGTGAGCTGCAGCGCCGGCAGGTCGTGGACCGTGCCGGTGAGGATCACCAGATCGGGGTTCTCCCGGCGCACCGAGCCCCGGGCATCGTCCAGCGACGAGAACATGGCGGTCGACAGCCCCGCGGCCTCCAGCGCGGCGTTGACCCGCACCGCCGTCTCGAGGTCGTCCATGGTGATGAGGACTTGGCTAGGCATAACCCCACACGCCGTCTAGTGCCCCGTTCTCTCCCCGCGGACCAACTCCACCGCGTGGTCCACGATCTCGCCGAGGATGGCGAGTCCGTCGCGCACGCCGCCGGGACTGCCGGGAAGATTGACGACCAGGGTGCGCTTCCTCACCCCAGCAGTACCGCGGGACAGTGCGGCGCGAGGGAAGCGAGGATAGATGGCAAAGCGAAGCGCCTCGGCGATGCCGGGCGCTTCTTTGTCCAGCACGGCCCGGGTGGCCTCGGGGGTGACGTCACGCGGGGTGAGCCCGGTGCCGCCGGTCGTGAGCACCAGGTCGGCGACGTCTTCGTCCGCCCAGCGGGAGAGAACCGCGCCGATCCGATCGGTCTCATCCGGCACCAGCGTCCGCTGTACCACATCGTCGCCCCGCTCCGCGGCCCAGGCTGCGATCGCGTCGCCCGAGGCGTCGGCCCGCTCCCCCCGCGCCCCGGCATCCGAGATGGTGAGCACCGCGACCCGCACGTTTACGCCTGGCCCGGCTTCCCCGCG
The DNA here is from genome assembly GCA_044866195.1 of Gemmatimonadales bacterium. Taxonomy (GTDB): domain Bacteria; phylum Gemmatimonadota; class Gemmatimonadetes; order Gemmatimonadales; family GWC2-71-9; genus DASQPE01. The sequence continues at coordinate 5,699 of JBIOTT010000164.1, forward strand.
GTTCCGGACTTCCAGAACGGGCGGCTCACGGCCTCGGCCGGAAGCCGTTCGCCGCGGCATTCGACCTCGAACTTCATCCCTGGCCTCGCCGCCGCCGCAGGAAGGAAGGTGGTGCCGATCGGCACGGTGAGGGAGGGACTCATGGCGCCGCTCCGGACCACGTCGACCTGGCGACCGTCCAGCCAGACGGGATAGCCCTGGCGCGGAATTCCCCGGCTCAGGAGACGGAATCCCACCAGCTTGCGGGTGATGCCGCGACTCTTCTGGTCTCTGAGCGCGCTATCACCCACGAACGGCGCGCCTTTGTCGAGCTTGACGATCCAGCCGAGCCCCGCCTCGAGCGGCGTGATGGTGCGGTCGATCTCATGGCCGTACAGGGCGTAGCCCATCTCGAGCCGCAGCGAGTCGCGCGCGCCCAGGCCGATGGGCGGCGCCCCGGCGGCGGTGAGGGCCGACCAGAGGACGCCGACGCTGCGGTCGCGGCAATAGAGCTCGAATCCGTCTTCGCCGGTGTAGCCGGTGCGGGAGATGAAGCAGTCCACTCCCGCCACCTGGCCCTGTGAGAAGCGGTAGTACCCGATGTCCGCGAGCCGGACCGGCGTGAGCGACTGCAGCAGGGCGGCTGCCTTCGGGCCCTGGAGCGCCAGCAGGCCCACCTCGTCCGAAATGTCCTTGAGGCGAACGTTTGCCCCACCCTTGTGCTCGACCAGGTGCTTCCAGGCCGGCCCCGTGTTGGCGGCGTTGACCACGACCATCCATTTGTTGTCGAATCGATAAAGCGTGCAGTCGTCGACGAAGGTCCCCTCCGGCGTCAGGATCGCGGAGTACTGGACCCCGCCGGGCTCGACCAGGGAAACGTCATTGCAGGTGATTCGGTTGAGGAAGCCGTTGCGGTCGGGCCCGGTGATCTCGAACTCACCCATGTGCGAGATGTCGAACAGGCCTACGCCGGTGCGGACCAGCTGATGTTCGGCGAGAATGCCCGTGGGATACTGCACCGGCATCTCGAAGCCGGCGTAAGCCACGATCTTCGCGCCGAGAGCGCGATGGACGTCAGCCAACGGGGTTTGCTTCAGCTCGGACATCGGATCCCGAACAGCGTAAACGGTGAACGGTAAAAGGTGAACGGGGGGCTTCGGTGAACGGGAACCTCCCGTTCACTGTTCACCGTTCACCGTTCACGCTCTTCCCATCAAGGTTGCCATCAGCGCCTTCTGCACGTGCAACCGGTTCTCCGCCTCGTCCCAGACGCGGGATTGAGGCCCTTCGATCACCTCGTCCGACACCTCCTCGCCCCGGTGGGCCGGGAGGCAATGGAGGAAGATCGCACCCGGGTCCGCCTGGCGCATCAGGCCCCCATCCACCAGGTAGCCGCGGAACGCCTTGACCCGTTGCTCCTGCTCGGCTTCCTGCCCCATCGACGCCCACACGTCGGTATTGATCACGTGAGCGCCGCGCACCGCCTCGGCGGGCTGGTCGGTCAGCACGATTTTCGTACGGGTCCGGTTCCGCGCCACGATGTCGGCGTTGGGCTGGTAGCCCGCCGGACACGCAAGGCGCAGCTCGAAGCCGAGCAGCCCAGCCGCGTCGAGCCAGCTGTGCGCCATGTTGTTCCCGTCGCCCACCCATGCCACGATCCTGCGGTCCCAGGTCCCCAGTGCTTCCCGTACCGTAAGGAGATCCGCCAGGACCTGGCAGGGGTGTTGGAGATCGGTAAGTCCGTTGATGACCGGGACCGTCGCGAACCGGGCCAGCTCCTCGACCTCCGCCTGGTCGAACGTTCGGATCATGATGCCGTCGACGTAGCGGCTGAGTACCCGGGCGGTATCGCGGATCGGCTCGCCACGGCCGAGCTGGATGTCACGGGAAGAGAGAAAGAGGGCGTGTCCCCCGAGCTGGAACGCTCCTACCTCGAATGAGACCCGGGTGCGAGTGGAGCTCTTGGCGAAGATCATCCCGAGCGTCTTGTGCTCGAGCGGGCGCCCGCCGTATTCGCCCTGCTTCATACAGAGGGCGAGCTCGAGCAGCGCGATCAGCTCGGACTTGTCGAGGTCGGGAATGGCCAGGAAGTCACGCTTCACGCGGGCACCATAGGCGGTGGCAGAGTGGGGCCGACGACCGGGCGGATTGTAGCGACGGGGTGCGAGGCGGGGCAAGCCGAGCGTTCCGGATCGGCGGTCGGCGCCTCGAACGCGATTGACACCGAAGCCGGCCCAAGTAGCTTCGACCTCCATGCCAAATGCGACCTTCCGCGCTCTCGCCCTTGCGGCCCTGGGCGCCATTCTGCCGGGTTCAGCCGTCGTCGCGCAGCAACCGATCGTGGTTCGCGCCGCGCGCATGCTCGACGTCGCGAAGGGCGAGATCGTGAGCCCGGCGATCGTGACTATTCAGGGCGACCGGGTCCGCAGCCTGGGGCAGGCCCCGGACAGCGGCGCGCGGGTGATCGACCTGGGCGACGTGACGCTGCTTCCCGGCCTCATCGACGTCCACGTCCACCTCACCGCCGACCTCGAGGGAGACTGGCTCATGCGCCCGGTGAGGGAGACGCCGGCGGACGAAGCGCTCCGGGGCGCGGCCAACGCACGCACGACGCTGCTGGCGGGGTTTACCACTGTCCGCAACGTCGGCGCAGGCGGGTTCGCCGACGTGTCGCTGATGAAGGCCATCGGGCGCGGATTGATCCAGGGCCCCCGCATCATCCCCGCCGGCCACGCGATCGGTATCACGGGCGGGCACTGCGACGCCACCGGCTGGGCGCCCGGCGTTCTCGAGCTCGGCCCCAAGGAGGGGGTGGCGGACGGGGTCGATCAGGTGGTGGCCGCGGCCCGCTACCAGATCAAGCACGGCGCCCAGGTGATCAAGGTGTGCGCCACCGCCGGCGTGTTCTCCTACGACGCGACTCTCGGCGCGCAGCAGCTCTCTGAGACCGAGCTGCGCGCCGTCGTGGAAGAGGCCGGGCGGCACGGACTCAAGGTCGCGGCCCACGCGCACGGCACTGAAGGCATCAAGGCAGCCATTCAGGCGGGCGTCGCCTCGATCGAGCACGGGTCGATGCTGGACGACGAGGCGATCAAACTGATGAAGCAAAACGGGACCTATCTGGTCCCCACGGCCTATCTCCTGACCCAGTTCAAGTTCGAGGGGATGCCGGCCCCGATCGCCGCCAAGGCGCGGGAGGCCATTCCCTTGGCCCAGGAGAGTCACCGGAAAGCGATCAAGGCCGGCGTCAAGATCGCCTTCGGCACCGATGCCGCCGTGTACCCGCACGGGGAGAACGCCCGGGAGTTCGCCGTCTACGTGGGCTACGGGATGAAGCCGATCGACGCGATCCGCTCGGCGACCGTCAATGCGGCCGACCTGCTCGGGCTGATCGACCGCGGCGTTATCGCGCGGGGCAAGCT
>JBIOTT010000165.1:0-2336 GCA_044866195.1 Gemmatimonadales bacterium
TACCTGCGCATTGGACTGGACGAGGCGGCGCGGCAGCTCGCCGGCCCGGTCCACGTCATCGAGGGCCTGTCGCCGCAGTTCATGGGGCTGGCTCAAGGCCGGGTCTGGCCCGAAGCGGATCCCACCCGCCCGGTAGTCCGGGTGGTATATCAGGACCAGCAGGGACGCATGATCCTGCTGGACCAGCAGCGGGTGCGGGGGGGCCAGGCGACCGAAGGCCGCTGGATCGTGGGTGATGTCGCGCTGCAGCTCTCGGGCGAAGCGCCCCAGGAGGTCCTGCGAAACCTGCGGGCCAGGGTGCGCTAGGCGTCAGGCGGTCGCGGCACGCGAGCCCAGCGTCTCCCGCACCTTGCGCATCAACTGCTCGGCGGTAAACGGCTTCTGGATGAAGGCGGTCTCCGTGTCGAGCACGCCTCGACGTCCCACCTCGGCGTTGGTATATCCCGAGATATAGAGCACCTTCAGCTCGGGCCGCTTGCGGACCAGCGCCTCCGCGAGCTCCCGGCCACCGAGCTCGGGCATGACGACGTCGGTTACCAGGAGATGAATCGGCCGGGGATGGCGGTCGGCGATCAGCAGCGCGTCGCGACCATGCCGCGCTTCCAGCACCACGTGGCCATGCTCCGTGAGGATCTTCCGGAGCAGCTCCCTCACTCCCGCTTCGTCCTCCGCCAGCAGGACGGTTTCGTGGCCCCGGAGCTCATTCGCGCCGGGCACCGGCGGGGTGAGCTCATCCTCCGCCCGGGGGAAGTAGACCTTCACTGTCGTCCCTTGGCCCGGCTCACTGGATACTCGAACCACGCCGCCGCATTGCCGCACGATGGCATACACGATCGACAGACCCAGTCCGCTGCGCGGCGGGTGCGAGGGTGAGCTGTAGAACGGCTCGAACAGGTGAGACAGGGTTTCCCCGTCCATGCCGCCGCCGGTGTCGCTGACCGCGAGGACCACGTAGCGTCCCGGGCGAACATGGGGCCCCCGGGCACTGCCGGTGATCTGCCGCTCCGCGGTTTCCAGGGTCAGCGCCCCGCCGCTCGGCATGGCGTCGCGGGCATTGAGCATCAGGTTGATCAGAACCTGCTCCAACTGCCCCGGATCCATCTTGATCCGTCCCATCCTCGGGGCCAGTCGAGTCTCCACCCGGATGTCCGCCCCGACGAGCCCCTGAATCAAGGCCTCCATGCCCCGCACCAGAGTGTTGAGATCGAGCAGCTTCGGCTGCAACCCCTCGTTCCGGCCCAGCGTGAGCAGCTGGCGGGTCAGCAGGGCGCCACGATCCGCGGCCCTCCGGATCTGCTCCACGTCTTCCCGCTTGCGATCTTGCGCCGGCAGGTCGCGGAGCAGCAGGTCGCTGAATCCCTGAATGGCGGTGAGCAGATTGTTGAAGTCGTGGGCCACGCCGCTCGCGAGCCGGCCGGCGGCATTGAGGCGCTGCGCGTTGCGGAGCTGCTCCTCGCTCTGGTGTAGCGCCGCCCGGGTGCGGGTGCGCTCGGTCACGTCGGTCGCGAGCACCAGCCGGGCACGGCGGCCTTCCAGCTCCAGCTCGTGGGAAATGATCTCCATGTCCACGAACGAGCCATCCTTGCGCTGGTGCTGGGCCAGGGCGACCTCCTCACGATGGGGCCGCTCCATCCCGCTCGGCAGCCCGGGGGCGTCGTCCGGCGGGAGGATGTCCATGATGGACATGGCCAGGAATTCCTCCCGGGAGTAGCCGTAGAAGTGGATGGCCGCTTCGTTGACCGCAAGGAAGGCCAGAGTATCCACGTCAAAGACCCACATCGGCTGGGGGTTGCCCTCGAACAGCAGCCGGTACCGGCGATCGGACTCTCCCGCCTCGCGCCAGAGCCTCGCGTTGTCCAGCGCCAGCGCCGCCCGCATCCCCACCTCGCCGGCGATCTCGCGGTCGGCGGGGCCGAGCCGCCTGCCGTACTCCCGCCCCGCCACCAGCGTCAGAACGCCGGCCCGCTGACCCCGCGCCATGAGCGGCACCCGGATGTAGGCGCTCGGGGCAAGAGCCCGGTACAGCTTGAGCTCTTCCTCGTCCTCGGCACGGTCCCGCAGTAGCCGGTCGTTCACCCCGACCAGCTCCACCTCATTCCCGTCGCTGTCGCCGAAGGGAAGACCCCGGCTGCCGTACTCGCACAGGGCGCGGACCACCAGGTCGCGGGCGGGGTCGCGGTGCGCGCCCGCGACGAACCGAAGCGAGCCCCGCTCGCCGGCGACGTGGATGGCGCACCAGTCGGCCGCCGAGGGGACCAGCAGCCGGCTCAGGTCACGCAGCGTCTCGGTGTAGTCCAGCGAGGAGGCGAGAATGGCGCTGGCTTGGTTGAGCAGGG
>JBIOTT010000166.1:0-6987 GCA_044866195.1 Gemmatimonadales bacterium
GGCCCCTCGCGGGCGAGCCGGTCGGCCGCGGCAAGTGCGACCTGACGGAGGATGCTCCTGGGCACGACTTCGTCCACCATGCCGAGCCGGAGCGCCTTCTGTGGCCGCTCGCTCTTGCCGGCCAAAATGATGTCGAGCGCTGCTCGGGGCCCGATGAGTCGCGGGAGTCGCACGCAGCCGCCCAGACCCGGCAGGACGCCGAGCTGCACCTCAGGCAGGCCAAGCTGGGTCTTGGGAGAATCGGTTGCCACCCGCCAATGACAGGCCAGGGCGAGCTCGTAGCCGCCGCCGAGGCAGGCCCCATGGATCGCGGCCACGATCGGCTTGGGGAATTGCTCCACCCGCTGCATCAGCTCCTGGCCACGCCCGCTCAGCGCCTCCGCGTCGGTCTGCGAGGCGAGCCGGGAGAACTCCTCGATGTCGGCGCCGGCGATGAAGCTGTCGGGCTTGCCGGAGATGATCACCACCGCCTTCACGGCGCTGTCACCGCGGAGACGCTCCAGCAGCTCCTCCCACTCGGTGGCGACGCCGGTGTTGAACTTGTTCACCGGCTCGCCCGGAAGGTCGAGCGTGACGACGGCGGTGCCGTTTTCCGTGCTGGTTGTGAAGGCGGTCATGGGCCTGGGAAAAGCGTGAACGGTGAACGGTAAACGGTAAACGGGAGGCGCCCGCTCACGGAGCAACCCCGTTCACCGTTCACCGTTTACCGTTTACGGCTGTCTGTAGTCACCGTCTCTCGAGTACCATCGCATACCCCATCCCTCCCTGCGCGCAAATCGATATCAGGCCAAACTGCACGCCACGGCGCCGCATCTCGTTCGCCAGGGTGGTGACCAGGCGTGCGCCGGTGGCCCCGAATGGGTGCCCGATCGCGATCGAGCCGCCCATTACGTTGGTCTTCTCCCAATCCACTTCGCCCAGCGGACCCGGGAGCCCCAGGCGATCGGCCCACGCCTTGGAGCCCCACGCCTGGATGTTGGAGAGCACCTGCGCCGCGAACGCCTCGTGAATCTCGATCAGGCCCAGATCGGACCAGCCGATGCCGGCGCGCTCGAGCGCCCTGGGCACGGCCAGCGCGGGGCCCATCAGCAGCTGCCAGCCTGGGTCCACCGCGCTCGCCGCGTAGCTGCGAAGAAACGCGAGCGGCTCGTATCCCAGCGCGCGCGCCTTTTCCTCCACCATGAGCAAGACGACCGCCGCACCGTCCGTGAGCGGCGACGCGTTGCCCGCCGTTACGGTACCATAGCGCCGATCGAACACCGGCTTCAGATTGGCCAGCGCCTCGAGCGATGCGTCGGTGCGAATCCCGTTGTCGCTGGTCGCGACCTCGTCCATCGCGGAGCCCCCGAACCAGGGAACGATCTCGGAGGTGAGCCGCCCATCCGCGGTGCCGGCGGCGGCCCGGAGGTGACTCATCAAGGCGATCCGATCCTGCTCCTGCCGGGTGATCCCGTTCTCTTTCGCCATCTTCTCGGCCGACTGCCCCATGGTCTCGCCGGTGGAGGGCTCCGCGATGGCGGGGGTCACCGGAATCAGGTCGCGGGGACGTACCCGCCCGAAGGCCCCAAGCCGGCCACCCAGGGTCTTGGCCTTGCCTGCCTCGACCAGGATCTGGCTGAACCGGCGGGAGTGGAGGATCGGGAGGTCCGAAAGCGACTCGACGCCGCCCGCAAGGACGACGTCGGCGTGGCCCAGCCCGATCTGGTCGGCGGCATTGGTGATCGCCTGTGCGGCCGAGGCACAGGCGCGGTTCAGGGTGTAGGCCGGGACGCCCGGGGGCAGCTGGGGCAAGAGGCTCACCTCCCGAGCGACGTTCGGGGTGAGCACGGACGGCGCCACCTGGCCCATGACGACCTCATCGATCTCGCGGCCGTCGATCTCGGTGCGGTAGAGCAGCTCTCTGGCGGCGTGGCGGGCCAGCTGAACAGCCGGCACGTCCCGGAAAACCGTGCCGCTCTTGGCGAAGGGGGTGCGGACGCCGGCCACGATGGCAACGCGGCGGCTCGTTATCATTGTACCCGTTGGGCCACGACGCTCGCGACCGCTCGCCAGCGCTCCGCGTCGACCGGCTCGAGCACCTCCCGGCCATGGAGAACCTCGAGCGGCTTGACCAGCTGGACGAGCTCGCCGGGCTGAAGCAGGTGCTCCTGGCTCTGGGGGCCCCACCCCAACTCGCGCTGGGCATCGAGGAACGTCTCCATGATGAGCACACCGCCCGGCGCGATGCACGCGAGGACGTCGGCCATGCGCCGGCGGTCGAGATAGTTGAAGAGGAGCAGCACGTCGAACTCCCCGAACTGGGGCCAGGGCGCCTCGAGATCGACCTCCCGAAACTCCGCGTTGAGCCCCCGTACCGCCGCGATGTCCCGCGCCACGGCCAGCTGCTCCGAATCCCGGTCCACCCCGAGCACGGTTGCGCCCAGTGCGGCGGCCGCCAGGCCGTGCCGGCCCTCGCCGCACGCGAGATCGAGCACCCGGGCACCCGGGCGGATGAAATGAGCCTGCCAGTAAAACCAGGTACTCGGGCGCGGGACGCGGGTAACGGGGCTCAGGGCCAAGCGGGCCACTCCTTACGACGGCCGGCGCTGGACGCCCTGGGCGCCCGGCCGGTGGATGTGCTGGTCATCGGCGGCGGTATCACGGGTGCCGGCGTCGCCCGGGACGCCGCGATGCGTGGGTTGCGGACCGTGCTGGTGGAACAAGCTGACCTCGGCTCGGGCACCAGCTCCCGCTCGAGCCGCCTGATCCATGGAGGCCTCCGTTATCTCGAGCAGGGACACCTGCGCCTCGTGTGGGAGGCGAACCGGGAACGACGCGTTCTGCTGAGCATCGCCCCCCATTTGGTGCGTCCGCTCCCGTTCGTGTTTCCACTGCATCGCGGAGATCGAATCACGCTCTGGCGCCTGGCGGCCGCGATGTGGGCGTACGACCTGCTGGCGCTGTTCCGCAATGTGGCCCCCCACCGCATGCTGGGCAAGCGTGCCCTGCTCGAGCGCGAGCCGATGGTGCGCGAGCGCGGATTGCTGGGCGGCGCCCGCTACTTCGACGCCCAATGCGACGACGCGCGGCTGGTGCTGGCGACCGCGCGCTCAGCGGCCCAGCACGGCGCGGCCATCATGAGCTACACCGCAGTCGAGGCGTTCGAGTGGGCCGCCGAGCGGGTGATCGGTGTCCGGGTGGCGGACCGGCTCACCGGGAGCCAGGGCACCATCCGCGCTTCGGCTGTGGTCAACGCCACCGGCCCCTGGGTGGATCGGCTGCGCAGCCTCGAAGAACCCGGCTGCCGGCCGCTGGTCCGCACCACCAAGGGGGTGCACGTCATCGTTCCGCGCGATCGCCTGGGGCATCACGAGGCGATCGCGTTTCTGAGCCCGATCGACGGGCGGGTCATGTTCGCCCTGCCATGGGGCGAGCTCTCCTACGTCGGCACTACCGACACGGAGACGCCGGAGCCGCCCGAAGCGGCCGCCGCCACCGCCGATGACGTGGTCTATCTGCTCCGATCGGTCAACGCACGCTTCCCCAACGCGCGGCTCGGGCTGGACGACATCCGTGCCACCTGGGCCGGGCTGCGCCCGCTGTTGGCCCCGGAGCACGATGGAAGGCCTTCGAGCCGCTCCCGGGAGCATGCCATCGTGACCGGAGCCGGCGGCGTGGTCACAGTCGCGGGCGGAAAGCTCACGACCTACCGGGTCATGGCCGCGCAAACCGTCGACCGGGTGCTCGCCGAACTCTCCAAGCGCGGCATGTCGGTCCGGTCGGGTGAGGCCCGGACTGACGAGGAGCCGCTACCCGGGGGCGAAACCGCCGCCCTCGAGCCATTCCGCGAACGGGCGCTCGAGATCGGCCTTGCCGCTGAAACCGCCGATCATCTGGTCCGTCACTATGGCACCGAGTCGGCCGGCATCGTGAACTTCGCGGCCATTCATCGCGGCTATCAGCGGCGGCTCCACCCGGATCATCCCGCCATCGAGGCGGAAGTGCTGCACATGGTCCGGCGGGAGCTGGCCTGCCGGGTGGACGACGTGCTGGTGCGACGGATACACCTGTACTTCGAGACCAGGGATCGCGGGGCGGCAGCCGCACCGCGGGCGGCCGAGCTCATGGCCCACGAGCTGGGGTGGGATGCGGACCGGACGACTGCCGAGTTGGAGGCCTACCGCCGCTTGTCCGGGTCCTTGACGGCTACGCTATATGCGTCCGCCCAGGGAGGCTGAAAATTCACCCGCCCCCAACTGGACCGTTATCTTTCCGCCAGGTGTTTCAACCTCATCGGGCGAGCGCGCGGCCGAGCGGGCTCGCATCTTCGTGAGCGGGAGTCAGCTGTGGATTCGAATGTGTTCGAGACCGCCAACGCAGGATTCGCCCAGGCGATGTACGAGGAGTTCCTGCGCGATCCCGGGGCGGTCGGCCCGGAGTGGCGGCGGCTGTTCGAGAGCGGGGTGGTTGGCGAGAGGCCGGACGGGCGGACGGGCGGACCGGCGGAGAGCGATTTCGCCTCACGACTCGCGTTTGAGCTGGGGGCGGTAGAGGCGGACCGGCGGACGGGCGGACCGGCGGAGGATGGAGCGCCGGTAGTCACGGAGCCGGCGGGCCACACGCTGCCCGCCCGCGGGGCTGCGCCTCTGCCCGCCGGCGCCTCGCCGATCAAGGGACCGGCCGCACGTCTGGTGGCGAACATGACCGAGAGTCTCTCGGTGCCCACCGCCACGACCTTCCGCACGATTCCCGTCGCCACGCTCGAGTCCCGCCGCAAGGAGCTGAACGCACGGCTGCAAGCCGCCGGGCGGAACGAGAAGCTTTCCTTTACCCATCTCGTCGGGTTCGCGCTGGTCCAGGCCGCAAAGCGCCATCCGGTGATGAGCCATAGGCTCCTGATCCAGGACGGCGCGCCCTACCGGGTGCAGCCGGAAGGAATCGGCCTCGGCCTTGCGGTCGACGTGCAGCGGAAGGACGGGAGTCGCGGATTGGTGGTCCCGGTCATCAAGCGCGCCGATACAATGGATTTTGCGGCCTTCCACGCCGCATACGAGGCACTGGTCGAAAAGGCGCGGGCAAACAAGCTCATGCCGGACGATTTCGCCGGCTCCACCATCCAGCTCACCAACCCTGGCGGCCTGGGCACGGTTGCCTCGGTTCCCCGCCTCATGGCGGGCCAGGGGAGCATCATCGCGGTCGGCGCGATCGGATATCCCGCTGAGTTCTCGGCCGCGCCGGAAGAGAAGCTGCGGGAGCTAGGCGTAAGTAAGGTGATGACCGCCACCAGCACCTACGATCACCGGCTGATCCAGGGCGCGGAGTCGGGAGCCTTTCTTGCCACCCTGGATCATCTGCTTCAGGGCGAGGACCACTTCTACGAGACGGTCGCGGAGAGCCTTCAGCTCTCGGCCGTCAGCTATGAACTGTCCCCCGCCGCTACCCAGCTGCCCAAGGTGCCGGAAACCGTCGCGCCGGAGATGCTGTACCACGTTGCGGCGGCGATGGCGCTCGTCAAAGCGTTCCGCACTCACGGACACCTCGCAGCGCATACCGACCCGCTGGACACCGAGCCGCTGGGCGACCCAGCCCTGGATCTGGCTCCCCTCGGCCTGACCCCGGAGATCATGACCTTGATCCCGTCGAAGGTCCTCCGGGTGTATGTGCCGGGCCGGACCCTGGCCGAGTCCTATCCGTACCTGCAGCAGACCTACTGCGGGACGATGGCCTACCAGGTGGAGCATATCTCCAGTCACCAGGAGCGGGTCTGGCTCCGGGAAAAGATCGAGTCCGGCGGTTTCCGCACCCCGCTCTCAGTCGAAGAGAAGAAGCGGCTGCTCGGCCGGCTCACCAAAGTCGAGGCGCTCGAACGCTTCCTCCACAAGGCATATCTCGGACACAAGCGGTTCTCCATCGAAGGCGTAGACATGCTGGTGCCCATGCTCGACCTCACGTTCGAGCTGGCCGCAAGCACCGGCGCGCGCGAGGTGGTAATCGGCATGGCCCATCGGGGCCGGCTCAACGTGCTGGCGCACACCATCGGTCGCCCCTACGAGACGATTTTCGCCGAGTTCGAGGGCGGGAGGTTCGTCGAAGGCAACCGGCTCACGCCGGAGGGCGGCACCGGCGACGTCAAGTACCACCACGGCGCCGAGGGCGCCTTCCCGCTCCGCAATGGGAAGTCCATTGCGGTGACCCTGTCTCCCAATCCGAGCCACCTGGAGTTCGTGTCCCCTGTGGTCGACGGTCGGGCCCGCGCGACTCAGACCCTCCGAAGGGGCCGGGCCGCCCATCACGATCCGGCCGTCGCCCTCCCGGTTCTCATTCACGGCGACGCGGCGTTCGCGGCGCAGGGCGTCGTGGCCGAGACCCTCAACCTGAGCGCGCTGGCGGGCTACGGGGTGGGCGGAACGCTGCACATCATCACCAACAACCAGGTGGGCTTCACCACCGGCGCCGAGGATGCCCGCTCCACCCGCTACGCCAGCGATCTGGCCAAGGGCTTCGACGTGCCAATCATCCACGTCAACTCGGACGACCCGGAAGCGTGCCTCGCCGCCGTCCGGCTGGCGATGGCCTACCGCGAGAAGTTTCGCCGCGACGTGCTTATCGACCTGGTCGGCTATCGGCGCCACGGACACAACGAGAGCGACGAGCCCACCTATACCCAGCCGCTCATGTACGAGCGGATCAAGCAATTGCCTCCGGTGCGGGCTCGGTACGCGGAACAGCTGGCAGCCGAAGGAGTGGTGACCCAGGAGGAAGCCGCTCAGCAGGCCGAGGCGGCATATCAGCGCCTGGTCGATGCGCAGCAGCGGTTCAAGGCGAGTCTGGGCAAGGGCCAGATTCCAGAGCCCCCGAAGCAGACCGGGCCGGGCCAGGCGGTCGTCACCGCCGTCGCCCCGGAGACGCTGGTTGCGCTCAACGAGCAGCTGCTCACCTGGCCACCAAGCTTTACGATCAATCCAAAGCTCAAAAAGCAACTGGAGCGGCGCCGGGCCGCAGTCGGGC
>JBIOTT010000167.1:0-24204 GCA_044866195.1 Gemmatimonadales bacterium
TCTTGTGAACACAGGCCTGTCCTGAGTCACAAAAAGACGAAAAGACCCGAGGGCGATCAGCCCGGGCCTTCAGGGTGCTGTGATTTAGTCGTCTGTTGGGAACAAGGACACACCAAGCCAGAAATTCGCGGTGTTAAATATGTGTCGGGGCGGCCCTGCGTCAAGGGTGTCATATCTTGAGCCACCGCGCAGCGACTCGGGCCAGGTCACCCCCCGACCGCCGCGGGGTTCCAGCGGCCCGGTTCACCGCCTGAAGGAACTCAGCTGCCGAGGGATAGCGGTTCTCGACCTCTGCCCGCATGGCCCGCTCCAGCACCTCCCACAGCTCTTCCGGCACATCTTCCCGAACCCCTACCGTCACCGGGAATTGATTCGTGGTCTGCCGTGCGAGCACCTGTTCCGGGGTGATGCCCGGGAAGGGGACCGTGCCGAGCAGAGCGTAGGATGCCACGGCGGCGAGACTGTACAGATCCGAGCGCTGATCGACCCGCTCGCCCAGCAGCTGCTCCGGACTGGCGAACTGCGGCGTGCCACTCTGACTGGTTGCGCCGCCGAACCGGCCCGCTCCGCGGAGTGCCAATGCCAGCCCGAAGTCGGTGATGCGAAGGCTCCCGTCCGGCTCGAGCAGCATGTTCTCCGGCTTGATGTCCCGGTGAACCAGACCCGATCCGTGAGCGTGCGCGAGAGCGGACAACGCCTCCCGAAGCAGCCGCAGCACCTTCTCCAGCGACAGCGGTCCCTCGCGCTCCACCAGCTGCGCCAGGCTCGGGCCCTCGATCAACTCCATGGTATACCACATGAGCCCGGAGCGGCCGGCGATATCGTAGATGTTGACGATGTGCGGGTGACTCAGGCGGGCGGCCAGTTGGGCCTCGCGCCGGAACCGCTCCACCACGGCCGGCTCCTGGGTGAGCAGCGGGTGCAGGACCTTGAGGGCCACTTCCCGCTCGAGATGAAGATCCCGCACCCGGTACACCCGGCCGAACCCGCCCTGGCCCAACATGGCCAGCAGCTCGTAGTCGTCGCCCAGGGCGCGCCGCAGGCGCTTCTCCCACCGGGCCTTGTCCTCGCCATCGAGCAGAGCCGGCACGCCGGTCCCCGGCGTTGCCGTCGGCATCTCGAAGCTGCCAGCCTCGGACGCGAAGTCCTCCAGCATCTCGGCAGCCGTCTGATAGCGATCGTCCGGCGACGGCTGCAGGGCACGAAGGATGACCCGCTCGAGCGCGCGGGGGCAGTTGGGTCGGAGCTCGGTGGGGCGGTGGATCGCTCGCGTATCGAGCGGAGGTTCCTGCCCGGTGATGGCATAGTAGAGAATGGTGCCGGCGGTGTAGACGTCGCTGATCGCGTCGCCGGGCGCGCCGTCGCGCACCTCGGGGGCCATGAACATCTGCTGGCTGGGCGCGACGCCGGGGATCGCCGGGAGGGTCCAGCTGCTGAAGCGCGCATCGGTGATGGTGCCGCGTCCCGCGGGGCTCACGATCAGCGAGGCGGGCACGACCCGCCGGATCACGACCCCGCGCCCATGCGCATGCTCCATCGCGCTCAGCAGGTCGCGGGCGAGCGTGTGCACCGCGGGGATGGGCCGGGGCCCCCGCTGCATCGCTTCGTGGAGCCCCTCGCCCTCGATCCAATTGCCTACCCGGTAGGCGAGGGTCCCGGTGATGCCCACATCGTATACGTGGCGGATGGCGGGGTGGTCCAGCTGGCCCAGGGCTTCGGCCTCGCGTAGAAACCAGGCCCGGGTCGGCTCGTCGGAGTAGAAGTTGAGCCGCAGGCTTACTCGTCGCTTGAGAATCTGGTCGGCGGCGACGAACAGCACCCGTTCCCGGTTGGCCACCACCAGTCGCTCGAGCTTGAACCGGGCGCCGAGCAACGACTCCGCCGCCTGGAACGCGGCGACCTGATCGGGACCGGTCACCGCGCCAACCCTCGGCGTCGCTCGATCCGGCCTCGTCCGCCGCAGGCCGAGGCGCTGCACCACCGCCGGCTCTGCGTGGTCGAGCCGTCCAGGAAAAACAGTGAGCAGGGATCCGCGGCGCACTGGCGCACCGTGCGGGCCCGGTCGGCGAGCGTCAGCGCGGCAGAGCGGGCAATCGCCTCGAGCGCGCTGGGCGCGCGCGCCGGCGCGAAGCGGAGCTGCCATATGCCCGTGGTCCGGACCAGCTGCTCCCGGCCGGTCTCATGCGCCAGCCGGAGATTGATTGCCGCGACGGCAGAGGCGGGAGGATGACGGCCCGCGCTGAGCGACTGCGCCAGGCGGGTGAGCTCGCGGCGGAGCCGGAGCACCTCTTCGAACGGGACTGCGTCCACGTCGGATACCAGCTTTTCAGCCTTGGTCCAACGATGGTAGGCGGCGGGGTCGGGCAGGAGGTCGGGAGGCGAGGCGGTGCGACCCCGGGCCGTGTTGACGAAATCGAGCCAGCAGGCGTCGCCGAGTAGCGTGAACTCCGGATCGGGCATGGAAGCGGGCTAGTCGGTGCCGACTTCGAGATCGGATACCTCGACCGAGTTTCGGCCGCCGCGCTTGGCCCGGTACAACGCCGTGTCGGCGGCGGCCAGCACGCCGCTCACCGTCGTGCCGTGGCGGGGCGACTCGGCGATCCCGATGCTCAGGGTACAATGTCCGAACTCGGGATGGGTCTTTGCCAGGGCATCGAGGCTCGTCTGCACTCGCGACACGAACACCTGCGCCTCGGTGGGTTTGGTCATCGGCAGGATCACCAGGAACTCGTCGCCGCCCAGCCGCCCGACCACGTCGAGCGCCCGCGCCTGCTGGCGCAGGACGTTGGAGACCAGGACCAGCAGCCGGTCGCCGGCGGCGTGGCCCATGGTGTCGTTCACCACCTTGAACCGATCGAGATCCATGAGCAGCACGCTCGTGTGCAGCTGGTGGCGGAGGCTGCGCGAGATCTCGGCTCCCAGACGCTCCTCCAACGCCCGCCGGTTGTAGAGCCCGGTAAGCTCGTCGGTTGTCGCGGCGCTGTGGAGCTGCTCCACCAGCTCCGAGTTCTTGAGCGCGATAGCAGCGGCAAACGAAAGGGTGCCGGCGAGCTCGAGCTCGGCCCGTCCATAGCTCTTGTCGCTGATCCGCGAGCCGAGCACGAGCACCGCCATCCGCTCCGAGCCGGCATCGAGCGGCACCACCAGCTCGGCCCCCTGGCCCACCAGGGTCGCCACCGCGACGTCGTCGGCCCCGACCGAGGCGCTGCCGGTGGGCAGGGCGGTATCGAGGGCCGCCCGGTCGATCGGGCCCGGCTGTGGGCGGTCACCCAGGGAGCGGGACACCTTGGGCGCGTAGGCGCCGCCGTCGGGCCGGTACAGGCAAGCCCACCACGCGAAGAACACTTCGGCCATGAAGTCGAGGATCAGCTGCTCGGTCTCCTCGATCGAGTGTACCGAGGACAGCAGCCGGGCTACCTGCCGCAGGGCGCGGAGCTGGAAGACGGCGTCGTCCAAGGCCGCCTGCCGGTCGAGCAGAATGCCGCGCAGCTCGAACACCACGCTCAAGCCCAGCGCCAGCGGCATCGCGACCGCTCGCATCTCGCCGGCCACGGTCTGGTCGGCAAAGACCACGGCCTCGGTCTCGCCGCTCTTGAGCCGGGCGACCTCTACCGCCTCGTCAAAGCCATCGGTCGGTCCTACCCGCGGCATCTCGCCTTCAGGAGCCTCGAGCGTGAACCAGATCCGCTCACTCTGAAACCGCTGGACCAACGCGACGCGACAGCGCTCCAGCAGCTCCCCGTCCGTACGTGAAAGACGGCAGGCGGCGGCGAAGGCGCTGGGTAGGGAGGCGAGCGCGGAGGGCGTCGGCGTTAAACCCATTGGCCCCAAAGATAGTTAGCGGCCCAGCCGGAGGCGAGTCGGCTCACCGGCGGGTGATGCGTCCGGGCGGTGGCGGCGCGATGTCGCCGTGCAGCGAGTCGGCCAGATAAGTCCCCACCAGATCGATTGCTCGCGGGGCCGTGTCCCGACTGCCGCAAGCCGTCTGCGCCTCCGGAATCCGATAGGCGTCTCCGCCGCTGCAGGCGAGATAGGCCGGCACGGCGACCCGCACGGTTTCCCCGGGGCCGAGCGGCCGTCCGTCGGCCCGCATCGGATCACCGGTGATTCTGCCGCCGGAGGGTTTGGCAGGATCGTAGGCAAAGGATACTCCAGAGACCTGAAGGAAGCCCCCCTTGCCCAGAACGCCGTCGGAGACGCTGTGCTCCAGCAGCTCGCGCACCCGCGCCCCGGTGAGTGGCACCGCCAGGATCCGGGCCTGGTCGGCGAACAGGAAGAGTGATTCGAGCTGGTAGTTGGTGATCGGCCCCGGCCGGATCACGTCGTCCAGCCGGATCGCTCCGGCGTTGAGCAGGGCCACGTCGGTCTTGGTGCCGGCGCGGATCGCATCTGTAACCAGGTCGCCAAGCCCCGTCTCGGCCTGCCGTTGGACCGCATCGCGGGCGTCGAGGGGAGCCGTGAGCGTGCCGATCGGCCGCTCCGGACCGAGCCGCCGCCGCAGGCTGTCGGCCCAAGCCGCCACGATCGGAGCGACGGAGCTGTCGGGCGTGACCGTCGGCTGCACTGGAAGCAGGGCCACAGCCTCGCGCCAATGCCCCCGGGTTCCCCACACGGTGGCAAACTGGGCAGTGCGCGCGTTGGCGTCGGCCTTGAGCACGTAGCGGGTGGAGATCGCTACGGTCATATGCTCATGCTCGTGTCCACCCAGGATGAGGTCGATCCTGCCGTCGCGATTGAGCAGCGCCCGATCCGCCTCGATCGTCTGGTGGGTAAGCCCGACGATGAGATCCACTCCCTGCCGCGCCAGCGTATCCACCGCAGCCCGGGCCGCGCTGTCGGGGTCGGCGCAGCGGACGTACTTGGGGTAGTCGCCCTGCAGGGTGACGCCGAACAGGCCCACCTTGCGTCCGGCCAACCGGAGCGTGTCCCATGCAAGCACGCCGGGAAACGCGCTCCCGCCGGCCTCACGGCAGTTGGCCGAGAGCCACTTGAACTTGGCGGCACGGATCCGCGCGACCAGCGTGTCCCGGGGAAGCTCGAACTCGTGGTTTCCGAACGTGGCGTAGTCCAGCTTTGCCGCATTCAGGGCTTCGATCATCTGAGCCCCGCGGTAGTACTTGCTCAGCAGGCTGGGCGACAGGAAATCGCCCGCGAGCAGGAGCAGCGTCGGCCCCTCCGCCTGGATGCGGTTTCGCATCGTGGCCACCCGAGCGAGGCCGCCCGAGCCGTCGCTCAGCGTGTCGGCGACGTAGACGTCGTTGATCGAGACAAACCGCAGCGGGTTGGTGGGAGCGGGGGCCGGGGGAAGGCCGGTGCAGGCGACCAGCGCGCCGAGCCCGGCCGCGAGCGCGGCATCGCGGAGCGGCCGGCGGCTCACAGATCTTCCTCGGTCTCGCGGAGGTGGCGCACCAGGTCGGCGCCGAGGGCCCGGATTTCCTCCAGCATGGCGCGCTGCGGCCAGTCCGGCCGGGAGGCGAGCACTTCGATCATGGAGCGGTACCACCAGATCGTCTCCTCCGATGTGGCCTGCGACACCGGCCGCAGATATTCCGCGCCGAGCCGCCGCAGCGCTGCGATCGTGGAGCCGCACCGGTGGATCTCGTCGGCGGCGATGATGTCGAGCGCCCGTGGCTCCGCCACCGCAAGATGGGCCAGCAGGTCGTGCTTGCGGGCCCGCCAGGGCCGCTCTTCGCCGCGGCCGCCGTACTTCGGTTCGCAGGCGTCCCTCGCGATCGCCAGCACGACCGGGCCGAATTTCTCCGCTACTTTTTCTTCCAGCATGTGGCGGCGGTCCGGGGTCGCGTCCTCCAGCACGTGGTGGAGAATGCCCGCCACCAGGGTCGGTTGGTCGCAGCTGTACCGCGCCAGGATCACCGCGACATTTGCCGGATGCCCGAGGCTGCCAGGTGAGGCGGAGCCGGGCCCCCGGTGGTGCTTCGCGGCAAACGCGAAGGCGTGGTTGATCCGGTCGGAGTAGGCGTGCATAGGAGACGGGCAGGCGGACCGGCAGCAGGCGGGCAGAAGGCGCGGCTCGGCAGCGCGCACTCCGGGGCAGAGGTGCCGAACTGCACCCTGCCCGCCGGCCCGCCTGGCCGCCGGCCCGCCTATGGAATGCCGAGAAGCTTATGCGTCTGCAGGCTCAGCCGCCAGCGCGGGTGGGCGAGGCAGTACCGGAGGGCGGCCTGGGTGTTGGCGGCGAGCGCCGGACCGTCCATGGGTTGCAGAAAGAAGTGGCGGAAAGCGAGATCCTCGAAGCGGCCCGGCTCGGCCCCACTCTGGGGAAAGATCAGCTTGAGCTCGTCTCCGGACCGCAGCTCGAGCTCGGTGCCGGCCTTGGGACTCACGCAGATCCAGTCGAGCCCGGCAGGGGCCGCCCGGGTCCCGTTCGTCTCCACCGCGATCTCGAAGTCTTGGCGGTGCAGCGCCTCGATCAGGGTGTGGTCCAGCTGGAGCAGCGGCTCGCCCCCGGTACAGACCACGAACCGACGCCCCCCACTGTTGGCCGGCCAGGCCGCCGCGACCGCGGCCGCAAGGTCCGCCGCAGTTGCGAAGCGCCCTCCCCCCGGCCCGTCGGTACCGACGAAATCGGTGTCGCAGAACCCGCAGGTGGCGGTTTCACGATCAGCCTCTCGGCCGCTCCACAGGTTGCATCCGGCAAAGCGGCAGAACACAGCCGGCCGGCCGGTCTGGGCGCCCTCGCCCTGGAGGGTGTAAAAGATCTCCTTTACCGCGTAGCTCATAGTGGGAACAGCGTAAACGGTGAACGGTGAACGGTAAACGGGAGCTCCTTGCGACACCGCAACCCCCGTTCACCGTTCACTGTTCACGGTTCACGCCTTTGCAGTTTGGTACCTCGCCGGATCTTCCAACCCATTCTCCCGAAACCCCTTCAATCTGAGCTGGCACGCGTCGCAGCGGCCGCAAGCCTCACCGGCGGGCGAGGGATCGTAGCAGCTTAACGTCAGGCCGTAGTCCACGCCCAGCGCCGTGCCGCGCTCGATGATCTCCCTTTTCGACAGCAAGATGAGCGGCGTCTGAATGTTGAAGCGCTGCTTGAGCTCGGTCCCCGCCCGGGTCGCCAGGTTGGCGAGCTGCTGAAATGCCGCGATATACTCCGGGCGGCAATCGGGATAGCCGCTGTAGTCCAGGGCATTGACGCCGATCACGATCTCGGTGATCCCGAGAGTCTCGGCCCACGCCAGGGCGAACGCGAGAAAGATGGTGTTGCGCGCCGGTACGTAAGTGACCGGGATGCCCGTGCCGATCGTCTCGGCCGGCCGGTCTTTAGGCACGGCCAGATCTGAGGTGAGAGCCGAGCCGCCGAATGCCCGGAGATCGATGTCTACGATCGCGTGGCGCGCGACCCCGAGGTGGGCCGCCACCCGGCGGGCAGCGTCCAGCTCGACCGCATGTCGCTGACCGTAGCGGAAGCTGAGGGCATAGAGCTCGAACCCGCGCGCCTTGGTGATGGCGGCGGCGGTGGCCGAGTCCATGCCCCCGCTCAGAAGAACGACGGCGCGGGAATTGGTCATGCCGGAAGATACGCGGGCCGGCCGCCCGCTTCCTACGCTACGGCGGCCGCGTTCTCGACGAAGAGGTCAAGCGCCCGTCCGGCATAGCCTCGCGGTACCGGTACGCCGAGCGCCCGGAGAATCGTCGGCGGGAGGTCCAGCAGTGAGGTGCCGGTTGGGCCCCGTCCGGGCAGGACCTGGGCTCCGGCGACGACGATGGGAATCGCATCGTTGGCCGGATGTGGCAGGTCGTGGTCGGTTGGTACGAGGCCGCCGCCACCGTGATCCGCTGTCACCAGGAGGACGGCGGCCGGGTCGCCCAGCACTGCGCCGGTCAGCTCCGCAACGGCGTCGTCAGCCGCCCGGGCCGCCTCGAGGTATGCCCGGCTCATCCAGCCCTCGCGATGCCCTGCCCGGTCGCAATCGTTCAGGTAGATGATGGTCAGGCCCGCCGCCTGCCGGGCGTGCTCCCGTTCGGCGGCGCGCGCCAGCTCCCGCGGTTTCGACGCGGCGGTGACCAAACTGCCCACGCCGGCCAGCGCGAGCAGCGTGCTGCCCAGTATGCGATGCGCGATGGGGAGAGGACCGGTAACGACCCGGCTGAGATGGCCGTGGCGCTTGAGAACCAGAGGGAGGGGCCGAAGCCCGCTCAACGAGCTCACGGGCGGTAGCCGGGGCTCCACCAGGCCATGTCGCTCGGGTGCGACGCCGGTAGCCAGCGACGTAAGCGCAGCGATCGTTACGCTTGGCCGTACCGTCCGCCCCTCGGAAGACCACCCGGAAGCGGCAAGAATCGCGAGCGAAGGCATCGAGGCGGGCGAGACTGCTTCGGGGCGGAGCCCGTCGATGACTACCAACACCACCCGTCGGGGCGGAGACATCCGATAAGCTCCTCCCGGCCACGACCGGGCGAGTGGGACGTCCAGCGGAAAGACCTGTGATCCCGCCAGAAGATCCGCGCAGCGTGTCAAGAGCCGGTGAAGGGCGGGCTACAACCCGGCAAAGCGGCCCAGTTGGAATCGGAGGGCGGACTCGAGCGTGGCGTGGCGGAACTGATATCCCGAGGCGGGGAGGCGATCGGGCAGGACTCGTGCGCTGGCGAGGATGGTCTCCTGTGCCATCTCGCCGAACATCAGCCGGAGCGCGGCGGCCGGCACCGGCAGAAGCGCGGGCCGCGCCAACACCCGGCCGAGCGTCTCGGTGAACTCCGCGTTGGTCACCGGCGCCGGTGCCACCGCGTTGAATGGTCCGGCCAACTCGTCCGTGAACAGGGCGTGATGAACGGCGCCAATCGCATCGTCCAGTGAGATCCAGCTCATCCATTGGCGCCCGCCGCCCACTGGGCCGCCGAGTCCAGCGCGAAAGAATGGCAGCATCTTCCGCAGCGCGCCGCCGGCCGGGCTCAGGACTGCGCCGAATCGGGGCAGGGCGACCCGGACGCCGGCGCGGCGGGCTGGCTCGGTGGCTGCCTCCCACTCCCGGCAGACGTCGGCGAGGAAGTGGCCCGGCGGCGCCAGAGCGCTGCTCTCGCTGAGCTGCTCGTCGCCCCGCGTGCCATAGATGCCGATGGCCGCCGCCGATACCAGCACCCGAGGCGGCCGCTGGAGCGTCGCGATCGTCCCCGCGAGGAGTGCTGTGCCGCGTTGCCGGCTCTCCCGGATCCGGCGCCGGCGGGCGGCGGTCCAGCGTCCGCCGCCTACATTTTCTCCCGCCAAGTGGACGACGGCGTCGCAGCCTTCGAGCGCGGCGGCGTCGAGCCGGCCGGCCGCCGGATCCCAGCCGATTTCGCCCTCGCGGGGCGCTCGCCGCACAACCGGATATACGGTGTGTCCGCCGGTCGTGAGAAATGGCGACAGGGCACGGCCGATCAGCCCGCTGGCGCCGGTGATCGCAATCCGGAAGGGCGGCCGGCCGGCGAATCTGGCGTGTGCGGCAAGGTCCGCTGCCAAGAGCGCGTGCCGATACGCCAGCAGGCGCTCGACCCGGCGGCGGACCAGCCAGAGCTTGGCCGCCGCGCCGATCGGCCCATAGGGCGGAGCGTACTCGGCTCGATCGATGATGAGCGAGGCCGCCTCGCCATCGGGCACAACTCTGTGGGTTTGAATCCAGTGGGCGAAGGGGCCCTCGGCCGGCTCGTCGGCGAACTGCCGGCCGCCCCTGCGCTCCAGCACCTCGACCCGCTCCCAGGGCGGCGTGAGCCGCTCAAAGGCACCCGGGCGCCCGTGCCATCGGTGCACCACGTCGGCAGGGAATGGGACTCGGGTGGTGCGCTCGACCACCTCGACCACAGCGAAGGGCGACCCCGGCGTGGGCGGCGGCATGACCCGATGGCACCCCGAGCCGGATCAATTGACGGTGAATTGCTGGACCATGCCATGAGCCGCGTGGGATCGTCCGTCCTTCGCGTCCGGCACGAAGCAGATCAGTACGTAATCGCCCCGCTCGAGCCTCACGGGAAAGGTGAGCACCCCGTTGGTTTCCATCGGCGATGCGCCGCCCAGGAATCGGGTCACCGGCGGCGGCGTCTTGAGGCCGCCGGCCTCCCACTTGGTGACGTCCTCCGCCGTCTTGCCCGGCGCGAGCTGCGCAAGCACGACCTCGTGTAACTGCGGCCCTGCGTTTTCCACCCGGATACGATGGGTTCCGGCGGTAAGCGGGGCGGAGAGAGTGAAGGCATAGTCGGTCAGCCGAATCGCGACGTCGCGGTCGGGCTCGGTCTGGCCGCCCGAGCCTGGCGTCACCTCGAATCCGGCCAGCATGCCCTTCGCGAAGTGCGGCACGCCGCCCGGGCTCGGAATGAAGCAGATCACGGCGTAACGCCCCGGCGCCAGCGCCAGCGTGGCCTCGCTGTCACCCGCCGGGTCGGGAGCATTCGGGCCACCCAGTGGATGGGCCCAGGGCGGCGGCGGCCCTGGTCGCTTCAGAGCCTCGCGCATGTCGTCGACGGTTTTCCCCTGATCCAGCCGGACCACGATCGCATGGTGGAGCTCCTTTCCTCGGGTCGCCAGCTTGAACGTGACGATGCCGGCGGGAATCTCCGCAGGCAGGGTGAAGGCATAGTCGGTCGCGGTGATCGTCACCGTGGTGGGCCCGCCGCCGGCGGCCTTCGAGTCCGGCTTGGTGTCGGCGCCGTCCCGGGTCGAGCATGCCGCCAATACGCCCATCGCCAGTACCACCGTGCTCCTGCGGATGAACCGGTGCATGCCAATGGCTCCTTGGATCGAGAGGACAATCGAGAGGACGAAGGACAGATGGCGGGGATCGGCCTTCCCTTCAGCGGGCGACCGCCCGGCGGACCAGCAGCAGTTCGGAGATGTTCTCCATGGTGAGAAGCCCGACCAGGGCGCCCGCGGTGTCCACCACCGGGAGAGCGGGGAGTCCGCTCGCCCGCAGCCGTTCCAGGCCCTCCTGGAACGGCGTGCTCGGCGACACCGTGGGAGCCGGTGAGGTCATCGCTTCGGCGACCGTCGACTCCGGGCCCCGCTCGCGCAGTCCCCGAATGAGGTTCTCCCGGGTGAGGAGACCTTCGGCGTGGCCCAGGTTGTCCACCACCGGAAATTCGCGCTGCTCACCCGCGAGCAGGAGATCGACGGCCTGCGCCAGGGTCGCGTGGATCGGGATCGTCCGAAACTGGGTGACCATCATCTGGGCCACATCCAGACCCTGGGCCGCCAGCCGGGTCTCCACTGCCGAGGCCTCGGTGGCGGCGCCGATGAACACGAAGAAAGCGATCAGAATGAGCATGGGCGAGCCGTGGGAGGAGAGGCCGACGAGGCCCATGCCCACCGCCAGCACCTGTCCGACCACGGCCGCAGCGCGCGTGGCCCGAACCAGGCCCACCCGGGTCGCAAGGAGCGCCCGGAGCACCCGACCCCCGTCCATCGGAAACGCGGGGATCAGATTGAAGCCCAGGAGCCAGATGTTGACCGCCATCAGCTTGGCGGCGAATGGGCCGCTCTCGAGGCTGAGCGTCGCCAGGGGGTCGGGAGAGCCGGCGACCCGAAGAGCGGCGTAGAGCGCTGCGGCAATCAGCAGCGTCACCACCGGCCCAGCAATCGCGATCAGCAGCTCTTGCCGGGGCTCCTCCGGAATCCGCTCGAGCCGCGCCACCCCGCCGATCGGGAGCAGCAGCACATCCGGCGTGCGGACCCCGAAGCGGCGGGCCATGAGGATGTGCCCGAACTCATGCAGGGTGACGCAGCCGAACAGGGCGAGGACGAACAGCGTGATTTCGAGCGCCGCTGCGCCGCCGCGGACGCTGTACTCCGTGAACGCCAGCCATGCGAGGAGCAGGATGAAGGTTACATGGACCTTGATGTCGGTCCCCGCCACCCGTCCGATGCTATATGACCATCTCATCGCGCTGCCCCCAAGCAATCGATGCCGCCCCCGGTCAAGATACACCGAGGGCGGCATCGTAACGCTTCGGCCGCGGGGCCGCTAGACGATCACTCGAAGTCCGAACGCGGGCGCTGGCAGCGCCGTCGTGGCGGAGACGACCGTCTCACAAACCGGCTCCGGGGTGGCTGCGACGTGGAGCCGCGGCCGTTGGCTCGCGGGTAGCCGGCGATCGGCCAGCTCGGCCAGGGCAGCGCGGAAGACGGTGTCGGCCTCCTTCACCGGCAGGTCGAAGGCGCGAATGTAGGTCATGAGCGCTTCGTCCGCGGGCACCGCCTCACTGAGCAGCTCCGTCACTTCCACCGCCATCCGGGTATGCGTCGCGGTGACGGCCGCTTCCGCCAGACACGCGGCCATTCTGGCCTGCAAGGTGGTTTCCTCGACCCAGTGGGCTCGGCGCCGGACCGCGTCCACGATGCGGTCCGGTCGGAGCCGCTGCCACGGATCTGCCGCGTCCGCCGGTGCCCCGACCGCTGGCACCGAGTCGGCGACCGATAGCAGCGCGCGGGCGCGAACGGTTTCCTGCATCGCGACCGGCACCGCAACTTGCCGGAAATAGCGCTGCAGCGCGTCCTCCAGCGGCAAGCGGTCGGAGAGGCGGCGCACGAACATCACGGCTTGGGTTTGATGGGTATCGGTCAGCGCCTCCCAAGCGCGCGCGTAGGCTACCTGGAGCCGGAGCCGGAGCGCGGGGGAAAGACGGCGCACGGAACTGAGTGTCAGGGGAAGCATGGGCGCCTCGCGGGCGAAGCTTTGAGACAGCTGTGCAACTGTTTGCAAGGGCAAGGGTTACGGGTACGTGCCAGGGTGGGTGCGAGCTTTGTGCCGCCGACGGCCCGGGTGGGTCCAATTCGGCCAACCCGTGTCACCTCAATGACTCGCGGGATCCTCAGCGACAGTGGCACGGCCGCCGCCAGTGCCGCTTCGGCCCGTCGAATTGTGGCGCCGACGCCACGAAACGGGTTCCGTCGGCCGGCTGGCGATCGTTGCGGTAACTCGTTAGCTTTGCGCGCTTTGACTTATGCCGGGAGGCGCCGCTATCGCCACTACCATCTCCCCGCCATCCTGGACCACCCGGGACTCCGAGAAGCTCTACAACATGAGCGGCTGGGGCCAGGGGTATTTCCGGGTCAACGAGGCGGGACACGTCACGGTCCATCCCGAGGGCAATCCCAAGCGGGGCCTCGACCTCTTTCAGCTGGCGCTGGACCTGAACGCCCAAGGGGTCGGCCTGCCGCTGCTGCTGCGGTTTTCCGACATCCTGCGGTCGCGCATCCAGGCCCTGGCTGGACAGTTCGAGAGCGCCATCAAGGAGTTTGGCTACGACGGGGCGTACACCACCGTCTATCCGGTCAAGGTCAATCAGCAGCGCCACGTCGTGCAGGAGATCGTCGAGTTCGGTACCCCGCACGGCGCTGGGCTCGAATGCGGGAGCAAGCCCGAGCTCATGGCGGTGCTGGGACTCAACGAGAGCACCAACCACCTGATCGTCTGCAACGGCTACAAAGATGAGGAGTTCATGCGGCTGGCCCTCATGGGTCAGAAGCTGGGGCACACGGTCATGATCGTGCTGGAGCAGCTGAACGAGCTCGAGGTGCTGCTCCGGGTCTCCCAGGAGATGGGGGTTGAGCCCACGGTCGGCGTGCGGATCAAGCTCGCCAGCGAAGGCTCCGGCCGCTGGGCCAAGAGCGGAGGCGAGAAGTCGAAGTTCGGTCTGGGCGCGATCGAGCTGGTGAAGCTGCTCGACCGGCTCACGGCGGTCGGCCGCCAGGGCATGCTTCGACTGGTGCATTTCCATCTGGGCAGCCAGATCCCCGACATCCGGGTGATCAAGGCCGGGCTGGAGGAGATCGGGCGCTACTACGCCGAGCTCCGCGGCATGGGATTCCACCGGCTGGACTACGTCGATGTCGGGGGCGGGCTGGGCGTCGACTACGACGGCTCCCGGTCGACCCGGGCCGCGAGCGTGAACTATTCGCTGCGCGAGTACGCCAACGACGTCGTATACACCCTGGGTGCCGTGTGCCGGGCGGAAGAGCTGCCCATGCCGCACATCATCTCGGAGTCGGGGCGGGCGCTGACGGCGCACCACTCGCTGCTGCTGATCAACGTGATCGACGTGGAGTCACTGACGGAGCCGCTGGTGCCGAGGCTGCGCGACGACCCCCATGCGCTGCTGCTCGAGATGGCGGAGAATCTCGAATCGTTCGCCGCAGACCGGGTGCAGGAAGTCTTCCACGATGTGGTTTTTGCCCGCGAGCGGGCCCAGGAGTACTTCGCGAGCGGGGTCTTCTCGCTGCGCGACAAGGCCGATGCAGAGCAGTTCTACCTGTGCACCCTCAACGCCATCGCCGGCGCCATTGCGGACGACAAAGCTGCCTATCCCGAGATCGCCAGCCACATCGAGTCGGTGCTGGTGGATCGGTATTTCTGCAACTTTTCGGTGTTCCAGTCACTGCCCGACAACTGGGCCATCGACCAGATCTTCCCGATCATGCCGATTCACCGGCTCAACGAGCCCCCCACTCGGCGCGGAACTTTGCAGGACATCACCTGCGATTCCGACGGCGTGATCGACCGGTTCACCGGCGGACGTAAGGGAAAGCCGTCGCTCGAGCTCCATCCCATGGTCGAGGAGGAGCACTACATTCTGGGCATCTTCCTCACCGGCGCCTACCAGGAGATCCTGGGCGACCTCCACAATCTTTTCGGCGACACCAACGCGGTGCACGTGCGGCTCACCGACCACGGCTACGAGGTCACCGATCTGGTGCACGGCGACACGGTGACCGAAGTGCTCAACTACGTTCAGTTCCACGCCTCCGACCTGCTCGCCACCTTCCGCCGCAAGGTTGGGAAGGCGCGGGAGCTGAGCCGACAGGAGGCCAACAGCTTCATCGCCGACTACGTCGCGGGCCTGGAGGGATACACCTACCTCGAGGGCGACGGAGGGTGAACGGCGGTTACTTCTCACCTCTCACTTTGGCCAGTCTCGCCCTGGCCTCCCGCACCAGGGGCTGCAATGGCGGGTCGGCGTCCCGCCACACCTCCAACACTCGCGAGTAATGCTGGGCCGCTTCGTCGGCCCGGCCTTGCCGCTCGGCGATCTCCCCGAGCCGCAGTTGGGCCGGAGCGAGGTACGCCAGCTCGAACAGCGAACCCTGGCCACTGAGCGAGCGATATAGCACGGCCGCCTCGCTGTCCCGACCCTGCGCGGCCAAGGCCTCGGCCTGGAGAAAGCGCTCCCGCGATTGGGCAAAGAATGGCGAGGCGCTCGCCATCTCGTACCAGGCTTCCCGCCGCGCGCCGGCGAACGCGGCGGTGACCTCGGCCGGCCGCCCGCGCTGGGCTGCGAGCTCGGCCCGGACCCCCCGGGCCAGGTCACCCGCCAGCGAACCGGCTTCCGTTGGCGTGGGGAGCGCCTCCAGCTCCGCAGCGTGCCGGGCGGCCCGGGCAGCGTCGCCGAGCCGGGCGCTCAGGAGCCCAAGCAGGTAAGCGCGGAAGTGGCGGTGGAGGCCGTGGTGCGAGCTCAAGAACACCGCCGCCTCAGCGGGAGGTTCCGGCGTGTCGGGGGCCGCGGCTAGGGCGTCCCGGGCCGAGGCCAGCTCGGCCCGATCCGCATGGCGAAAGGGGAAGGCGGCCAGCAGGGCGCGGCCCTCGGCGGCGGTTCGGCTGTCGATGCCGGCCGCTGAGTCGAGCGCGGTTCGGGCGGCATCGATCCGCCCGCGCGCCGTGGCAAGCTCGGCCAGCCCGAGATAGGCCGCAGCACGGCTCCAGGACGATCGGGAGGGCGCGGTGAGAAGCTGCCCCACCCGCGCCGCGCCGACCGCGTCGCCCGCAAACGAAGCGACGGCCCACATTGAGAGGTACGTGGTGACGTCAGTAGCGGCGTCGAGCCGGGCGAGCAGGCGATTCTGCTCCGCCGTGTCACCCAGGACGAATGCCCGCACGGTCTCGAGCTCGAGGATTTCGGATCGCGACGAGCCTGCGCCGCGCCCGCCGTCGCTGTTTCGAAGCGCGAGTGCACGCCGCACCAGGGAGTCGACCTCCGAGCGGTTGCCCTCGCTCGCCGCGATCCGGACCAGGTGGACGATCGGGGGGAAGAAGCTCGGTTCGAGCGCCGCCACCCGCTGCCAGGTGGCCTTTGACTCGGAAATCGGGCGGCCCGCCAGCGGCCCGTAATGAAACTGAACCTCGCCCAGCTGCACCCAGGCCTCGATGTCGCTGGGATAGATCGCAAGGATCTTCTGGTAAAGCTGGACGGCCTCTGGAGATGCCCCGCGCCGGGTGGCGACCAGAGCCTGCAACAGCAGCCGGTCGTGCTCGGAGAGCCGGTCGGCCAGGCGCACGGCGTGTTCGGCCGCGTTCCGCGCGATGTCGGAGCGGGTGAGCCATTCGGCGGCGATGCTCATCCGGTACCAGGCGAGCGCGAATTGCGAGTCCTGGGCCACCGCGTGTCCGAATCCTTCGACCGCCGCGTCGAAGTTCCCCGCGCGAAATGCGCTCTCGCCATCCAGGTATGCTTTGAGCGCCGGCAACGACCGGGTGGTCACCGCAGCGATTCCCGTGAGGCGGGATTCCTGGCCGCTCCAACCGGCCACGAGCTGGCCGGCGAGGGAGTCCACCAGCTCGAACACGCGATCGGCGGGGCCCTCGACCGAGGCCGATGCCGCGGCCCGGTTGCCGCGGCGAACGTCGTAGAGCGCCGCCGTCAGCCGGAGCCGGCCGCTCACCGTAAGCACGTCGCCCAGCACGAACATCCCGGCGCCGAAGTACTCCGCGATCGCTCGCCCCTGGTCCGGTCCCAGGTCGGCGGTCCCTTGGCGCGCGGTGTAGCTGAGCACCGCGCGCGGGTCGACGCTGTGGAGGTCGCCCGCGCCGTCCAGCTTGGTGCCGAGCAGGCCGACCAGGCCTGCGCCCAGCCCCAGGCTGTCGCCGCCGCGCACCGTGAACGGAAGCACTGCGACCGCGCTGGGTGAGACCGCGGCTTCGGGAGGGGGGAGCTGCCGGGTTCGCCACAGGATCGCGCCGGCGACCGAGATGGCGATCGCGGCCAGCCCGGCGAGCCGCAGGAGGCCGCGCCGTGGGGGTCGGCTCGAGGCGGGCGCCACGGGCTCCGGCTGTTCCAGCGCTCGAATCAGCTGCATCGCCGCCGGCGAGCGGTCGGCCGCGTCCTTCGCGAGGCCTCGAGCCAGCGCTGCGTCGATCTCCGGCGCCAATTCCGGCCGCGCTGCCCGTAGCGGTGGCACCTGCTCGAGCGCATGCCGGGCCATGATCTCGCGCGGCGTCCGCCCCCCGAAGGGCGCCGAGCCGGCGAGCATCTCGTAGATGACGCAGGCCAGACTGTACACGTCGCTCCGCCCATCGAGGTCGGCTGCCCCCGCCGCCTGCTCCGGACTCATGTACGACGGGGTTCCCATGGCGAGACCGATGGCAGTGGCGCCCTGGGGGCCGGCGAGATCCAGCGCGCGCGCGACGCCGAAATCGGCTACGAACGCGTGGCCGTCGGAAAGAAGAATGTTCTCGGGCTTGATGTCGCGGTGCACCACGCCGTGCGCGTGCGCGTAGTCGAGCGCGCTGGCGACGTCCCGCCCGATGCGCAGGGCTTCGTCCAGTGGCAGTCGCCCCTCGCGCACCAGGCGGGCCCGGAGCGATTCGCCCCGCACAAATGGCATGACGAACCACAGGCCATCGGCACCGGTCCCGCTCTGGGCGGTGGCGCCGCTGTCGAACAGCGGAAGGATGTTGGGATGCTGGAGTCCCGCAACGATCCGGATCTCACGCAGGAAGCGCTCGATCCCCAGGGCGGCACCGATCTCCGGACGGAGCACCTTGAGGGCGACCTGCCGGCCGTGGCGGAGGTCTTGCGCGAGATACACCCGCGCCATGCCGCCCTCGCCGACGAGGCGGACGATCTCATACCGCCCGCCGAGAGCCGTTTTAAGCCGGGAGAGAAGGTCGTCCACTGGCGCCACGCTGGGATTGCCGGAAGCATAGAACCAGCAGGCTCGCCGCACCAGTTGCCTGACCCGGGGATCGGGGCGCCGGCCCGACCCCGCGGTGGCTCAGCGCCGTGCCGACGGGAAGGGCCGCTCGGCCGGTCCGGTGTAGATCTGCCTGGGTCGAGCGATCTTCTGGTCCTTGTCCATCATCATCTCTTCCCATTGCGCCAGCCAGCCCGGCATCCGGCCGAGCGCGAACAGGACCGTGAAGTAGTCGGTGGGACAGCCCATGGCCTGATAGATCAGGCCAGAGTAGAAGTCGACGTTGGGGTACAGCTTCCGCTTGATGAAGTAGTCGTCTTCCAGTGCAATGCGCTCGAGCTCCAGCGCGATCTCGAGCTTTGGGTTGAGGCCCGTCTGGCCGAACACGTCGTAGGCGACCTTCTTGACCAGCTTGGCCCGGGGATCGTACGACTTGTAGATCCGGTGGCCAAAGCCCATGAGCCGGTCGGACCCGCCCTTCACCTTCTCGATGAAATCGGGCACGTCCTTCTTGTCGCCTATCTCGTCCAGCATCCGGAGCACCGCCTCGTTCGCGCCGCCGTGCAGCGGTCCGTACAGCGCCGCAATGCCTGCCGACACGGCCGAGAATGGATCCACCTGAGAAGACCCGACCGCGCGCACAGCGCTGGTGGAACAGTTCTGCTCGTGATCAGCATGCAGGATCAGCAGGATCTCCAGTGCCCGCTGCAGCACCTTGTTGGGCTTGTGGCGGCCCCCGATGCTGAAGGTCATGTTGACGAAGTTGCCGATGTAGTCCAGATCGTTGTCCGGAAACACGAACGGCAGCCCGCGGGAGTGGCGGAACGCAAAAGCGGCAATGGTCGGCAGCTTGGCCATCAGGCGGACCCGCTGGAGCCGGCGATTCTCCGGATCGTGCACATCCTTGGCGTCGGGGTAGAACGTCGACAGCGCTCCTACCGTCCCCAGCAGCATCCCCATCGGATGGGCATCGTAGCGAAAGCCCTCGAGGAACTTGGTGACGTTGGTGTGCACGTAGGTGTGATACCGGATCTCGTCGGTCCACTGGTCCAGCTGCGCCTTGGTGGGAAGGTCACCCTCGATCAGCAGCCAGGCCACCTCCAGAAACGATGCGTGCTCGGCCAGCTGTTCGATCGGGTATCCCCGGTAGCGCAGGATGCCGCGGTCGCCGTCGATGTAGGTGATGGCGCTGCGGCACGCCGCCGTGTTCATGAACGCGGGGTCGTAGGTCATCAGGCCGAAGTCGTCTTCCGACGTCTTGATCTGGCGCAGGTCCATGGCGCGGATCGTCCCATCCGCGACCGGGAGCTCGTAGGTCTTGCCGGTTCGGTTGTCGGTGACGGTCAGCGTATCCTTGGCCACATCCTGCTCCGCTCGGGAGAGTTCCCGCGCCGGAACTACCCGCCGGCTCGGTCGCGCAAAGATACGCCTGCCCAAAAGCAGGGCCAACCCTCAAGGCAAGGGGCGGGGCGCGGGGTCAGGAGACGGACGTTCGGGCCGCAGCCCGGCCCACCCGGCGGGCCGCCGCCATGTGCGCGAGCAGGTGGCGCCCATCGGAGGAGAACAATGGGAAGAGGTTGAGGTAGCCGGACAGGTTCGCGACGAACGTGTAGACAAATAGATCGCCGATCGGGGTGCCTAGCTGCGGCGAGCCTGCCAGCCACCAGTAGCCCACCGCCAGCAGCGCGACCAGCAGGTTGGATACCCCCCCGGACGCCGAGATCACCGGGGCGCGCCAGGCCCCGCGCCCCCACTCGAAGCGCCATGGGCCCGGCTGGATGTCGCGATAGCCGATCGCGGACGCATCGTCGTCGAGCAGGATGACGGACCCGACCAGCGGGAAGAGACCGAGGCGCAGGCGGCAGCCTGCCAGCATGCCGTCGAACAGGCTGGGGCCGATCCCCAGCCGGATTCCCCAGATCCGGACCCCGAGCACCCGGGCTGCCGTCGCATGGCCAATCTCGTGCGCGTAGAGCGCGATCCAGGAGGCGGCATACGCGAGCACCAGCGGCTTGACGAACGTGACCGCGGCGCCCCGAAGAGCCTCTGGAAGGTCAGGCAGCGCCAAGACGGGAATCAGAAGCATCGGCAAACGACAGACATCGGCCGGCCTCAAGCCGTCGGATACGTGACCGAACAGACGGTCTCGAATCCACCGCGCACATTGTAGCGCGTCGTGACGGTGAGACGCCGGGGAGCGAGCAGCCGGCACAGGTCTTCAGCGATCCGAGCCGTGGCACGCTCCTGGAAGATACCGACGCTCCGGAAGCTGATCACGTAATACTTGAGGCTCTTGAGCTCGACGCACCGGTCGGACGGCACGTACCGGATGGTCAGGACGGCGAAGTCCGGCAAACCGCTGTACGGGCAGACGGCGCTGAACTCCGCGGTCTCGGTAACGATCTCCTGCTCCGGTCCCTCGTAAGGGAACGTCTCGAGCACCGCGGCGTCGATCGCCTCCGGGCTGGTGAAAGGGACGGTGCGACCTTCCGCGAGCGCCATGACGTCGTCCTGAAGGGGTATCTTCCCGAATCTAAAGGGGGAAAGGGAGAAAGGGGGTCCCTTTCTCCCTTTCTCCCTTTCTCCCTTTCCCCGTCTCTCTCACCCCAGATTGCCGACCACCCCCGTCTCGAGCCACAGGTGTTCACCCCGAAGGACCCGCTGGGCGGTGGCATAGGTCACCGGATCGTCGTTGGTGAACACAGCCCGGAATTTCTCCCGCACTCGCCGGCGCGCCTGACGGGCAATGACGTCGGCGAGCTCGACGGCGCTCCGGCCTCGATCGGCATCCGTCCCGGTGTGCCGGGCGGCCAAGGCCTGCGCGCGGCTGCAGGCGGCCGTGATGGCCAGGAGCTCGGCCCCAATCTCGACCAGGCGACCGAGGACGGCCTGGCGCTTCTCCAGTTTGGGGCCGAAGCGGACCATGCAGTGGAAGATGGTCCGAGCCAGCTTGCGGGACATCCGGTTCACGAAACGGAGATGGGTGGCCAGGGGCCCGAATTCCGCATAGCGGGGCCAACGCCCCCAGCCGAAGTAGAGACGCGGGTACCAGCGGCTGTAGAACAGCCCGGCCCGAACCAGGGCGGCGAGCTTTCGCCGCGGCGGAGCCTTGGGGTCGATGAGATCGCCAGCTACGTCGAGATGGGTGTCCACCGTCTCGCGCGCGATGAAGAGCCGCATGATCTCGCTGGAGCCCTCGAAGATCAGATTGATGCGGCAATCGCGCAGCATCCGCTCGACTGGATCGGGCCGCTCGCCCCGGCTTCGGAGACTGTCAGCCGTCTCGTAGCCCCGGCCTCCTTTGATTTGCAGGGTATCGTCAATGAGCCGCCAGCTGGTCTCCGTGTTCCACATCTTGGCCAGCGCAGCTTCGAGCCGGATGTCGGCGTTCCCCCGGTCGGCCATCAGGGACGCGAGGTCGGACACCGCTTCCATGGCGAAGACCTCGGCCGCCATCCGGCCCAGCTTCTGAGCAATCGCGTCGTGCTTGCCGATCGGCTGTCCCCACTGGACTCGCTCGGCTGCCCACCGCCGCGCGATCTCGAGACACCGCTTGGAGGCAGCGACGCAGGAGGCGGGCAGCGTGAGCCGGCCGGTGTTGAGGGTGACCAGCGCGAGCTTGAGCCCCTTGCCCTCGCCCCACAGCACGTTTTCCCGAGGCACTTTCACGTTGGTGAAGCGAATGATCCCGTTCTCCAGCGCCTTGAGCCCCATGAAATGGAGTCGCTGCACCACTTCTACGCCGGGCCAGTCGGTCTCCACGATGAACGCGGTAATGCGCTTGGGGCCGGTGCGCGCCATCACCACCATCAGCTCGGCGATGGTGCCGTTGGTGCACCAGAGCTTCTCCCCGTTCAAGACGTAATGGGTGCCGTCGGCCGAAAGCTCGGCTGTGGTGGTCATTGCTGCCGGGTCGGACCCGACGTTGGCTTCGGTGAGCGCGAATGCGGACACGGCACCGCGCGCGAGTCTCGGCAGGTATTTCTTCTTCTGCTCCGGGGTACCGAACAGCTTGAGCGGTTGGGGCACGCCGATGGACTGCGCGGCCGACAGGAGCGCGGTAAGGTTGCCGTCCTGACTGGTGACCAGCCCAATGGCGTGGGTGTAACTGGTCTGGCTCAGGCCGAGGCCGCCGTACTCCTCGGGAATCTTGATGCCGAACGCGCCCAGCTCGCGAAGGCCTTGCAGGATGGCGGGAGGGATCTTGCCCTCCCGATCGATCTGATCGCTATCGACCCGTTCACGCAGGAACCGCTCGAGCCGCTCGAGGAACGGCCGGGCCTTGGCGATGTCGGCCGGGTCCTGGGTCGGAAACGGGTGGACCAGATCGAGCCGGAATGCGCCCTCGAACAACTGGCGGACGAAGCTCGGCGCCTGCCATTCCTTTTCACGGGCGGCTTCCGCGATCTCACGCGCTTCCTGCTCGGTGGCGAGCGGTGCGTCGGATGGGCGGATCTCCCGCGGGGTCAGCACGTTGGTCATGGGGCGGGTTCCGGATTCGGGTCGCAAGAGCGAGTTCAACTGTGTGGGGTCAACGCGGGCCGACCGTGGACTCCGTAGAGCACGAGCTCGACCACGTGGCGCTTGCGCTGGGCCAGCGCGGCCGGATCGTGCAGATCCACCCCAACGGCGGGGGCAATGGTGCTGGCGTGCACCAGCGGAAACCAGCACAACGCGACGATGCTCAGGAGCAGTTGGGCGGCGTCGCCAGCGGGCGATGGGTCGAGCCCAAGCTCGATCGCCATAGCGGCGAGGGCTTCCCGGCCGACTTGGACCTCTGCCAGCGCTTCGGGCAGCACGCCGGCAGTCGTAAGCGCCTCGCGTTCGAGCAGGCGCACGAAGTTGGGCCGCGCAACTAGAAAGTCGAAGTAGTCGGAGACGGCGCCTTCGAGCACGACGTCGGACGATTCGCCGCTCGCGAGCGCGCGCTCCCGTCCGGTCTGAACCGCCTGCCTGACTTCGGTAAAGCAACGTTCGAGAACGGCTCGGTAGAGCTCGGGCTTGGAGCCGTAGAAGTAGCCGGGGGTGCCCCGGGAAACGCCGGCCTCCTGGCCCACCTGGCTCAGGCTGGTAGCCTCGTAGCCCTGCTCGGCAAAGAGACGCTCGGCGGCATCCAGGATGGCCTCGCGAGTGCGGGCGGGGTTCCGTTCCCGCTCAGGAGCCGTCATGCAGATCTCCGGTGCTTCGGCGATGATGTTTCGGGTGGATCCGCACTTGCTTTACGTCCAGCAAGTATATGCTGGGGTCAGTCGCGCGCAAGTCCCTTTGCTTACATGGCGGTGGGCTGCTGATGGATCATTTTGCATATTGGCAGACCTACCAACGAATCGTGCGGGAGGTGGCAAAGCCACAAACGAAACGATATTATGTGTCCATGGATGAAATCGACACCGCCATCCTCTCCACCCTCCTCACCGACGGGCGCGAGGCCTGGGCCCGACTGGGCGAACGGGTCGGCCTCACCGGGCCCGCGGTCGCTGAGCGAGTCAGGCGGCTGGAAGAGCGCGGCGTCATCCGCGGCTATGCCGCCCTGGTTTCGCCTGAGGCCGCTGGGTTCCCGCTCACGGCGTTTGTCTCCGTGACCCTGGAGACACCGCATCATCGGAGCGCGTTCCTGGCGCGGGTCGCCGCGTTGCCCGAGATCCAGGAGTGTCATCACGTCACCGGCGATGACGATTACCTCCTCAAGGTCCGCTGTCGCGGGCCGGCGGACCTCGACCGGCTGCTCACCGAGCAATTGAAGGGTGGTCCGGGGGTCGTGCGCACCAGGACCCAGGTGGCCCTCCGGTCGGAGAAGGAATCGGTCGGGCTCCCTCCGCTCGAGCCCGGGAGTCGCTGATGGAGCCGCTCACCTTGGCCGTGCGGGGTCTTCTGCTCGGGTTCGCCATCGCCGCCCCGGTCGGCCCGATCGGGGTCTTGGTGATTCGGCGGACGCTGGCTGCCGGCCCCAGGGCCGGACTGGTCTCCGGACTCGGCGCAGCCACTGCCGACGCCGGCTACGGGCTGATCGCCGCGCTTGGTCTCACGGCACTGACCCGACTCCTCGTGGCGCACGCCGACCTGCTCCGGCTCGCAGGCGGTCTCTTCCTTTGCGGATTCGGGCTGCGAACATTCTTCGCCCGTCCGCCAGAGGCCGGTGGTGCTGGGCGCTCGAGCGGGCCTCTGTGGAACGCGTATCTGTCTACCCTGGCGCTCACCGTCACCAACCCGATGACGATCCTCTCCTTCGCCGCTGCGTTCGCGGGGCTCGGAGCGGCTGCGAGCGTGGGGACGGCGCCGGGATCGGGCCTTATCCTCGTCGCGGCGGTCTT
>JBIOTT010000168.1:0-8436 GCA_044866195.1 Gemmatimonadales bacterium
GCTCAACTTTCGAGGCAAGGGGGGCAAAACGCACACGGCCCAGGTGAGCGACCGGCAGTTGGCCCGTCTGGTCAACCGCTGCAAGGATCTCCCGGGGCAGGAGCTCTTCCAGTACCTCGACGAGCACGGCGAGCCTCAGCCGATCGACTCGGCCGACGTGAACGCGTACTTGCGGCTCATCTCCGGCGAGGACTTCACCGCCAAGGACTTCCGCACCTGGGCCGGGACCCTCGTCGCCGCGCGCGGGCTCACGAGCGCCGTCAGCCCGGGCTCAAAGCGGGAAGTAAGGTCCGCCGTGGTGGAAACGATCGCGGCGGTGGCTCGCGCGTTGGGTAACACGGCCGCCGTGTGCCGCAAATCGTACATCCATCCTGCGGTGCTGGGAGCGTATCAGGATCCGGGGCTGTTCGAGCTTTGGACCAAGGGCGCTGGCGAAGTAACCAAAGGGGGCCTGACCGCGGTGGAATCCGGCTTATTGCGCTTCCTGAAGGCGGCCGCGGGCCGGTGATCTATGCCTTCGGGCTAGTCGGGGCATCCCCCCTGGGGTAGAGCAGGGGCATGGCCCGGCCGGTCGTGAGACAGGTCACCGATGGCTGTCCGCCAAACGCCGACGATTGGGGGGCGTTGCAGCGTGACTTCGACTTTGACCGAGCTCTAGCAGAGCTTGCTGGGCCCAGACCCGGAGGTTCGGATGAGATTGTTGATCGCAGGTTCCACCGCATTGCTTCTTCTTGTTGCCGCCTGCCAGCAGCGCGGGGCCAATCGTGCCGGAGGCGGCCCGGAAACGGGCGCGACGGGTGGAGCGGACACGGCCGTAACCCAGCCGCAACCCACTACCACCGACACCGCCTCCATGACCCCCGACACGTCGGCGAAGAGCGACACGACGCAAAAGGGCGGGGCTGCGGGTACGGACACCACTAAGAAGCCCTGAGTCGCACTAGGCTCGAACCGTCGCGTTCACGTTCCAGGGAGGCTTTGCGCTCGGGAACGTTTGCGCGGCGGTTCGGGCCCGCATTACCGAACTGCTAGCCACCGCCAAGATACAGCCGATCGCGACTCTCGAGCTCGGGACGCTCGGCCAGCCATCGTCGGATCCGGGCACGGAGCGCAGGCTCTGATTCGCGGGCTTGCGCCGGAAGGCTGCCGATGGCAATTCCGCCTAGCGTGATATACCAGCGGCTCGGACCGACCAGCGCACCGCCCCGTTGGGCAGCGGTGCCCGCGTCCCGGCCCCGCTCCGCCCAATACCGCTTGCCGTGGTACTGCAGCTGAAATCTGGCTCGCATGGGGCAACCGGCTGGCTCGGTCCGGCCTCAGCCGGGCAGGCGCTGCTGAGTGGACCAGCGGGAGAGGTAATCAGCCGGGCGGAACACCCTCAGACCCGTCTGCTCCTCCAGCTCTCCCGCTCGAGTGACCAGCGGGCTCGAATGAGCCGCGACCAGGTCGCGGACACCCGCGGCCTTGGCTTGCAGCAGATGCCAGGTGTCGCTCGCGTCACCGAGGAGCTGCTGGAGTGAGCTGTAGTCCGGTTGCTGATCGAGTCCCGCCACCGGATCCGCGGTCAACCACCCGGCCTCCGCTTGATGGAAGACCAGTAGTGCGGCGTATTCCCGGGGATGCCGCTCCCGGTATCCGGCGGAGACCTGCTCGATCTCTCGTCTGATCCGAGCCGGGGCGTAGAACCGCAGGAGGCGCTCGCCAACCATTGCGGCGAGTCGGCACAGCGCCGCCCGATCCCGGGGACCCATGTCGTCTCCCAGCGCTTCCCCGATCACGGATGGATCCAGGTAGATGGTGGGCTCCGGCAAGGCGCTCAAGCCGCTATGGCCTCTATCTCTTTGCGGGGTCCAGTTCCACTGTGAGCTGGCGGTCCGGGTCGAGCGAGAGGACCGCGTTCGCGAGCCGGCTGGTGCGGCGCCGCGCCGGGAACGTGACGTGATAGGATAACTCCTCCTGGCCAGTGGCGCGGAGCTCGTAGCTCAAATGCTGTTCGCGCAGGAGCTGTTCGACTCGGGGGCGAATGTCGGCGGCCGATTCGCCCTTGATTGTGAGCTCGAAAACCTTGGTCGGCGCCGGCTCGATCGATTCCAATCCCCACAACAGCAGCAAGATGAAGACCGTCGCTACTGCCGCGGGCAGGTACAGCCCGATGCCCGACGCCAGACCGACCGCCAGCGCGACCAGCATGACGGCGGCGTCCTTGGGGTCGCCGATCTTGGCTCGATAGCGTACGAGGTTCGCTGCACCCAGAATGCCGAACGCTCTCGCGAGGCTGGCGCCCACCACCATCATGATCAGCGCACCGACGACGGCGAGCACGATCTGGGTTTGGATCACGGCCGGATCGCGGGCCGGTGTGCCCCGGCGAACCGGGCGGAACGCGAGGGCCGCACCCAGGGCGGCCGCCACTGGGAGTCCGATCAGCTCCAGCCAAGGATTGGCATCCGGGCGTGCCGGTGCCCGTTCCTGAGCAAGTACCTGTGCGGCGGAGCCTGCGGAATCCTGCAGCACCGGGGACGCGCCGAGGGCCGTGAGCCCCACGACGGCGAGAACGCACGACAGACCCAGGACCTGTGTGAGGCGCATTACGCCCTCCGGTCGTCAGGGATGGATCGTTTCCCCTCGCTCGAGCATGTCGATGAAGTGCGCGCGATTCGCCGACCCGGTCATATCAGCCCCCCTTGGATCCCGTTACCGGACTGTGCATGGCGGCTCGCGGGCATTCGAGTAATATGGGCCCAAGACCATAAACCAAGGAGATCGCATGACTGCCACAGCCCCCGCTTCTACCGCCGCCGTGGCGCAGGAGCTGGTTGCACTCTGTCGCGCTGGACGCAACTTGGACGCGATCGAGAAACTGTACTCGCCTAAGATCGTCAGCATCGAACCGATCGGGGACGAGAACATGCCGGCCGAGATGACCGGGATCGACGCCGTTCGCGGAAAGAATCAATGGTGGTTCGAGAACAACGAGGTCCATTCCCACGAGGTGAACGGGCCGTTCGTTGGCGAGGGCCAGTTCGCTGTGCAGTACACCTTTGAGACGACGTTCAAGCCGGCCGGCCAGCGGATGCAGATGAGCGAAATGGCGTTGTACACGGTGAAGGACGGCAAGATCACGCGGGAGCAGTTCTTCTACAACGCGCCCGGCGCCTGAGGCGCAGCGCTCTCACTCGGCCTGGCGGGGCTGCTCGGCGGCGCTCGGCTGCAGGGTAACCCCGCTCCCTGGCGCCTCAGTCGCGTACGATGCGGGCATCGACGACGCGTCCTGAGGGACCGAACTGAATCACGAGGTCCTCGGAATCGATGCGGAGCCAGTCCCGCTCCGGTCCGAGATAGTACGAGACGCTGGAGTCGCCGCGCTCCCCGCGATTCGCCGGTCCCAAGAGGCTCAGCACGCTGTCGCGGGTGAGGCCCGACAACAGATCGCGTGCAAGAAGATCGTCGACCATTCGTAGACGCGTCGGCCAGAACACCTCTGCTGTATCGGCCGGGACCCGCCACGCTGCGGCGTCGAAGTGCTCCCGGTGCCACCAATCGCTCACGGCAGATGCCCCGAAGAGCCAAATCAGGAAAACAGCTTGGGGCATCAACGCGCCAAACGCGTAGTAGCCCAGACTCAGGTCAGTCCCGCCACGCCGCTTGAGCCCGACCAGAACCGCTCCGAGGAGCCAGGGAAGGAGGCCTATGGCCTGTTGCAACAGCTTGAGCCACCCGGGCTGCTGGTCGTAGCCCAGGGGCCGCCCACCAAGGAGCAGCGGCGCCAGATGGTCCCATCGCAGCAGAACGGCGAGGCACAGGGTCGTGGCACCGAGCCCGAGCAGGAAGGACTTTCGGCGCGGGGTCGCGCTCATGCCACTCGCCCCGGGTTCTACCGGCGCGACCGGAGCGCCACGTACCGGCCGGCGAACCGGGCAACCGGCCCCGACCCCGCCACGAGGTGTACCGTAAGCCCCAGCCGCGCGCGGTCATGGCGGCCTATGGTTTCCAGGAACCGGTCCAGCGTTTCGGCATCCGGCTGCTCGCACTGAGCGAAGCAGTCCTGGTTCACCGGCGCAAGGTATTCGATGGTGCTGTCTTGAATCACCACCGCTGCCCCGATGGCCGCGTGCTGCAGGGCCAACCAGACGACCGCCCAACCGGAGAGGGTTGCCACGGCATTCAGGCTTCCGGCAAAGATGCTGCCTTGGTGATTGCGGTTCGGGATGAGGGGCAACCGCAGCACCACGCCGCCGTCGTATCCACCGCTCTCG
Source organism: Gemmatimonadales bacterium (assembly GCA_044866195.1). GTDB lineage: Bacteria > Gemmatimonadota > Gemmatimonadetes > Gemmatimonadales > GWC2-71-9 > DASQPE01. The sequence continues at coordinate 4,257 of JBIOTT010000168.1, forward strand.
ACGGTAATGCCGAGCTGTTGGGTGATCGGAAGCTCGGCCGCGAGCACGCGGCGCAGGCTATCGAGTCGTGCGGGCATAACCGTCCCCCGTGCCGCGGCCTGCGCGGCCCGCGCTCACGACGGCGGGCTTGCCGCTCGGCGCGCCTGCGCCAGATAGGCCGGCTCCAGCTGAAGCAGGTGTGCCAGTTTGCGGACCAGGTAAGCTTCGTGGTCTGCGAGCTGGCCGTCTGCCAGGATCACGCCCCACATGACCTCCGCCAGCACCATCTTCTGACCGAGATCGTAGTGCTCGGTGATCAGCCGGGTAAACTGAAAATGATCGATGGCCTGGGACCGTTCGGCTTCGGCCAAGGTGATGAGCTCCCGGGCCGTGGGTTCGTCCAGGCCGAAGTGGCGGCCAAGCGCACCCTCGATGTGCTGCCGCTCAGCCAGGCTGAACTCCCCGTCGGCGTGGGCCAGCTCGAGCAACAGGGCGCAGGCCGCGAGCTGCACGGCGCCGGCACGGGCCGAGACCGGCGCGGCGGCCGGGGGAACGATCTTCTGGGTAAAGAATGCGCGAATGCTGTCCAGTAGTGGGCGTCCAGCCATGGTATGCCCTCAAGAAAACCCGATCCGCCGGGCCGAAGGAGCGAGCGCCGGCCTTAGCGGTGCCACAAGTACGGCCCGGCCATGCGAATCACCAGCCAGAGCAATATGAGGAGAATGACAACGATCAGCCCTACGATGCCAGCCAGCACCGGACGAAACCGCCTCAGCGCTTTCCGTTGTGCTTCGACCGCCTCGCGCTGAGTGGCGATCGCCTGGTTCTGGTTGGCCACCATCTGTTCCTGCACGGCCAGCACGTGCTGCTGGCGCGCGGCCTGGTCCCGCGCCAGGTCGCGCAGCTCCTCGAGCAGGCGCACCACTTGATCGTCAGCCATTGCCGCTGTCAGCTGACCGCCCTGCCATCGGCCGGCGGCGCCTCAGGCTCCGGAGCGAGCCCCTCCCTGAGGTCGCGCCGCCGCGCCGATTCAGCGAGGAGGTACGCCAGTGACAGATCGCCGAGATCGCAGGTGAGGGCGATGTCGGTGGCTTGGACCCGTACGATGCTGCCGCCGACCGCCACCGGGACCTCCTCGCCGGGCCATTCCAGGAGCCCTACCAGCCGATGGCCGACCTCAGGCCGGACCGGGTCGGCGTGACGAATGCGCAGCCCGCCCAGCGAGGCGTCGAGAACTTCGTGCACCCCGGCGGGCAAGTGCAGGCGGGGGCGTTGGACCGGCGAAAAGGTGACGCGCAGATGGTGGCGCCGCTCGAGGGGCGCTTGCGCCTCTGCCGCAGCAGTGGGCGGGACCATACGGACCTCCAGGACCGGGGGGAGGGGCACTGGTAACATGCGCCGGACTCCTGCGGTCGGCTAGCCGCTGTGGTCATCGCAGCGCTCCGCTGCCCTGCGCGGCGGCTGCTGTAAGAATCGTCTGGGCGAGGGTCACGGCAGCCGCTCCGATCCTGCCATCGGCGTCGTACGACGGGTCATAGGCGGAGAGGGTCGCCGCCTCGACCGGCACCGAGCGCCCAATGGTGGCTACCGCCTCCCGCAGCTCCCCCAGCGACAGTCCCCCTGGCGCGGCGAACTCGTTGGCCTGGCCCTCGCCCGGGTCCAGCACGTCGAGGTCGAGGTGCAGATAGGCACGCTGCACTTGCGGCGCCATCCCGGTAAGCAGCGCCGGAAGCTCGGCCGCGATCTGGCGCGGTGGGAGGACCCGCAGCGGCGAGCGCGAGATCGCTTCTGCTTCCGCAGGGTCGAGATCCCGCGTGCCCAGCAGACAGACTGCGCTCTCGGCAACCGATGTGAAGCCGTCGACGGCGCGGACCAAAGCCGACCAGCAGCGGCCCGTGAGCGTGGCCAGCGCCATGCCGTCAAGAAACGCGCTCGTCGTCGTTTCTGGCGTGTTGAAGTCGCCGTGTGCGTCGAACCACAGCACCGCGGTTCCGGCACCGCCGCCGAGTCCCGCGACCGTTCCGATGCAGGTGTTGCAGTTTCCCGCCAGTACCAGAGGGAAGTGCCCGGCGGCGCGAGCGGTCCGGACGGCCGCGGCCAGCGCGGCCATTAGCCCGAAGGCGGTCCGAATCTCCGCGGCGCGCCCGGGCGGAGCCGCGAGGGTGGTGGTGCCGACGACTGGATGACCGGCGCGCGCGAGAGCGGGAATGAGCCCGGCAGCCAGCAGGCGCTCCGGACCGGCACCGAGGCCCATGCCACGCTGCGCGGAATCGTAAGGGACCAGCAGCAGTTCGACTTCCATGCACCACCTCGGCGGATCAGGCGTTGGAGCGGTTCGGGTCGGACTGCTCCGCTCGCTCGGCAGTCTCCTGGTCCAGCCGGGCTCGCACTGCTGCCAAGAGCGGGTCGGCCTCGGTGTATCGCCTGCCGTAGTCCAGGTTGAAGCGGTAGTCGAAGTCCGCCGGGTTCTTTCCCTGGTTGTGCTGCATGATCGTCTCCAGCTTGTCCAGCGCCTTGGCCAGCCTTGCCTCCGGTGAGGCGGCGGCCTCGTATTCGTCCCACAGGTCCATGATCTGCTGTCGCAGGTATGGCGGCAGCGGCTGCACCAGCTCGAGCAGGTCGGCACGTTCCTGCGGCGCTTTGCCCCCGGGCGCCAGCTGCGCCGGTGCCGGGATGTCGCCCCCGAGGGCTTCACCCAGGTCGTGGATGATGCAGATCTTGATCAGCTTGGCGAAGTCCACGTCGGGGTAGCGATCGGTAAACAGGAACGCCATGAGACAGAGCCGCCAGGTGTGCTCAGCCACACTCTCCCGCTGGCCCGCCGAGGTCCATCCGCTCCGCAGCACCGTTTTGAGGCGCTCCGCAGCACGCAGAAACGTCAGGATCTGCTCGATCTCATTCATGTCGTGATCCACAACCTGCTCCTGGGTCCGGGCTAGGCTCGCGGGATTGCTCGGTCGCCGCATCAGCGTGCGCGCCGTTGTGAGAACAGCCAACTGAACAGCATCGGCGACCCGTACGCCGCGTCCCACGCATCGTGAGTCGTTCCGGGCAGCTCGAGATACTGCACCGGGGCGCCGGCTGCTTTGAGAGCGGTCGCCGCGCGGCGTGACTGCTCCACCGGCACCACCGGATCGACCTCGCCGTGAATGATCCAGGTGGGAAGGTGCCGCAGCTGGCGGGCAAGGGCCTCGAGGGGCGATCCGCTGTCCGCCGGAACGATCGGTTCGAACCCTGCCCATTTCCCGAAATGGGTAACCCAGCCGCAGACCGGGATCAATGCCGCAAAGCGGGATGGATGGTGGTACGCGAGATACCACGCACCGTTCCCGCCCATCGACATGCCGGTGAGATACACCCGCCTCGGGTCGGTTCGGAACTCCTGCGTGGTGCGATCGAGCGCGCCGATAGCTACCTGCCCAGTGACACCGGTCCAGATCGATTCCGGCGGGGCTTGGGGGAAAACGATGATCGCCGGAAAGCGAGCCGGATTCTGGCGAATGGCGGCGCCCAACCCGACCTGGGTCTGGAGCAGCCCGTCGACACCGCGCTCTCCCGCGCCATGCAGGAACAAAATGACGGGCCACCGCCGCGAAGGCGTGTAGGCTGCCGGAACGAATACCTGATAATGGTGTGAATGGCCCGCGATCATGATCCGTCGATCCAGAAACCCGGTTTGGACGACCTGAGACGAGAGCGGGAGCGGCTGCAGCGCGAGGAGGCTCACGGCCCCGATGGTCCGGGCAAACGCCGGGACCCGCTTCACGTCGTGCTCGACCGGGCGGGTGCGCCGAACCATCAGACTTTGGCGAGGGCCGCGAGCTTGATGGCACGGAGGAGAGCGATCTGCATCGGCATCACTGGATCGCCGTGGGGTGGGTCGGCTGGTAGAGGCCGACCTCGCCCCCGCTGGGCAGCCGGACGGTGGTCTTAAGCCCCCATTCGGCTTCTTCGATCTCGGTGCAGGCAACGCCCCCGGCTTCGAGCGCCTTCATCGACGACCGGAGGTCGTCACACATGAGATAGAGAACGCAGCCGAGCAGATCCCGGTCGCCATGGCTCTGCGCGAAGCGGCCGCTGGAGGGATGGACCCCCAGCTCGGAGGGAGGCAGGCGGAAGATGAGCCATCCCTCCCCGGCGTCGACCGCGGGAAATTTCAGCACGTTGCGAAAGAAGGCTCGATCGGCCTCCGGGTCGCTGC
>JBIOTT010000169.1:0-17051 GCA_044866195.1 Gemmatimonadales bacterium
GCATGTACTCGGCGAGCTGCCGGCCGTCGATCAGCACAACGCGAGGGTCTATATGGGACACGTATTCTCGCGCATCTGCTGAAAAGGACCCGGTCGTGAGGAAGACGCCCTTCCGCGCGCGCTTACCGTGCAGTGCGCCTACGAACTTCTGAATTTCGGGCCGACCTACCGTTCCATCCCACCGTTTGGCTTGGATGTAGATGGTATCGAGGCCGAGACGGTCCTCGCTGATTATGCCATCGATGCCTTCGTCGCCGGCACTTCCGATGGCGCGCCCGGCTTCAGCGCGGTTCCGGCCATAGCCCATCTTCAAGAGGAGCTCGACCACAAGTGCCTCGAAGAAGTCGGGAGAGGCGGCCTTCACCTTGGCCAGGAGATCTGAAGCCAGCTCTGCCCGGATGCTCTGGTAGGCCTGCTCAAGCGCCTCTTCGGGCGTGCCGCCGGACTTTACAGCCTCGACGACAGGTGCCTGGGCGGCGCCTCCTGGCTCCTTCGCACTGGCGGACCGAAACTCCTTGAACTCGTCGAATCGCTCCAGCAAGGCGATGTCAATACGCTCGGGTCTTTCGGCTAGGACGGATCGACCTCGCTCGGTGATTTGGAAGTGTGCGCGGCGGGGAGACGCCAGCAGTCCGGCCTGCTCTAAGTAGACCTTCGCCCAGGCAACGCGATTGTCAAACCGGCGTTGTCTTCCGCTTGGAAGCAGCTCAGCCCGGTCCTCAGGTGACAAGTTGAACCGGGCCGCCAGCGTTTCTCGGGCGTCGCTCAGTGAGTGGACCTGACCGTCGTTGGCCAGCTCGAGAACGGGGAGCATGAACGACTGGAAGTCAGGGATCGCCATTTGCTCGCCTCGGAGATCAGTTCTTCGATGCCGCCTAACCAGTAATTAGGCGGACGAGGTAACCCACTCGGCGCCGCCTACCCGCGGCCTTTGCCCCGCCGCTGTGACACATCATATGCTGCAGAGAGCGCTATGTATGCCAAGCCCTCCGGGCTCCGCGACCCGCGCGTAACTCCGCTGCCGGTACCGCCTCAACCGCCGGTGACGACTCAGGCCCGTACGTCGGTCATTGCGGGGCCGTCCGCCTTTGCCATCCACCCATGCGCGGGCTTGGACGGCGACCGCCGCTAGGGCGAGCGTAAGAGTAGCGGATTCGACACCGCGCCTGCCAGAGCGGCAGCGCGACCAACGGAAACAGCGCCAGCGTCGTCCCGATCAGTGCCCCGGGCGCATCCAGATAGAATCCCGACCCACCGCCGAGGCGGGAGCGGCGGAAGGGTCGCGAGGACGGACGAAGGAGCCCTGTGCACCAGCGGCACTTGGCCGAAGCGCCACGATTCATTGCCGCTCTGCCCGTTGATCGTCGTCACCTTACTCTAGTCGGCCGTCCTTCCGCCGGCTCCTCGGTCAGCCTGAACGACTGGGTCACGCTGATTTCCGATGAACGGCTCCGCGCCTAGGCCAGCGCCATCACCGCGGTGATTCGCGCCATCGGCGCTCCTACATGAAGAAGGACGTTCGCGCATGCGACTGCACGGTTGTCGGCTGGGAGAGACCGACCCGCGGCAGGCCGCCCCGGCAGGGCCGCGGCTGCCGCACCCCCACAACGATGCTGCGCCACCGCCCACCCCGGCAGGCCGGTTTTGCGTCAGTCAGGGTCGCTTTTGCGACAAGGATTGGCCGGGGTCGAGCTCAGGCATCACCCGAACCGCCCCCTCCTAACCCCCGGCTCCGCCTGGACCTCTGGACTTTACTCCCTTTCCTTCTATTATCCCGGCGTGCCGGGCACGGCACGCCGGTTGCCTTACTGAAAGACCGGCGCGTGAACTCGGCGCCTCGGCACGGCGCCCTGAACCGGGCGTCCCCGTTCCGACCCGTTGGCAACCAGTCGATTCGCTCAAACCGTCGTGTTTCCCGACGCTCTCGAGCGTCGGAAAGCCAGACGTTGCACCGCAAACGCTCCCGCGCTGCTGTGGTTGGGCGCACGACGTCCTGCATTCGGCGAGAGACATGATCCGACCCGCGAGTCTCCTGACGCTGCTCTGCCTGCTCGCGCTTGCGCCTGCTGCGCGGGCGCAGGATGGCGTGCACGACTCGGTGGCCCAAGTCTCCCGCGCCCAGCTCGGTGCCCGCTACCGCTTGGGCGCAGTGCAGCCCGGCCGCCGGTTCGATTGCAGCGGCCTCGTCCAGTACGTCATGTCGGTCTTCCACGTCCTGCTGCCCCGCACGGCTGCCGAGCAGGCCAAGCTGGGCGTCGCCGTCCCGCGCGACACCGCGCAGCTTCTGCCGGGCGACATCCTCACTTTCGGCCGCGGCCGCCGGATCACTCACGTCGGCATCTACGTGGGCGACGGCCGCTATGTCCATGCGAGCAGCCGGAAGCGCACCGTCGTCGAGGTGCCGCTTCCCGCGCCCGGCACCCGGCAGGGCCGCCTCTGGAAGGGCGCCCGCCGGGTATTGGAAACCGGTACAGCGACCGATACTGACAGCGTGCCGCCAGCGCCGGCCGAATCGCCGGCCTCGTAGAGGGGCGGCCCGCGCTTTGCCCTAAGCAAAAACAGACGTGCCTTTTTTCCGGGTGCCCATGCGACGCTCGCTCTCGATTCTTGCGTTCCTCGCCGCCGCCAGCGCGCTTCCCGCGCGTTCCGCGATGGCTCAGACGATCGCGGCCGACCTCGCTCGCGCCCTGGACAACTGGTACGCCCGGTCCCAGCGGGTCGCGCCCGGGCAATGGGGCATCGCCGTCGCTACGACCTCGGGTCGAGTGCTCTGGAGCGCCAACCCCGAAACTCAGCTCATTCCCGCGTCCACCGCCAAGATCTTCACCACCGGCTTCGCCCGGAGCATCGTCGGGCCCGACGCCCGGCTCGCCACCCGGGTGATCGGCCGCGGCCATCTCGACTCTGCCGGTGTCTGGGTCGGCTCCTGGGGCCTCGAGCTGAACGGCGATCCCACGCTCGAGCGCACCGCCCGCTCCGGTCCCATGCTGCGCGACCTCGCGAAGAAGCTGAGCGCCGTAGGCGTCCGCGAGTTGCGCGGTCCGATGGCGCTGACCAGCACCACCGGCAGCACGGAGACCCGCATACCCGCCGTCTGGGGCGATCGCTACGTCGGCCAGCTCTACGCCCCGCCGGTCGGGGCCGTCACGTTGCACGAGAACCGGGTCGGCTGGAGCTTGAAGCCCGCGGGGATGATCGGCGCGCCGCCCGCGGTGGTCTACGCGATTCCAGCCGGCGCCGAGGCGCTGGTGAAGGTTACCGCCCGCACCGTGGCCGGGAGCGGCCAGAAGCTCACCCTCGTGACTCTGCCCGACGGCACCTGGGAGCTGAGCGGCACCATTGGCCGATACTCCCGCATCGCCGGCGTCTCGACCATCGCCGAGCGGCCGGACCTGGTCTTGCGCGAAGCCTGGGGCGCTGCGCTGTCGCGAGCCGGCATCCGCTGGGCGCGGAATGAAGACTCGGCTCGGCCCGGGATGCTCGAGCGCCCGGCGGTCCTGGCAGAGCTGACCTCCGCCCCGTTCGACTCGCTCGCGATGATGGTCAACCGGCGGAGCCTCAACATCGGCGCCGAGGCGCTGCTCCGCTGGGCCGACGGCTCGGCTAACGCCGCCGAGCGGCTCACGGCGCATGTCCAGGAGATCGTTGGGGCAGGGGCGGCGGTGAGGCTGGTGGACGGAAGCGGGCTCTCGCTCGAGGATCGGGTCTCCCCGCTCACTCAGGCGCTCTACCTGGCTCGACTCCCCCGGGTGCGCGGCCTCGAGACCTTCCCAACCCTCTTCCCGGCGAACGGGTTCGGGACCTTGCGCCACTTCGGCCGGGGCGTGCTGCCGGCCGGCGTGATGCGGGCCAAGACCGGCACGCTCGACAGCGTCTCAGCGCTGGCGGGCTATCTCGGCCGCCGCGATGGAGTGCTGGTGATCAGCACGATCTACAACGGGCCCCGCTCGCGCACCGCGAAGCGACAGCAGTGGAATCTGTTCAAGATCCTGGGGGCGGGCGGGGTGGACCTCGCCACGGCGGCGGAGTCGGAGACGCAGCTCGGCGGCGACGAGGAGGGAGCGCAGCACTAGCCGCGCGGCTAGTGCTGCTAGTACGTGGCCCACGTGCCCGGCGTCGCCAGCTCGACCGAGCGCCCGTCGGGGTCCCGGAAGTAGAGGCTCCGCCCGCCGCGCCCCCAGCTCACTCGGCTCTCGATGTCCACCCCCAAGGCCCCGAGCCGCGTCTCCCACTCAGCAAACTCCGCCGCATCGATCGCGAACGCGAGGTGGCTCGGCCCGGAGCCGTCGTGCGCTGGAATGACTCCGCCCGGGGTCGCGAGCGGCATCGACGACTGGCCCCGCTGAAACAGCAGCAGCACGGTCCCTTCGCCTGCATCCAGCGCGACCAGGCGCTCGCTCTCGAGCAGGGGCTCCCTGCCCAGTAGCTCGCGATAGAACTTGGCCGTGCGGTCCAAGCGCTCGCAGTACAGCGCGGTCTCGAGTACCCGCCGTATGCATGGCATCACACCATCATCCTCGCCGACTGAATGTCAGTCGCTGTCCGACAGCGATCGACACCGCAGGTTTACAGCCGTCCTCATCGCCCCCCGATACGTCCCGGCTCCCCCGAAGCGCACTGTTCGTTCGGCCTTCTTACAGGGACCCGACCATGCAACGCTCAGTCATCCGACATCATATGGTAACAGTGACCGCCGCGGCGCTCCTCCCGCTCGCCCTGGCCGGTTGTCGCAACGGCAGCGCCGCTGCCAGCCCGAGCCCGCCGCGCGAGATCGTAGTCCACGCGGGAGACTACTCCTTCCACGCTCCGGATACCATCCCGGCCGGGCTCAGCCGGATCCAACTTCTGAATCAGGGGCACGAGCCGCATCATCTGCAGCTTGCTCGCCTGGGCGAAGGACACACGCTCCGGGAGCTGGCCGAGCACGCTGCGAGAGGGGACCTGACGCCGCCGTGGGCCACCTACGTCGGCGGGCCCAACGTGCCTCCACCCGGTGCCCCCAACGAAGTCACCGTCGATCTGGCCCCGGGCAACTACGCCATGCTCTGTTTCATCACCTCGAAGGACGGTGTCTCCCATCTCGCGAAGGGCATGCTGCGTTCCCTCACCGTCGTCCCGACGTCCGGCGCGGGGGCTCGCGAGCCCACCGACGGCCGCCTGGTTCTGAACGACTACTCGTTCGCGTTCACGCCCGAGCTCCGCGCCGGGCGGCACACCATCCGGGTAGAGAACGCCGGTGCTCAGCCCCACGAGGTCTTCATGGTCCGCCTGCTGCCGGGGAAGACGGCGAGCGAGGCGCTCGAGTGGGCGAAGACCCGGAAGGGGCCGCCGCCGTTCGAACCGGCTGGAGGGACCCTGGCTCTCTCGCCCGGCGCGGTCAACTTTATGACGACCGATCTCGTCCCCGGGGAGTATGCCGCCCTGGTCTGCTTCGTCCCCGACGCGCATGACGGTAAGCCGCACCTTGCGCATGGAATGATCCGTGTGATCCGGGTGGAATAGGGAAGCATGCGGAGCATTGTGGAGCGGTGGAACCACGCGTATTTCGGCGGCCGTTTGTCGCCCGAGGTGCTGGCTGCCCTGCGCCCGCTCGAGACGGCGAGCGGCGAGGCGCAGGCGTTCGTAGACCGCGCCTTTCGGTTGATGCGAGCCAGCCGGTTCGAGGCGGGCGATGTTTCGCCCCTGGCGGCCTGGCAGTTTGCCGTCATCGTACCCGGGCTTCTGCCCGGCGCCTGGGAGGGGGCAGTACCGCCGATTACTGCCGCAGGGCGCCATCGGAAGCTCGATGACTACGTCGCCGCCAACCCCTGGCACCACCCCGGCAGCGAGCCGGTGCTTCTCGACCTCGGCTGTGGTTTCCCTCCGCTCACCGCAATCGACACTGCCGCTCGACTCCCCGAGTGGCGGATCATCGGCGCAGATCCCACCTTCGGCCGCTATCTCGTGTACGACGAGCACGGCGCGTACGCCTGTTTCGAAGACCGGGAGCGGCTGCATTACTACCAAGCCGGCACCGCCGACCCCTCCACCTGGGATCTGCTGCACCGCGATCCCAGGGCAACCCGCGCCCGGTTCCGCCGGCTGCTCGAGCGGTTGCTGTCGGAGCTGCCGGCGGAGAACGGCGGCGTCGGAGAAGTCGAGCGCGACGGTGCCCGGCTGGTGCTGAACCCGGCGGGCCGCTACGAGACGGCGAATCTCCGGCTCGTGTCCGGCCAGATCGGTTCACTCGAGATCGACGGCGGCGCCGACGTGATCCGCTGCATGAACGTCCTCATGTACTTCGACCGTGAGTTTCGCCAGGCAGCGCTGGAGTGGGCTGCGCGGGTCCTCCGGCCCGGTGGGCTCTTCCTCTGCGGCACCGATTCTCCCCACTCCACCGGCTTTCGCTACATGGTGTACCAGCAGCAGGACGGGCAGCTCCTCCCTCGCGAGTTTGCCTTGAGCCTCGACTCGGTTCGCTCGATCGATCTGGCGGCCTGGTACGCACTGCGGGACGACGACTACGAGGCGCTGCAGCTGGTGGAATCGCTCGCCGTCATCCGGGCCGACGCCGCCTTCTTGCGGGCGGTCGATGCTCACCTTGGACCACTCCCGACCGAGGTCGAGCCCGCCAGCCTTGCCGCGCGGCTTCCCGCGCTCACCCAGCGGCTCGATAGCGAGGAGCTGGCGGACTGCGCGGTGCAGGCCCTGCGGCGCGCGGGGCGGAAAGCGTGGCGCAACTGCGTCGGACACGTGGCGATGGAGCCGGCGGAGCCGGGTCCCCTGGCTGCTTCGGAGGTGCTCTGACATGGCCGCGGTCGGCATCCCGATGGAAGTCGCCACCGAGGTGGTAGAGCAGATGGTGGGACCCAACCTGCTTGGTCAGGTGAAGCAGGCGACCGGAGGGTTCAGTGGTGGCCTGGCTGCACTGGCAGGGCTCGCCCTTGCATCGGCAGTCCTGCTGAGCCTGCTCGCGCGTCGCCGCCCCGGTTGAGTCCGCCGCTGTCCGGAATGCCTGAGGTCAGGGCGTCCAGTGCGGGTGGCTGCTGAACAGCCCCTGGACCACTCCGATCCGGTAGGTGAGGAAGCAGCCGAACCCGACGCTGACGAGCCCCGCGGCCAGCCTGAGCCCGCCGGCGAGGTGCGGTTGCCGGCCGCCGTAGGCAAACGGCAGCGCGATCGCCAGCGTGATCAGCATCATCCCGACGATGGTCCCCAGCCCAAATATCAGGAGATAGAGGATCGCCCATCGGGGATTGTCGACTGCGGCCAGTACCAGCAGCGCCACGGCGGCCGACCCGGCAAGGCCGTGAACGATGCCGACCACGAGCGGCCGCGTCAGCTGGTACAGGCGCAGGCCGCCGAAATGGCGGTCGAGCCAGGCTACCGGAGTCTGCTCCGGGTTGTGGGGATGGGCCTCCGGATCGTGCCGGTGGAAATGGGTGTGGACGTAGTCGCCGTGCTGGTGCGCATGGGAGTGGACGTGGCCAGTCTCCGGCTTCGCTGAAGCGCGGCGGCGGCCGAACAGCCGGACGATGTCCCACAGGTTGGCGATGCCGAGCACGATGAGCATCACGCCGACCGCGAGCTCCATGGAAAGCCCCAGACGACTGGGGATCACCCAGCCCAACACGACGATGCCGGTTCCGACCAGCAGGATCGTGAGCGAGTGCCCGATGCCCCAAACGATCCCGATCGCGGCCGCGCCGCGGGTGGTTCGATAGCGGGTGACAATCGTCCCGATCGCGATCACGTGGTCGGGGTCGGTCGCGTGGCGCATGCCGAGGAAGAACCCCAGCGCCAGAATCGGCAAGAGATGGGTCACGGGTGCCTTACCGTAACACCACCCCGTTCGAGCCGCCAGCGACTTGTCTCCGCCCGCAGTCCGGGCGACCTTGCTGAACGTCGATACTGGTGGTGCACCGATGACCCAGCGCGAGCGCCGTTCCTCCGAGCGGCTACCATACCGAACCGAAGTCCGGCCCCTGTTCGTCGTCGACGATCGGGCCTACGAAATCATCGACGTGGGCGAGCGCGGCCTTCGAGCCCTCTGCGGCGACACCGATCGCTGGCTGCTGGGCTCGGTGGCGCAGGGGACCGTGTGGTTCCAGCGGGACCGGAAAGTGTCGGTCGAAGGTCTGGTCGTCCGTGCCGGTGGCGGCGAGCTGGCCCTCAAGCTGGGCGGCGACGGGATTCCCCGGGCTGCGCTCATCGACGAGGTCCGCTATGCGCGCGCCCCGCGCGGCTGACCGGTGCCCCGCACCCTGATCCACGACTGGAACGGCGAGCGAGCTCCCGCGCTTCCGGACCGGGTGGAGCTGAACGACGAGACCCTGCGCGATGGGCTGCAGAGCCCGTCCGTCACCGATCCTCCCCCGGAAGCAAAGCTGCGCCTGCTTCACTTGATGGCCGACCTCGGCATCGCCGCGGTTACCATCGGCTTCCCGGCCGCCGGTCCGCGAATGCTGGCCCAGACCCGACTGCTCGCCCGCGAGCTGGCGCGCGAACGGCTCCCGCTCGCGGCCAATGCGGCCGCGCGTACGGTGGAGGCCGACGTGGCGCCGATCGCAACGGTGGCGCAAGAGACCGGAATCCCCGTCGAGGCCGCGATCTTCATCGGCGCATCGGCCATCCGCCGCGAGTCCCAGGGCTGGGATCTGGCCGAGATGCTGGACCTGAGCGAGCGGGCGGGCCGGTTCGCCATCCGGGAAGGCCTGCCGGTGATGTTCGTGCTGGAAGACGCGAGCCGCACCGACCCCGAGACGCTCCGGGCGCTCTACGCGCATGCGATCGGGTGGGGGGCCCGGCGGCTCTGCCTGGCGGACACCACGGGTCATGCGACGCCGCGCGGAGTCGAGCGGCTGGTGCGATTCGTCCAGGACGAGGTCATCACGCCCTCGCGGGAGCCGATAGCGCTCGACTGGCACGGGCACCGCGACCGCGGGCTCGCTGTGGCCAACTGCCTGGCCGCGCTCGCGACGGGCGCCGATCGGGTGCACGGGACCGCACTCGGCGCCGGCGAGCGCGCGGGCAATGCCGAGATGGAGCTGCTGCTGGCCAACTTTCATCTCATGGGGCTGCCCCACGGCGATCTGAGCCGGCTGCCCGAATACTGCCGCCTTGCATCGCAGGCCCTGGGTCTCAGGGTCCCAGCCAACCATCCCGTAGTCGGGTCCGACGCCTTCCGGACCGCCAGCGGCATCCATGCAGCCGCAATCCTGCGGGCCGAGGAGCGGGGCGATCGCGAGCTGGCCGAGGTCACCTATTCGAGCCTCCCGGCCTCGGTGTTCGGGCTCGAGCAGCGGTTCGCACTTTCTTCCATGTCGGGACACGCGGTGGCACGTCAGTGGCTCGCGCGGCATGGGTACGACCCCGCCGACGAGGGGCTGGTGGAGTCGTTGCTCGCCGCGGCGAAGCAGGCGGACCGGGCAATGAGCGATGCCGAGGCAGAGCGGGTGGTAGCCGGGAGCGGACAGCGGATAGCGGATAGCGGTTAGCTTTCGTGCCTATGGACGACCTCCGCCTCTCCTCCCTGCATCTCTACCCCATCAAATCGTGCGGCGGGCTGTCACCCACCGAGTGGGACGTCGACGGGTTCGGTCTCCGGCACGACCGCCGCTGGATGGTGGTCGACCTCACCGGCGATTTCGTCACCCAGCGGGAGGAGCCCCGGCTCGCGCTGGTGCGCCCGGCGCTGGTCGATCATTCGCTGGTTTTGCGCGCGCCCGGCATGCCCGAGCTGCCGCTCCCGCTGGTGCCAAGGACACGCGAGCGGGTGAAGGTCCAGGTCTGGGACGACATCACCGAGGGTGTGCCGGTGAGCCCGGAGGCGGCGCAGTGGCTGAGCCGATTTCTCGGGCGGCTGGTTCGGCTGGTGTGGATGCCCAACGACGTCGTCCGGGAGACCGACCCGGAATACGCGGTGGGCCACCGGGTGAGCTTTGCCGACGGCTTCGGGTTTCTGCTCATCTCGGAGGCGTCGTTGACCGCCCTCAACCGCCGGCTCGAGGTCTCGCTTCCCATGAACCGGTTCCGCCCCAACCTGGTCGTGAGCGGCTCGGAGCCGTTTGCCGAGGACCGGTGGCGCGAGCTGCGACTGGGCGCACTGGAGCTGACGGTGGTGAAGCCATGCGACCGATGCGTAACCACCACCACCGACCAGGAGACCGCTGAGCGGGGGGTGGAGCCGCTGCGCACGCTCGCGACGTTCAGGAAGCCAGGTGGCACGGTGATGTTCGGGCAAAACCTGGTACACCGGGGAACCGGCCAGCTCGCAGTCGGGATGCCGGTCGAGGTCGTGAGCTCGGCGAGGCCGGCGTGACGCAGGTCGCGTTCGGGGGCGTCGCCATTGATTTCGCGGCCCGCCCGCTCTTGAGCAACGTCACGTTCACGGTGAGCCGGGGCGAACGGTGGGGAATCGTCGGCCGGAACGGGAGCGGCAAGACGACGCTGTTCCGGCTGATCACCGGCGAGCTCGCCCCGACCCGCGGGACCGTCGCCCGTGCCGGCGGCGTCCGTATCGCGGTGCTGGAGCAGCACCCCGAGTTCGCGGATTCCGCCACGGTGTGGGAGGCGGCCGCGGAGCCGTACGCGTCGCTGTTCGCGCTGGAGCACTCGTTGCACGAGCAGGCCACTCGCATCGCCGAGCGGGGTGACGGTTGTCCACCCGAGCTGCTCGAGCGCTACGGGCATGACCTGGAGCGGTTCACCCACCAGGGAGGGTACGAAGCCCACGCCCGGGTGGACGCCGTGCTGCACGGGCTCGGGTTCGATCCCGAGGCCTCCCGCGAGCAGCTCGCCACGACCCTGAGCGGCGGCGAAGCGGGCCGGCTCGGTCTGGCCCGCCAGCTGGTGGCCCCGGCCGAGCTGCTGCTCCTCGACGAACCCACCAACCACCTCGATCTCGAGACTATCGGCTGGCTCGAGAGCTATCTCCTCGGCACCTCTGCCACGGTGCTGGTCGTCAGCCACGACCGCGCGTTTCTGGCCCGGGTCGCGGATCATGTGCTTCATCTCGACGCCGGCACCGCGTTCGCCTACACCGGCGACTATGGGGAATTCGTGCGGCAGCGGGCGGAACGACAGCTCGCGCAGGAGCGGGCGTACCAGCAGCAACGGCGAACCCTTGCGGCCGAAGAAGACTACATCCGCCGCAACATCGCGGGGCAGAACAGCCGGCAGGCCAAGGGACGGCGCCGCCGCTTGGAGCGGGCCGACCGATTGAGTCCGCCTCCGAGCGAAGAGGGGGCGATGGCGCTCCGCCTGGTGGCCCAGAGCCGAGGTGGTGATCAGGTGCTGGTGGCCGAGCGCGCGGGGATTGCTATACAGGACCGGGAGCTGGTACGCGATTTCTCGGCGGTGGTCCGGCGGGGCGAGGTGGTAGGCCTGGTGGGCGCGAACGGCTCTGGAAAGTCCACGCTGCTTCGGGTGATCGGGGGCGAGCGAGCCCCCGATACCGGTCAGATCAGGATCCCCGAGTCGCTCACCGTAGCGCATTTCCGCCAGGACCTGGCCCAGGTCCCGCCTGATTCGACGCTGTACGACATCATCGCCGATCTGCGGCCTTCCTGGGGGCGGGGGCCGATCCAGGATCATCTGGGCCGGTTCGGCTTCTCGGGCGACGTGGTCGAGCGCCGGGCGGGCACGCTGTCCGGGGGTGAGCGGGCGCGAGTGGCGCTCGCCATGCTGGTGCTGGCGCATCCGCACGTCCTGCTGCTCGACGAGCCGACCAATCACCTCGACGTCGAGTCGATCGAGGCCTTGGAGGACGCCCTCGACGGCTACGAGGGAACGGTGATCCTGGTGAGCCACGATCGCGAGCTGCTCCGCAGCGTGACGACTCGGACCTGGGTGCTGGCGCGCCGCCGGATCAGCGACTTTCCCGGTGGCTTCGCCGAATGGGAGACGGCCGAAGTCGAGCGGGGGCGTCGCGAAGCAGAGGAGAGAGCGATCCGCTCTGACCGGCGCGATCGCGAGCGGGAGCAGGCCCGCGGGAGCATGGACCAACGCCGGGCGGCCCAGTCCCGGGCTCGATCGGCGCGGCGCGCGCTCGAGGCGGCGGAGGCCGAGGCTCAGGCCGCAGAAGCGCGGGTGGCCGAGCTCAGATCGCGGCTGCAAGACCCGACGCTCTACAGCCGGGCAGACGCGGCTGCGATCGCTGCGGAGCTGAGCCGGGAGGTGGACTCCGCCCTGACCGCACTCGAGACCGCGCTCGAGCGGTGGGCGCAGGCGTCGGAGGCAGTGGAGGAGGCTGAGCGGGCCGCCGCGGGTTAGCGTCCCGAACCTTCGTACGCTGAGCTCGAGCTCTTACTGGGGAGCTTCCGCGGCCCCGTCGGCACACCCGGCGGGGCCGCCATGCGTTCGCGGCAGAGGCCGTTGCAACCCGGGGCGCAGCCACTGCGTAGGAGCCGGAGTCGATGCAGGTAAGCACTTGACGGCAGGAGGAGAGCAAGCACATACTTGCACCCCTTATGACTGATACGCACGATAAGCTGCTCGAGGTCACCTCCCGCCTCTTTGCCGAGTCCGGCTACCACGGCACCACCACCCGGCGAATCGCCGAAGCCGCCGGGGTGAACGAAGTCACCGTCTTCCGCCATTTCGGCTCCAAGGACGCGCTGATCCGGGCCGCGCTCACCGGCGGAGGCGCCCGCACTCGGCCGGTCCTCGACACCGACGCTCCGGATCCGGCCGCCGAGCTGTACCGCTGGGGGCTTGCCGTCTTCTACCACTATTACGAGCACCGCAATCTGATCCGCCGGCTCATGGGCGAGATGGTGGAGCGCCAGGAGCTGGGCGCTTGCGTAGCCGAGGACTCCGGTCGCGAGTTCGCCCAGCTGGTCGGCTTCTTCCAGGGCCTCCAGGCCCGCGGGCTCACGGCCGCCGACCTCTGCGCTGAAGCGGCAGCGGGCATGCTGCTGAGCGCGCTGCTCACCAACGCCCTTTGGCGCGATGTGTGGCCGAATGTGCCTAATCCTGAGGAGAACGTGCGCCATTATGTCGACCTCGCGGTGCGCGCTGTCGGGCTGAATCAGCCGGCCGCCTCCGGCCGGAGAGGCGCGCCATGAGGCGGGACGCATTCCGCCACGCCATCGGCGCGGCTGGCGTGGCGCTCGCGGTCGGTCTGACAGCGGACACGGTCTCCGCCCAGAACCCGACGCTTGCCCCAGCCCCCGCCACGGCCGGTGCCCGCCAGCTGTCGCTGGACGAGGCGCTCCGGCTGGCCGGCGCCGCCAGCGAAGATGTCGGCATCGCCCGCGCCGCCGTGGACCGCGCGATCGGCCAGCAGCGCCAGTCGCGCAGCGACTACTTCCCGCAGCTCACCGGCAACGCGAGCTACACCCGCACCATCAAATCGCAGTTCGACCTCGCGCGCGACGCGGTGTCGGCGCTACCGCCTCAGTGCCTGGTCCCGTTCACGCCCAACCCGGCCCTACCATTCGGCGACCGGCTCGAGTCGCTCGAGACCGGGCTGGCCTGTACCTCGCGCTTCGGTGCCGCCGGCGGCGGCGGGCTGGCCGAGCTCCCCTTCGGCCGTAAGAACGCCTACGACTTCAGCGTCTCCTTCTCTCAGCGGCTCTTCGACGGCGGCCGCACCTCGGGACAGGCCAAGGCCGCGGGGGCGCAGCGGCGGAGCGCGGAGCTCGGGCTCACCGCCTCGCAGGCCCAGCTCGCGCTGGACGTCACCCAGACCTACTACGACGCGATCCTGGCCGACCGGCTGGTGAGCATCGCGGAGGCCACGCTGGATCAGGCGGACACCACGCTCAAGCAGACTCAGCTCGCACGCCAGGTCGGCAACCAGTCGGAATTCGACCTGCTGCGCGCGCGAGTCACCCGGGACAATCAGCGGCCGGTCGTGATCCAGCGCCGGGCCGACCGCGAGGTCGCCTATTTGCGGCTCCGGCAGATCCTGAACCTGGCGCCCGAGCAGCCGGTCGAGCTCACCAGCGAGCTGGGCGACACGACCCAGCTGCCGATGGAGCAGGTGAACGCGCTGGTACTCTCGCCGGGAGACACCAATCCCGACGTGCGCGCGCCAGTCCGTCAGGCCAGCGAGCAGGTGGAAGCGCAGCGCGGGCTGCTCAAGGCGGCGAGGGGCGGCCGGTGGCCCTCGGTCTCGGTCACGTCGACCTTTTCGCAATTTGCCTATCCCTCCGACGGCGTCCCCAGCGGCGACGATTTCCTCACCGACTGGTTCGTCGGGCTCGGGCTCTCAGTCCCGCTGTTCACCGGTGGGCGGTTGGGCGGCGACGCGCAGGTGGCCAGGGCGAACCTCCACGACGCGGAGCTTCGACTGTCGCAGACCCGGAAGCTGGCCCGGCTCGACAACCGCAGCACCACCACCCAGCTCGGCGCGTCGGCGGCGGCGTGGGAGGCGAGCGCCGGCACGGTCGAGCAGGCGCAGCGCGCCTACGAGATTGCTGAGCTCCGCTATCGCGAGGGGCTCTCGACCCAGACCGAATTGCTCGATGCGCGGGTGGCGCTGGAACAGGCGCAGGTGACCCGGGCGCAAGCCGCCCGCGATCTCCAGGTCGCCAAGATGCGGCTGGCTCTACTGCCGGCGCTTCCGCTCGCCAACGCCGGCACCACGACCGTACCCGCCGGCCAGACCACGACCACGGTGCCGCAACCTCAGAGCGGCCAGCCGACGTCGCCTGCGACGCCCGTCACGGGCAGCGGCACGGCGGCCACGACCACTCAGGCAGGAGCGACACCATGAGGTTCATCCGCCGCGTCCACTGCGGGCTTGGGCTCGCGGTGCTGCTCGTTGCGGCGGCCGCGTGCCGCCGCGAACCGGACGCCAAAGCCGAGCAGCCGACCGGGTCGATCACGACCCTCGGTCCCGGCAGCATCGTCGTGCTCGACTCGGTGGTCCTGAAGAGCGGGCCGGGCATCTCCGGAACGCTCACCGCCGAGCGCGAAGCGCGGGTGCGAGCCGAGGTGGGCGGCACGGTGCTGGGGACCTACATCGAGCAGGGCCAGCGGGTGGAGCAGGGGACGTTGCTGGCCCGGATCGACGATCGGGCAGTGCGAGACGCCTACCTCTCGGCCAAGTCGCAGGTCCGGAGCGCCGAGCTGAACGCGCAAGTGGCCAAGCGGAACGCGGAGCGCTCCGAGAAGCTGGCCCAGGCGGGGGCGATTGCGGACCGGGACTTGGAGACGGCGACGTGGAACGCCACCAACGCGGAGGCGCAGCTGGCCGACGCGCAGGCGCGGCTCGCGCTGGCGGAGAAGAACCTGGAGTACACCACCGTCCGGGCGCCTATCGCGGGGGTGGTGAGCGAGCGCAGCGTGAGCCCGGGCGATGTCGTACAGCCCGGCGGCGCGCTCTACACGATCGTGGACCCGACCAGCCTCAGGCTCGAGGGCACCGTGCCGGCCGAGCAGATCGGGCAGCTCGAGCGGGGCGCACCGGTTGACTTCAGCGTGAGCGGCTATCCGGGCAAGACCTTCACCGGCCGGATCGACCGGATCAATCCGGCTGCCGATCCCGCGACCCGGCAGGTGCGGGTCTATGTGTCGATCCCGAATGCCGAGCGCCGGCTGGTGGCCGGGTTGTACGCAGAGGGGCGGGTGGGCACGGCGGTGCGGCGGACCATCGTGGCGCCGGCATCGTCGGTCGATCAGCGGGGTGTTACGCCGAGCGTGCTCCGGATTCGCGCCGGCAAGGTCGAACAGGTCGCCGTGACCCTCGGCGTCAAGGACGATGCAGGCGACGCCATCGAGCTCCGCTCCGGCGTGGCTGCAGGAGACACGCTCCTGCGCAGCAACGCGGCGGGCCTGCTGCCGGGGACGGCAGTGCGGGTGACCGGTGGTGGGGCCGCGACCGAGCAGGAAGTGAGCGATAAAGGCGGTAAACGGTGAACGGTAAACGGTGAACGGGCCCCATGAGCGAGCATCACGAACGGAGGCCCGGCTTGTGAGGAGCCCCCGTTCACCGTTCACCGTTTACCGTTCACGCAGTTAAGGAGTACCCATGCTCATATCCGACTTCGCAATAAAACGCCCCATCGTCACCATCACTTCGATGCTGGCGCTGGTGGCGTTCGGTGTCGCCGCGCTGGCCAACATCCACACCGACGAGTTTCCCGACATCCAGCAGCCGATCATCGGCGTGTCGATCTCCTATCCGGGCGCGTCGCCCGAGACCGTGGAGCGGGAGATCATCGAACCGGTGGAGGAGTCGTTCTCCTCGATCAGCGGGCTCGACTGGGCCAAGACGATCGCGAGCGCCACCGACGGGCTGGCAACGTTCGTGGTGTTCTTCGATTTCGAGAAGGACATCCAGCAGGCCTCGCAAGACATCCGGGATGCAATTTCGACCAAGCGGGAGGATCTCCCGACCGAGATGAAGGAGCCGGTGCTCACCCGCTTCGATCCGTCGCAGGCGCCGGTCGTGTCGCTCGCGCTCACCTCCGCCACCGTTCCGGTTCCCATCCTCACCCGGCTGGCGGATCCCATGATCGTACGGGAGCTCCGTACCGTGCCTGGTGTGGCCCAGGCCTCGGTGGTCGGCGGGGTCAAGCGGGAGATGACGGTGCAGCTCCGGCCGGCCGAGCTCCAGGGATCCGGCCTCGGCGTCGCGGACGTGGTGCAGGCGCTGGGCCGGCAGAATCTCGCGGCACCGGTCGGGAGCCTCAACAGCGATGTCGAGGAGCGCGCCATCCGGCTCAAGGGCCGGCTGGACGACGCCCAGGATTTTTCCCAGCTGGTCGTCGCCGAGCGGGGCGGGAGGACGGTTCGGCTGGGGCAGATCGCCAACGTGTTCGACGGAACCGAGGAGCAGCGCACCGCGGCGGCGTTCAACGGGCGCGAGGCCGTCGGCATCGAGGTCCTCAAGGCCAAGGGATACAGCACGACCCAGGTGAGTGACGAGATCGGGCGCCGGGTTACCGAGCTTCAGAAGCGGCTGCCCCAGGGTGCCAAGCTCGAGATCGTCCAGGATGCGGGTGTCCGGGTGAGCAACGCGGTGAGGAACGTGCAGGAGGCCCTGATCGAGGGCGCCCTGTTGACCGTGTTGGTGGTGTTCCTGTTCCTGAACTCCT
Organism: Gemmatimonadales bacterium; assembly: GCA_044866195.1. Classification (GTDB taxonomy): domain Bacteria; phylum Gemmatimonadota; class Gemmatimonadetes; order Gemmatimonadales; family GWC2-71-9; genus DASQPE01. Next base: position 17,028 of record JBIOTT010000169.1, read on the forward strand.
GGCGTTCCACCGTGATTACCGGTT
>JBIOTT010000170.1:0-11859 GCA_044866195.1 Gemmatimonadales bacterium
GCGGCCTTGGCCAGCCCGGGGCCGATGGTCTCGGCCAGCTGCCGGCCGGTGGTGCCGGAGGCGACTTCCCGTACCGAGCCGTCGGGCAGCGTGAGCCGGATAGTACCGGCACCGGCGCTGGAGCTCGCCCGGTGAGCACTGTCCGGCTCACGCTGCCCGACGGCTCGGTACGGGAAGTCGCCTCCGGCACCACCGGCCGGCAGCTGGCCGAGACCATCGGCCCCGGGCTGGCCAAGGCCGCCCTCGCCATCCGGGTGGACGGGAAGATCTGGGATCTGTCTCGCCCGATCGAGCAGGACGCCAGCGTCGCCATTCTCACCGACAAGGATCCCGACGCGCTGGAGCTGCTCCGCCACTCGTCTGCGCACATCCTCGCCACGGCCGTCCGGGAGCTGTTCCCCGGTGCCGGCATCGGGTTCGGGCCCCCCATCGAGGACGGCTTCTACTACGATTTCGCCGTGCCGCGACCATTCACGCCGGAGCACCTCGAGCAGATCGAGCGGCAGATGGGGGAGGTGGCCAGGCGGGACTTCCCCTTCGTGCGAGAAGTCGTGAGCCGGGAAGAGGCCAACCGCCGCTTTGCCGACGACCCGCTCAAGCTCGAGCGCATCGCCGAGCTGGGCCCGGACGAGACCATCACGGTCTATACCGACGGCCCATTCCAGGACCTCTGCCGGGGCCCCCACGTCCCGAGCACGGGCCGGCTCAAGCATTTCAAGCTGCTGCACGCGGCGGGGGCATATTGGCGCGGAGACGAAAAGCGCCAGATGCTCCAGCGGATCTACGGGACGGCCTGGTTCAAGAAGGACGACCTCGACGCCTATCTGCACCGGCTCGAGGAAGCCCGCAAGCGCGACCACCGGGTGCTCGGCAAACAACTCGATCTGTTCTCGATCTCGGAGATCGTCGGTCCCGGGCTCGTTCTCTGGCACCCCAAGGGGGCAATGATCAGGTGGCTCCTGACGCGGGCGGTGGAGGACGACAACCTTGCGAGTGGCTACGAACTGGTCTACACGCCGCACGTGACCCGCGAGGAGCTGTTCTATATCTCGGGGCACCTGCCGCTGTATGCGGCCAACCAGTACCCGCCGATGGCCGCCGGGGCCGGCGAGAGCGAGGACACCCGATATCGGGTCAAGCCGATGAACTGCCCGATGCACGCTCTCATCTACAAGAGCCAGCAGCGGAGCTATCGCGATCTGCCGATCCGGCTGTCGGAGGTCGCCAACGTTTACCGGAATGAGAAGTCCGGGACGTTGCATGGGATGCTCCGGGTGCGGGGGCTCTCGATGGATGACGCCCACCTTTTCTGCACTCTGGATCAGGTCGAGGACGAGATCTTCCTCTGTCTCGATCAGGTGGACCGGCTGGTCCGGCGGACATTCGGGTTCGAGCTCGACTTCGAGATCTCGACCCGGCCGGAGGAGCGGCTGGGCACCGACGAGACCTGGGATCGGGCCGAGGCGATGCTGGAGCGGGCGCTGCAGCGAAAAGGCATCGAGTATCGGATCGACGCCGGCGGCGGAGCCTTCTACGGACCCAAGATCGACATCAAGTTCAAGGATGCGATCGGACGGACCTGGCAGGGGCCCACGATCCAGCTCGACTTCTTCATTCCCCAGCGCTTCGCGCTGGAGTACACCGGCCCGGATAACAAGCCGCACCAGCCGATCATGATTCACCGGGCCATCTACGGGACTCTGGAGCGGTTCACCGGCAACCTGATCGAGCATTTCGCCGGGGCATTCCCGGTGTGGCTGGCTCCCGAACAGGTCCGGGTGATTCCGATCTCGGACGAGCAGGGCGAGGCGGCTTGCGCGGTGGCTCGGCGGCTCAAGGCGGTGGGGCTTCGAGTCTACGTGGACCAGCGGAACGAGACCCTCAACTATCGCATCCGCGAGGGGGAGCTGGCCAAGGTCCCCTACATGGCAGTGATCGGGCAGCGGGAGGCAGAGAGCGACTCGCTGGCGCTCCGGATTCGCGGGGCGGGGAAGAAGCAGGAAATCATGCCGGTGGACACGTTTTTGGCCAAGGTGAGCGACGAGGTCCGCAGGCGGGCGCTGGCGCCATACGGCGATTGACAGGTGCGAACCGCAGAGGCGCAGAGGACGCAGAGGACATCACTCGGGACGAGGAGCTTCGGCACGCAACCACCCCATTAGGTTCTCTGCGTCCTCTGCGCCTCTGCGGTTCAACGAATAGAGGGAATCAGATGAGCGATCATACAATCCCGGTCATACTCTCCGCCGTGCGGACCCCGATCGGGCGATACCTGGGCGGGCTCTCGAGCCTTACCGCCCCCCAGCTCGGCGCGCTGGTCATCCGTGAAGCCGTTCGGCGCGCCGGGATCGATGCCGGTGTGGTCGACGAGGTCATCATGGGCCAGGTGATCCAGGGTGGCTCGGGCCAGGCGCCGGCGCGACAGGCGATGATCCAGGCCGGGCTCCCGGGCACCGTCCCGGCAATGACCATCAACAAGGTCTGCGGTTCGGGCCTCAAGGCGGTGATGCTGGCGGCCCAGGCGATCCGCGCGGGCGACGTCGAGTGCGTCGTCGCGGGCGGGCAGGAGGCGATGTCGAGCGCGCCGCATTACGTCTACGGCATGCGGACCGGCATCAAGGCGGGCAACCAGACCATGGTGGACGGCATGATCCATGACGGTCTGTGGGACGCCTTCGGCTGCTGCCACATGGGCGAGTACGCCGAGTACACGGCCGAGAAGGCGGGGGTCTCGCGGGCGGACCAGGACGCCTTTGCTTACGAGAGCCATCGCAAGGCGGTAGCCGCCCAGGAAGCCGGGCAGTTCAAGGACGAGATTCTCCCGGTGCAGATTCCCGGGAAGGGTGGCCCGACGGCGGTGGCGAATGACGAAGGCCCCCGCAAGGACACCAGCGCGGATCTGCTGGCCAAGCTCAAGCCCGCGTTCAAGAAGGACGGCTCGGTGACGGCCGGCAATGCGCCCGGCTTGAACGACGGTGCGAGCGCGTTGGTCGTCACCTCGCTCGCCTTCGCCAAAGCGCACGGGCTCACGCCGATGGCCCGGGTCACGGCCTATGCGACGGGCGGTGGCGAGCCACGCGATCTCTTCTTCGCGCCGATCGTGGCGGTCAAGAGCTTGCTGGCAAAGGCCGGCACCCGGATCGGCGACTACGATCTGATCGAGGCCAACGAGGCATTCGCGGTCCAGGCCATCGCGGACGGCCGAGCCCTCGGCTGGGACTGGAGCCGCGTCAACGTGAAGGGCGGCGCGGTCGCCCTGGGCCACCCGATCGGGGCCAGCGGAGCTCGGGTGCTCACCACGCTGCTCTATGCGCTGCGCGATCACGACGGACGCACCGGCCTCGCGACGCTCTGCCTGGGCGGCGGCAATGCGGTGGCCCTAACCGTAGAGAGGCTCTCATGAATCCCGGCGAGGTCGGCACGGCCGCGCGCGCAGCGGGTGCCACGGCAGGCGCCCGACTCGCGCCGCGCATTCTCGGTGTGGTCATCGGGGCCGCGTTGGTCGCGCTGGCCGCGCAGGTGGCGGTCCCACTTTCCATAACCAGAGTACCGCTCACGTTGCAGCCTCTGGCTGTGCTGGTCGTCGGCGGTCTGCTGGGGGCGGCCGGCGGCGCTTCGGCGCTCGTGCTCTATCTCGCCGCGGGCGCAGCCGGCTTGCCGGTTTTTGCCGGCGGCAGCGGCGGCGCGCTGCATCTGCTCGGCCCCACTGGCGGCTACCTGCTCGCCTTTCCCGCGGCTGCCGGGGTGACCGGCTGGCTCTGTGGACGGACAGGCGGACAGGCGGAAAGGCGGACAGTGCTGCGAATCCTTCTGGCATGTGCTCTAGGGATGCTCGTCATTCACATCGGTGGAGTCTCCCAGCTCGCCATCCTGACCGGTGACCCGGCGGCGGCATTCCGGCTGGGGTTCCTGCCGTTCTTCGCGAACGATCTGGTCAAGGTGGGCCTCGCCGCGCTGCTCATCCTGGCGCTCCGCCCCCGGCTTCGCGCCATCCGTTGACCATTCGGATCCCGGCCGGCTGGAAGGGCGTCCTCCTGGCGATCGTGCTGACGATCGCCTTCGGCTTGATCGGATTCACGATCTCGACCCTCCTCATCGTCGGCTACGTTGCGCTCACCGCGTCCGATGTAGCCGCCGGGCTCAGGGCACTGCAGGTGCCCGGCGCGGCCCAGACGCTGGTGCAGGGGACCGCGCAGCTGGTCGGGTTCCTGTTGGCTACAGTCATGATTGGCCGCTGGACCCTCGGCTGGAGCTTCAGGGATTTGCGCTGGACCAGGGGTCCGGTTGCGGTCACCGGTGCGCTTCGGGGGCTCGCCCTCGGGGCGGGGGCAGCGGCGTTCGCGATCGGCGCGGCCGTGCTGCTGCGATCCGCGTTCTGGTCTTCCGACCAGGGCGGCTTCGGTGACTACGTCTCTCAGGTAGGAAAGACCACGGGCGTGCTCGCTCCGGCGGCGCTGAGCGAGGAAGTCATGTTTCGCGGGCTCCCGCTGGTGCTGATCGCCAACGCCCTGGGACGGACGCCGGCACTCGTCCTCGTGGCCGCAGGGGTTTTCTCCCTGCTGCATGGCCTCAATCCCAACATCACCGCACTAGGCTTTCTCAACATCGCCCTCGCGGGGCTCCTGCTTGGCGTTGTGTTCTATACCCCCGGCGGGATCTGGGCTGCGTGGGGCGCCCACCTCGGCTGGAATGCGGCCCTGGCCGCGCTCGACGCGCCGGTGAGCGGCATGCCGTTCAAGATCCCGCTGCTGGACTATCACGCAGGCGATCCTACCTGGCTATCCGGCGGTCGTTTCGGACCGGAGGGAGGCGTGCTCGCGACGGTCGCCCTGATCGCCGCGCTGTTCGTAGCGGCGCGGTGGACCCGGAAGGAGACGTCATGAGCTCCCGGCGCGCGGCGGTGGTCGGGGCCGGCACGATGGGAAACGGCATTGCGCATGTGTTCGCGCAGACCGGGTGGGACGTGGCGCTCATCGACACCGTGCCCAGCGCACTCGAGCGGGCGCTCGGCACCATTCGCACCAATCTCGAGCGCCAGGTGAAGAAGGGTACGCTGCCCCAGCAGGCGGTGGGCGAGGTTCTGGGCCGGATCACGCCGGCCTCGACCCTGGACGCTGCGGCTGCCGCAATGCTCGTGATCGAGGCAGCCAGCGAAAGCCCGGCGATCAAGTTCGCCGTGTTCGAGCAGCTGGATCGGATCTGCGGCCCCGACGCCATCCTCGCCACCAATACCAGTTCGATTTCCATCACCGAGATCGCCTCCCGGACCCGGCGGCCGGGCCAGGTCATCGGCATGCACTTCAAGAACCCGGTGCCGCTGATGCAGCTGGTCGAGGTGATACGAGGGCATGCTACCAGCGAGGCCACGACGGCGCTGGTCATGGAGACCGCTCGGACCCTGGGGAAGACGCCGGTGGAGGTGAACGATTACCCCGGGTTCGTCTCCAACCGCGTCCTGATGCCCATGATCAACGAGGCCATCTTCTGCGTGATGGAGGGGGTTGCCGATCCCGAAGCGATCGACACGGTAATGAAGCTGGGCATGGCACACCCCATGGGGCCGCTCACCCTGGCGGACTTCATCGGGCTCGACGTCTGTCTGGCCATCATGGAGGTGCTGCACCAGGGCCTGGGCGACGACAAATACCGCCCCTGCCCGCTGCTGCGGCGGATGGTAGCGGCCGGACAGTTGGGGCGGAAGAGCGGGAAGGGGTTTTATGAGTACGGGAAAGGGTGATCCCATTCTCCCTTTCCCCCCTTCTCCCTTTCTCCGGTCTTTTACCCTACATTTGCCCGATGTTCGCAGGTGGGCGTCGCGCCCGCCGATGGCAAGAATCGACGAGGAGACCGGATGACGCTCGACCATAACGCCTCCCTGCGCGAAGCCGATCCCGTCGTGGCCCGGCTGATCGACCGGGAGGTGAACCGCCAGCGTGATGGGCTCGAGCTGATCGCCAGCGAGAATTTTGCCAGCCGCGCGGTGATCGACGCGATGGGCACCCCCCTCACCAACAAGTACGCCGAGGGATATCCCGGCAAGCGGTACTACGGCGGCTGCGAGGTGATCGATGAGATCGAGCAGCTCGCGATTGACCGGCTGAAGCAGTTGTTCGCGGCCGAGCACGCTAACGTGCAGCCCCACTCGGGCGCGCAGGCGAACTTCGCGGCGTTCATGGCCCTCATCAAGCCGGGCGAAAAGCTCATGGGCATGTCGCTGCCCCACGGAGGCCACCTGTCGCACGGGGCGCCGGTCAATCACAGCGGCGTCATCTGGCAGGCGGTGCACTACGGCGTCGATCCGACCACCGGCCGGATCGACTACGATCGGGTGCGGGAGCAGGCGCTCCGCGAGCGGCCGCGGCTGATCATCGCCGGCGGCAGTGCCTATGCCCGGATCATCGACTTCCCCGCGTTCCGGGCCATCGCCGACGAGGTGGGCGCCTTCTTCCTGGTGGACATGGCGCATTTCGCCGGCCTGGTGGCGGGCGGGGTGTATCCATCACCGGTGCCCCACGCCCAGGTCGTCACCAGCACCACCCACAAGACCTTGCGGGGGCCTCGCGCCGGCCTGATCCTTTGCACGGCCGAGCATGCCCGGGCGATCGATAAGTCGGTGTTCCCCGGCACGCAGGGCGGTCCGCTGCAGCATGTGATCGCCGCGAAAGCGGTGGCATTCGGCGAAGCGCTGACGGACGACTTCAAGCGCTACGCGGCGCAAGTGGTCGAGAACGCGAAGACCTTGGCGCAGGCATTGGTCGATCGCGGCCTGGCGATCGTCTCGGGCGGCACCGACAGCCACCTCATGCTGGTGGACCTCCGGCCCAAAGGACTCACGGGCAAAGCGGCCGAAGCGATTTTGGGCAAGGCCGGGATCACAGTCAACAAGAACACCATTCCGGACGACCCCCAGTCTCCCTTCGTGACCAGCGGAATCCGGATCGGCACGCCTGCCGTCACGACCCGCGGCATGGGCCGATCGGAGATGATCCGGATCGGGGAGCTGATCGATCGCGCGCTGTCCCAGCAGGACGAGGCTGCCCTCGCCCGGGTCAAGGACGAGGTGAAGGCCATGACCGGCGCGTTTCCACTCTACCAGCCCGGCTCCGCGGCGCGTCACCGCGTCCGGCGGACCGCCTGACGCTGCGCCCCCCGGAGAGACCGCGTGAACGAGCTGCAGTTCGCCGACGACGTTTTGGCCCGCATCCGGGCCCGGGGTGGCCGCTATGACGAGCGGGCGTATCTCTTCGTGCTCGCGACAGTGGAGTTTCTGCAATCCCGCCTTCCGGTTCGCCGGCACGTGACCGGCGCTGAGTTGGCGCAGGCCTGTCGCGATCTGGCGCTCGAGCAGTTCGGCTTGCTCGCCCGTCCGGTACTGGAGCATTGGGGCGTGACCCGGACCGAGGATCTCGGCCGCATTGTCTTCACGCTGGTAGAGGTAGGCCTTCTGGTGACTCAACCCGGCGACCGCGAGGAAGATTTCGCCGGCGTGTACGACTTCCAGGAGGCGTTCAACGATACCTACGCCTGGCAGGGGGTGCGGCGCGGCTGACGCGGCACTTGCAGGGTGGGGAAGGGGGGCGGCATGGAGGCCAAAGAATGGCCCAGGTGCCTCAAGTGCTCGCAGGGAGCTCTGATCCCGCTGTCCGACTACGGCCGCGAAGGCGCGCCGATCATGTACAAGGCCTGGGTCTGCACCAACCCGGACTGCGGCTTCAATCTCCGGATCGACAACGGGGAGATCTCGTTTGGTCGGGTGATAGGGCAGAGCTACAAATAAAGCGTGAACAGTGAACGGTGAACGGGGGGCCCCGAGCCACGGGGGCCTCCCGTTTACCGTTTACCGTTCACCGTTTACGCTTTTGCATGCCTGTAATCCCGGTCTTGTCCCCCGACCAGTCTTCTTCCTGGGACCGCGCCGCCGAGGCGGCGGGAACGTCGCTCGCAACCCTGATGGAGACCGCCGGGCGCGCCTGCGCTGCCGTCATCGCGCAGCGCTTCGGTCCGCGGCTCGCCCCGGGAGTGCTGGTGGCCGCCGGCCCCGGTAACAACGGCGGTGACGGCTGGGTGATCGCGCGTGCGCTGCACCGATTGGACGTACCGGTGTGGGTCGCGGCGACCTCGGGCGAAGGCTCCGAGCTGCGCCAGCGCATGGCGGAGCTCGCGCGAACTGCCGGCGTCCGCGAGGTGGCGCCGGACGGGCCGTGGCCCCAGATCGGGCTGGCAGTGGATGCGCTCCTGGGGACCGGCGCGTCCGGGCCGCCCCGACCGAACATCGCCGCACTGCTCCAGCGCCTGGTCGACCTGTCGGTGCCGGTCGTCGCGGTCGATGGGCCGACCGGACTCGATCTTCTGAGCGGCGCCGGCTACGGCGCGGTCCAGGCTGCCGTGTCGATCACGTTCGGCGGGCTCCGGCGAGGACACCTGCTTGCGCGGGACGAGGTGGGTGACGTGATCGTGGTCGACATCGGGCACCCGGCGCCGGCCCCGGAGTGGCCCTCGCTGGTGACCGACCGCCAGGCCGCCGAGTGGCTTCCCAGGCTTCGTGCCAGCGACCACAAGGGTGTACGGGGCCGCGTGGTGGTGGTGGGCGGATCCGCCGGCATGACGGGCGCCGTCCGGATGGCGGGTCGGGCGGCTTTCGGTGCGGGAGCGGGGCTGGTCCACGCGGCGGCGCCGGCCACGACCGTAGCCGCGCTGGTGCAGGCGGAGCCCGATCTCCAGACCTTTGCACACGAGCTCGACCACCCACCCACCGACGCGCTGCTGGACCTGATCCAGCGGGCCGACGCGATCGCGATCGGGCCCGGTCTGGGCCGAGCTCCGGGACGGCGCGAGCTCGCCGCGAGCTTGATCGGAGCGGCTTCCAGCGTCGTGCTCGATGCGGACGGACTGATTGCGTTCCAGGGATGCACCGGCGATCTGCGGCGCCTGGCTGAAGGGCGGCGCCTCGTGCTCACTCCGCATCCGGGGGAGTTCCGCACTCTGTTCCCCGGGCTCGGGGGCCGCCGCGAAGTGGACCCCTGGGGAGCAGCGGCCGCTGCGGCGGACGAAGTGGGCTGCGTGGTATTGCTCAAGGGCGTGCCGACCGTGATCGCGCGACCGGGGCAGCCCATGCTCACTGTGGCCGCCGGAAATCCCGGGCTTGCGACCGGGGGCAGCGGTGATTTGCTGTCGGGACTCATCGCCGCCGCGCTGGCGCGCGGGCTCGCCCCCGACATTGCCGCCGCGCTCGGTGCCCAGACTCTCGGCCGCGCCGCCGACCTCGCCGCTCGGCGAGTCTCCGCCCGCAGCCTGAGGCCCATGGACGTGGTTTCTGCGCTGCCCGATCTGTGGCGCGAGTGGGAGTTGCTCCGCACCACCGGCCAGGCGACGAATCCGCCAGTGGCGTTCGAGTTAATGAGACCCCAAACCGTCTGAGATGAGTCTGCCCCTGGGCCCTGGCCCCGAGTTCGACCGGATCCGCGCCATCGCTCGGACGCTCGGGTCGGCCGCCGGATCGTTGGGCGACGACTGCGCGGTGGTCCCGGAAGCTTCCGGCTCGAAGCTGGTCTTGAGCACCGATCTCTCGGTCGAGCAGGTGCATTTCCGCCGCGAGTGGTTGCGGTTCGATGAGATCGGCTGGCGAGCCGCCGCTGCCGCACTCTCCGATCTTGCCGCCGCCGGCGCGGAGACGATCGGGCTTCTGGCCGCGATCACCGTCCCACCCAATGCGGCCGAGGCCGATCTCACCCAGCTGATGCGGGGGGTGGGCGACGCCGCGGCGTCGGCGGGAGGGCTGGTGCTGGGCGGCGACCTATCCGCCGGCTCGGCCTGGACGCTCGCGATCACCGTGGTCGGCCGCGCAGCGCGGCCGGTCTCCCGCCGGGGCGCCCGGCCTGGCGACGGGATCTGGGTCACCGGCACCCTGGGCGGCGCTCGGGCCGCGCTCGAGAGCTGGCGTCGGGGGGCCGAGCCCGAGGCGGAGGCGCGCCGGTCGTTTGCCCATCCTGTGCCCCGGCTCCAGGCGGGCCGGTGGCTCGCCGCCCACGGGGCTACTGCGATGCTCGATCTGAGCGACGGACTGGCCGGCGATGCGGCCCACCTGGCGGCCGCCTCGGTGGTCGAGGTGCGACTCGAGCTCGATCGCCTGCCGGTGGCGCCTTGCGCCATCGGCGCGGGGGCCGCGCTCGGTGTCGACCCCGCGCGCTTCGCCGCCGAGGGTGGCGAGGACTACGAATTGCTCGTCACGCTGCCCGCCGAGTTCGGTGGCGACGCGGGCGAGGCGCTGCTCGCCGAGGCCGGCAGTCCGCTCACCCGGATCGGGACGGTTGCGGCCGGCGCGGGCGTGCGATTGGCGCTCGGGGGCGCCGAGATCGCTCTCGCGGGGTTCGATCATTTCCGCTGAATGCAGGGGCCCTGCTCACCGGCCGGTGTCTTTGATGCCGCGGTTGACGCTGTGGAGAGCCAGGCATAGGTTGCCGTCTTTCCGTCCCTCCAGGAGCTCCATGTCCACGATCATCGAAGTGCACGCCCGCGAGATCCTCGACAGCCGGGGGAACCCCACCGTCGAGGCCGATGTCATGCTCTCCAGCGGCGCGCAGGGGCGCGCGGCGGTGCCCAGCGGCGCCTCGACCGGCGAGCACGAAGCGGTGGAGCTGCGGGACGGCGACTCCAAGCGCTACGGGGGGAAGGACGTGGGGGAGGCGGTCCGCAACGTCAACGAGGTGATCGGCCCGCGGCTCGAGGGGATGGCCGCGAGCGACCAGATCGCGGTGGACGCCGAGATGATGGATCTGGACGGCACCCCCAACAAGGGCAAGCTCGGCGCCAACGCGATCCTGAGCGTGTCGCTCGCGGTGGCCCGGGCGGCGGCGGCGGATACCGGGCTTCCGCTCTATCGCTATCTGGGGGGCCCGATGGCCCGGGTGCTGCCGGTGCCCATGATGAACATCCTGAACGGTGGCGCCCACGCGTCGAACAATGTGGACGTGCAGGAGTTCATGATCGTGCCCATCGGCGCGGAGAGCTTCGCGGAGGCGCTCCGCATGGGGGTGGAGACGTTCCACGCGCTCAAGAAAGTGTTGAGCAAGCAGGGGCTGTCGACGGCGGTGGGGGATGAAGGCGGGTTCGCGCCGTCGCTCCCGTCCAACGAGGCCGCGCTCGACGCGGTGATGCAGGCGATCGAAGCGGCGGGATACCAATCGGGGCGCGACCTCGCCATCGCGCTCGATCCGGCAGCGTCCGAGTTCCACCAGGACGGCGAGTACGTCTTCAAGAAGGGCGACGGCAGCCGCCGCAGCGCGGCGGAGATGGTCGAGCTCTATGCTCAATGGGTCGACCGCTATCCCATCGTCTCCATCGAAGACGGCCTCGCCGAAGACGACTGGGACGGGTGGGCACTGCTGACCGAGCGGCTGCACGACCGGGTCCAGCTGGTGGGCGACGATCTGTTCGTGACCAATGTCGACCGGCTCGGGCGCGGCATCGAGGAGGGCGTTGCCAACGCGATCCTCATCAAAGTGAATCAGATCGGCACGCTTACGGAAACGTTGCAGTGCATCGAGCTCGCCAAAGGTAGCGCCTACGGCGTCGTCATTTCCCACCGTTCGGGAGAGACCGAGGACACTTTCATCGCCGACCTCGCCGTGGCTACCGGGGCGGGACAGATCAAGACCGGCAGCGCGAGCCGCACCGACCGGATCGCCAAATACAACCAGCTGCTGCGGATCGGCGAGGAGTTGGGAGAGCTGGCGCACTATCCGGGCAGGGATCTCTACCCGCTGTGACCCCCGGGCGCTGGGCGGCGCTTGCGGCGGTGGTGGGCGCGGTGCTGTTCGCCCTCCAGGGGGGCGAGTACAGCACCTCGGATCTTCTCAAGCT
>JBIOTT010000171.1:0-2211 GCA_044866195.1 Gemmatimonadales bacterium
CCGTCCCGAGGAGCCGGATGCGAACAGCGCACGTCCGGTTCTGTGGGAGCCGGGGCGGGCAACCGCCCCGGCTACCTGACAGCGGCGCCCTTGACGGCCCGGTGAAGCGAAGCTACACGCCCACCAACCAACGACCCGCGACATCCCCCACGCGTTGGGTTGAAAAAGTCGTCCGCTCTATCAAAGGCTCAGAGTGCGCCAAGTCGTTGGAGGTCGATATGTAGATCGTGATCCAACATAAGCTCGTCGTCGCCTGCCGGTGTGAGTCCGGTCCGGGTAGCTGCCAGGAGGCCCGGTAGCAGGCTGGCGGCTTGGTCTGGAAACGGGCCTGGTCGAAGCCCAGCGTCGAAAGCCCTTGTGGGGGAGCGAGCGAGCGGTCCGTAGCGTCAAGTGAAGCCTGCCGCGTCGTTAGTTGTGCCCGCCTTCGGGTGGGAGAGAGGGAGAGCCGAGCCGCGTCTGTCACGGCGAAGGCCATGGAAGGGGTGAAGAGCCTGGACCAGCAGCCCCGATGGACTCCCCGGCGTAGAGGGCACGGAACGTTCGCATGGTGGCGGCGGGAACTTGGGAGGCCCTCCCCGGCCCGGTGGTTCTGCGGAGCAGCGCCGGAGCGTTCGGGCCCTATAACCGGTGATGAGCCAGGAAGGGGGCGCGAGCCGGGTGGGCGTCGGAGGCGGTCGTACTACCGCTTGAGCCGCGCGGACAACACAACCCGCGGCGACGGGAAGGGCCGCTGCTTCGTTCATGCGTCACGTACAGGGAACGGCCGGTGAGTGCCAGATGGCTAGGACCACCAAGCAGGACAAGGTCCGAGAACTGCAGCGAACGCTCTACCGGGCGGCCAAGGCCGATCCCGGACGACGGTTTCACGCGCTCTATGACAAGGTCCACCGCAGGGACGTCTTGGAGCGGGCGTGGGAGCTGGTGCGCGCCAATCACGGCGCGGCTGGCATCGACAAGCAGACCATCGCCGATGTCGCGGAGTACGGCATCGCCAAGCTCCTTGACGAGCTGGCCGCGGATCTGCGGGAAGGGAGCTGGCGGCCACTGCCTGCACGCCGGGTGTTCATACCGAAGCCCGGGCGTGCGGAGCTGCGACCGCTCTCGATTCCCGCTGTTCCTGACCGGATCGTTCAGGCGGCAGCCAAGATCGTCATTGAGCCGATCTTCGAGGCCGACATGCTCGAGTGCTCGTTCGGGTTTCGGCCCAGGCGCTCGCAGCACGACGCGCTCCAGGTCCTCGTTGACGAGGCGTGGAGCGGCAAGCGGTGGGTGCTGGAGTCGGATGTCGCCAATTGTTTTGAGGCGATCCCGCACTCAGAGTTGATGTCGGCAATCGAGGAGCGGATCGTCGACCGCCATCTCCTGAAGCTGCTGCGCGCGATGCTGCGCGCAGGGGTGATGCAGGACGGCGCGGTGAAGCGTGACGTGGCCGGAACTCCGCAGGGCGGGGTGATCTCGCCGTGCCTGTGCAACGTCTATCTGCATCGGCTGGACCGGCAGTGGGCCGAGCGCGGGACCGGGGTTCTGGTGCGGTTCGCGGACGACATGGTCGTGATGTGCCGGACCCGGGAGCAGGCCGAGCGCGCGCTTGTCGCGTTGCGGGAGATCCTCGCCGGGCTCGGGCTCACGCTCAAGGATGCCAAGACGCGGATCGTGGAGTTGCGCGAGGGCGGGGAGGGGCTGGATTTTCTTGGCTTCCATCACCGCTGGGTGCGCGGAAACACGCCCGCGTCAAGGCATGTCCGATTCCTCGCTCGCTGGCCCTCGCGTCAGGCGATGCAGCGTGCCCGGGACCGGATCCGTGAACTCACGGACCGGCGCAGGCTACGCGAACCAGTCGAGGATGTCGCGCAGGACGTCAACCGCTTCCTGCGCGGCTGGGCCGGCTACTTCCGCTACGGAAACTCCGCCAGCGCCTTCGACAAGATCATGCTCCACGCGCAAACGCGGATGGCTGGCTTCATCGCCAAGCGCCACAAGCAGCGCACCCGGTACGGCTGGTGGGTCTTACGCCACTCGCCGGACCAGATCGGGCTGATCAGCCTCAACGGAACCATCGTCGCGCCACGTCCTTACAGACTGTGGCGCCGGGCAGCCGAATGCCGGCGGTGAAGAACGTCGGAGAGCCGTGTGCGGGAGAACCGCACGCACGGTTCGAAGTGGCGGCGGGAGGAAACCAGCGCCAGTCGACTCAGCTCGTGCAGAGCCGGG
>JBIOTT010000172.1:0-3862 GCA_044866195.1 Gemmatimonadales bacterium
CTCTACCGACTGAGCTACGCGAGCAACCGCTCAACCGATAAGCGGGCGACGGGACTCGAACCCGCGACATTCAGCTTGGAAGGCTGACGCTCTACCAACTGAGCTACACCCGCGCGTTAGGCGGACGGGCGGACAGGCGGGCGGGCGGACAATCCACTCCCCCCCGGCCGCCAGATTGCACTCCGCCACATCGCGCATCCATCGCCCTCTCGTGCTGTCCGCCGGTCCGCCTGTCCGCCTGCCCGCCTATGGTGGGGGTAGGATTCGAACCTACGTAGGGCAAAGCCCGGCAGATTTACAGTCTGCTGCCATTAGCCACTCGGCCACCCCACCGCGCGCTCCCTCTCACCCTGTCGAGACAGAACCCCGCCGCCTTGGCGGGGTTCTGTCGCGTTGCCCTGCGGGTGTCGGCATCACCGAGCTGACGAGGGGAATCGAACCCCTAACCGCCGGTTTACAAAACCGGTGCTCTGCCAGTTGAGCTACGTCAGCCAAAGTAGGCCGAAATGAACAGACCCATATGATAGACCCCAAGTTAGCGCGCGTCAACCGCCCCCAAGCCTCCGGAGCTGAATCGACCCGTCCTTGGCGTCCTGGACCTCCCATCCGCGCTGCCGAAGCAGAGCCCTGATCCGGTCCGCTTCGGCAAAGTTCCGCCGGCGCTTCTCGATCACCCGGATCTCGGCCCAGCGGCGGGCCCATAGCTCGGCCCCTTCCGGGTCCGGCGGGGGCACTTCGGGCGGCGTGGTCAGCACGCCATCCTCCGTGACCGCCTCGTCCCCCCCGGGCGAGCCCTCCCGCCCTGTGACCGGTCCCTCTCCGGATGGCCAGAGGCCGCCTCCCACCCGGATCGTCTGGGTCCGCGCGCTCGGCGCGACGTCCAGCACGCAGTCGACCAGCTCCCAGGCCCCCGCCAGGGCCGGTCCCACCGCGCGCCCCGCGTCCAGCAGCCGGTTTCCCTCCGGCAGGAGCACCTCGAATACCGCCGCGAGGGCCTGGGGCGCATTCAGATTGTCGTCCAGCGCGTCGGCAAAGCGGGCCCGGAACTCCGCCGCCGCCCGGACGCTTTCCGGGTCTTCCGCCTCCGGATCGAGCTGGCCCGCGTCCCCCAGCCGGTCGCGAAACCGCCCCAGCCGGGCCGAGCCGTTCGCGGCGGCGGTGAGCGCGTCGTCGTTCCAGTCGAGCCTCTGCTGGTAGTGGGTGCCGAACATGAGAAACCGCACCGCGCCCGCATCGATGCCCTGGTCCTGAAGGTCCCGGGCCGTCAAGATGTTCCCCTCCCGCTTGGACATTTTGCTGCCCTGCACGTTGAGGAATTCGCCGTGCAGCCAGTAGCGCGCGAAGTCCGGCTTTCCGGTGTAGGCGCAGCTCTGCGCGATCTCGTCCTCGTGGTGGGGAAAGATCAGGTCCACCCCACCGGCGTGGATATCGAGCACGTCGGCGCCCCAGGTGCGACGTATCAGATCGAGAGCCATGGCGGAGCACTCCAGGTGCCATCCCGGGCGCCCCCGGCCGAACGGGGCATCCCAGGCCGCCCCCACCGCCTCGTCGTCCGGCCTGGCGGCCTTCCAGAGCACGAAGTCCCGGGCGTCTTCCTTGGCGTACTCGTCGGCCGACACCCGCTCGCTGGCGCCGGCCTTGAGCTCCCGCTGGTCCAGGCGGGAAAGCCGGCCGTACGGGGGAAACTTCGCGATGGCGAAATAGATCGAGCCGTCGTCACCGCGATAGGCGATGCCCTTCTCGAGCAGCGCGCTGGTCAGGGCAATCATGGGCTCGACGTACTCGGTGGCTCGCGGATAGGCATGGGCCGGCCGGATCCGCAGGTAGTTGCGGTCTTCGAAGAATGCCCGGGCGAACGGCTCGACGTGGTCCCGCAGTGAAACGCCGCGCTTCCGCGCGGCGGCGATGGTCCGGTCGTCCACGTCGGTCAAGTTCATGACATGGAAGACCTCATAGCCGCTGGCTTCGAGCCAGCGCCGCAGCAAATCCTCGAACAGGAAGGTCCGGAAATTCCCTATGTGGGCGTAGTTGTAGACGGTGGGCCCGCAGGTGTAGAGGGTGACCCGGGGGGGATGGAGCGGCTCGAACCGCTCGACCGAGCGGGTGAGTGTGTTGTAGAGGCGCAGGCTCACCGCGCGGCCCCCGTCGACTGCGCCGCCGAGGCCTTATGGCCATCCGCCGCCGACGAGACGGCCGCCACCAGCGGCTGGGCCACCAGGGGGACACCGGGCAGCCGGATGCCCTCGGCATCGAACCGCACTTTGAGCCGGCGACGGAGCTCGCGGGCGATCCCCCACTGCGCGCCCGGTTGGGTCCGCGCGACGATGCGGACCACTACCCGGTTGTCCGCGATCGTTTCGACCCCCCACACTTCCGGTGTGCCGTCCAGCATCGGCCGCCATTCGTCGTCTTGGGCCAGCTGCGCGGTCTCGTCTCGGGCGACGGCGAGGACCCGATCGACGCTCTCGGCCACGCCCACCGCGATATCGATCACGGCCCGCCCCCATCCAGCGGTCTTGTTGCTCACGGTCCTGATCTCGCTGTTGGGAATGATGTGCCGGGTGCCTTCCAGGTCACGCAGCACGACCACGCGCAGGGTGAGGTGCTCGACCACGCCGGTCTTACCGGCGATCTCGATCACGTCGCCCAGCGCGAACTGGTTTTCCAGCAGCAGGAAGAACCCCGTGATCACGTCCTTGACCAGGCTCTGTGCGCCGAAGGACACGGCCAGGCCGATGATCCCGGCCCCTGCCAGCAGGGGCCCGATCTCGATGAAGAGGTTCAGGGTCAGCAGGATGGCGACGGCCAGCACGACGGTGGCGCCGACGGTGCGCAGCAGCTGCGCGATGGTCATGCCCCGCTTTTCCCGCAGGGTGACGATACTCGGGTCGCCGTCGTCGACCATGCCTTCGATGCGCCGAGCGGCAAGCCGGGTCAGGCGCAAAGCGACCCAGGCCAGCACCCAGATGGCGGCGACCTGGACCAGCCTGCGCCCGATCTCGGCGCCGTCCAACCGGAGGATCTCCGCGAGGCGCGGGAGAACCCCTTGGACCATGGAGAGAAGTGGCACGCCGCTAAGCTATGGGCCCCTCCACGATGCAGTCAATTGGTTGTCGGAGCGTCACATCGCCGAAAGCGGCGGGCCTGGAAGAGCGGCCTCGCGGTTCGAGGGTCGCGGCGCGAACGGCGTCGTCCATGCCGGCGTTCAGCCGCAGGTGAAGCCGGCGGGCGCGCCCGAGCGCGCGGGCCGCGATGGTCCGAAGGAATTTGCCGTCCCAGACCGCCACTCGCGGCGCCATCGCGAGCAGGGTGCCCAGATCGTGAGCGAGGAGGATGAGACGGCGGCCGCCCGGCCCCGGCACTACCAGGCGAACGGGCGGTCGCGCCGCCTCGAGCCAGACGCCCAGCGGCTCCATGACACGGCAGAGCGCGACCAGGCTGGCGAGGGGGAAGGAAGGGGGGACGGGCAGAACGCGCCGGGGCACGGCTCACGGTATCGCGGGTCGCGCCCTGGTCCCCTACCGCCCAAGCGCAGACCGGTGCGTTATGGCCCGTACACGAGCCGGCATCACCTCAGAACGCAGCGGGGTGACCGGCGGGCGGCGCGAGTTTGGCCGCGCGGCCCCGCAGCACGGCATCGACCAGCGGAGCCGGATCGAACCGGACGGGGTCGGTGGCAGGGAGACCGGTCTCTTCGGCAGCCGCCTCGCAGGCCCGGCGGGCGACCGGTTCCGGCAGGTCATGCGTGTTGAGACAGATGCCCAGCACCCGGGTGGGGTGCACCAGCGAGCCGACGGTCTCGTAGACCCGCACGTACTCCGCCAGGGGCGGAATCCGCAGCCAGGGCGCTTCCCGATAGTCA
>JBIOTT010000173.1:0-2490 GCA_044866195.1 Gemmatimonadales bacterium
CAGACCACCCGCCTCACCCCCGAGCAGCGCGACATCCTCGCCCGGCTCCAGATCGAGCCGCCACCTCGGCTCACCAGCCTCATCCCGGCCTGAGCGACCCCGGCGCGGCCCGCTCGACGCCCGACCGTGGACACACGCGTGCGAATCCGCACAAGCCCCCGAAACCCGCACCACCACAGGCGATCACGCCCCGACAAGCCCGCGCGCGTGCCCATCAACTGCGGAAGTCGGGAGGCGGTTGGTGCCAGGATTGCTCGGGCGAAAGTAGAACCGCATGTACTCGGCGCCTGAGTGATGCAGCCACTCCATCATGTCCATCAGCACCGACAACGTCCCGATGTATTCGCCCCGCTCACCGTTGACAAGATGCTGCGCCTGCCACGTGCCCGGCGCATAGGCGAAGGCGGAGGTCGTGCTGTTGAGCTCGAACTGCCCGTTGGCGTAACCGCGGCGGGCGATCAGGCGAAAGATGGCGGGATCGCCGTTCAGGAGCGCCCGCCACGTCTCCTCGATCGCTGCCAGGCGCGGCTGGAGAGACGCGAGCTTCGCGGGATACAGGAAGCCGCTTTCACGGTAGAACGCGAAGACCTCGGCGAACGACGGTGACGGCGTCAGGGCCTCGATCACGCGCATGAGCGTCCGCTCACCCGCGAGCAGGCGGTCCAGCAGGTAGTCGACCTCGCGGGCGCGGTCCGCCGGTGGAGGCGACGCGACTGCGACGGTCGCCTCCGGCGGATCGGCGCTGGTCCGTTGATCGTGCATGATGCGCTCAGCCGACCCGTACGTTCTGCGAGCGGGTGGTGACGAGTGCGCCGCCCGGGTCACGCACGGCGAGCTTGACCGTCACGGTGAAGCGCTTGAGCTTCCTCAGCCGATTGGCGTTCTGCCTGCGCGGCTTCACCGTGAAGGTGCGCTTCCCGGCGGCGAGCAGCGAGCCGACGAGGAGCCCGATCCTGACCCGCGTGGCGGCGGCGCGCGGGAGAGTGCGGTTGAGGAGGAGCTCCGCGGTAACCTCGCAGGCGCTGGGGCATGTGACCCGTGCGGAGAGCCCGTGCGCGAAGGCGGACGTGACGCATTCACCGACAGCCTCGGCGGCCTCAAGACGGTAGACGCGGGCCCCGGCGACGACGGGGCCGTAGGGGCCGAGGTCGAGCGCCGATGGGCGCGCACGGTTCGAGTCGTGCGCCTCGGCTCCGCGACGACGGCGCGCGCTGCGAAGATCCGATGTCCACCCTGGGGGAGAAATAATGGCCGCCAGTGGGGAGATCCGACGGCCGCCGCTGGGGAGAAAGCGATGACCGTTGACATCTGCGGGTAGGGCGCGGTTCGTCACCGGAAACGTGGTCGTCGGCTTCACGGTTGCCAAACCCCGCTTGCGAACCACCGGTGGTTGAGCGAACTGTTCGTCATGAAGACGTCGATTCGTCCGTTGCCCCAAGACACGGCGCTCGGATCCCCGTTTCCCCATCCTCCGAGGGATTCCCAATCGCCCCACCCGCGGTCGTAGCGGAGGTGCTGCACCTTGAAGACAAGCTCGCCGTGGAGATCCAGGCCATCGCGTGCAAAGACGTCCAGCCGTCCGGGTCCCCATGAGGCAACGTCGGGTCCGGAGGCCAGTACGGCTCCCAAGGACTCCGGGCCGCCCCAGCCGCGCTCATAGGACCAGTGCAGAAGCTCGCGGGGCGCGCCGCGTGCGAAGACGTCGATGCGCCCTAGTCCCCAAGAGACGGCGGTGGGGTCGGAAGTGAGCTGGCCGCCGAGCGGCTCCCAGTCGCCCCAAGTGCCCTCGAAGCTGCGGTGCCACAGCCCGTTGTCGAGCCCGCGCGCAAACACGTCGAGGCGTCCCGGGCCCCAGGACGATACGTCCGGGCCGCCGGTGAGCTGGCCACCGAGAAGTTCCCAATTGTCCCATCCGCTTTGATATCGCCGATGCACGAGCCGGTTGAGCTTGTCGCGTGCGAAGACGTCTATGCGGCCCGGCTCCGAGGACACGGCACCGGGATCCGACGTCAACTCGGCTGGCGATCCAGAAGGGGGAGATGGGGCGCCGAGGGACTCCCACGCTCCCCACAATCCGCTGCTGCCGTACGGGCGATGCCACAGCTGGCGATCGGTGCCGAGAGCGAACACGTCCAAGCGGTCCTGTCCCCATGACGCGACGTCGGGACCCGAGGTCAGCACGCCACCCAGATCGTTCCAGCCCGGCTCTGCAGCGGCCGAACCGGGGCACGTACCCAGGGCCGCGGCCGCAGCGGCAGCAAGCGCGGCGAGCCACACGCGCCGCCGCGGGCGATCCAGACGAGGTCTGGACGTGTCATCGGTGTCGGCTTGTCGGTCGGCAACGATCTTGCCTGTCGTGGTTTCGGCTGCGTCACGGCCACCTGCGAAAGTGGGGCTGCGCAGCCGGCCGGTCGGAGCACCCGGGATCTTGATCACGAGCCGGGCGTGTCGAGCGGATTGGGCCCGACGGGCCGCGGGATCTCGCGCACG
>JBIOTT010000174.1:0-8616 GCA_044866195.1 Gemmatimonadales bacterium
CCGTCGTGGTGTACCTGAGGGCCATCTACTACCCCCAAGGCTTTGCCTTCCCCCTGGCCCCCATGCCGCCGGACATGCTCGCGATCGAGATCGGTCGCGAGGTCGCGACCCTCGTGATGCTGCTCGGCGTGGCGGTGGTTGCCGGCACCGAGCGGTGGGACCGATTCCTCGTCTTTGGGGTCACCTTCGGGGTCTGGGACCTCTTCTATTACATCTGGCTGTGGGTCCTGCTGCGGTGGCCGCCCTCTCTGCTCACCTGGGACGTGCTCTTTCTGATCCCGGTGCCGTGGATTGGACCGGTGCTGGCCCCGGCGGTCGTCAGCGCGGTGCTGGTGACCGGTGGGCTGCTGCTCTTGCGCAAGGGGGCGCGGGGCGAGCCGATCGTCTTTCCGATCCCGCTCCGGATCCTGGCTCTGGCCGGCGCAGTGTTCGTGCTGGGGTCGTTCGTGATTGATTTCCCGATTGTCCTGCGGCAGCTCGAGCCACCACCTTTTCGGTGGGGCCTCTTCGGCACCGGCGTCACCCTCGCGGTGGCCGCCGTGGTGCTCGCGCTTCGTAAGAAGGGGTGAGATTTTGGGAGGAGCTCACCATGCACTTCACCCACTACGTCGCGCTCGGCGACTCGATGAGCAGCGACCACTACCCTACCTGCGATGTCCGGGGGCTCGACGCGCCGCCGAGCCGGCTGGATCCGCTCGGTGCCGCCACCTTGCTCTACCGGAACGACGACGCGCGCTGGCCCGAGTTCGCCGGCCGGGACCTGCAGCACCAGGCTCCCGGGGTGGACTTCCGCAACCTCACCGAGGATGGTGCGTTGGTCGACGATGTGGCGACGGAAGAGCTCTCTCGGCTGGGACACCACTCCGGCGACCCGGGCATCGTGGTCACCCTCACCACCGGCGGTAATGACCTGTTGGATGCGCTTCTGGCCGGCGCGCCGCTGCAGGTTGCGGTTGCGCGCCTTGTCCGACGCTACAGCGAGCTGATCGAGAGCTTGCGCGACGAGCTGCCCCAGGCCGCCCTGCTGTTGGCGACGGTTTACGATCCGACCGATGGCGCTGGCAACCTCCCCGGCGTGTCCGAGACGTACGGGCCGCTTCCGCTCGAGTACCTCGATCGCTTCAACAACCACGTCCGCGAGACTGCCGGTCGCACGCCGGGGGCGGTGCTTGCCGACGTGCACCGGCACTTCCGGGGCCACGGGGTCACCGCGCCGGAAGGCGAGCGCTGGTACTGGCGACGCAATCTGATCGAGCCTAGTGCGCGAGGCGCGAGTGAGATTCGGCGGGTGTGGTGGGAGGCGCTTGAGCAAGCTGCCTCGCCTCGTCAGTAAATGAAGGGCATGATCGCCCAGGTCTCGCGCCGATACTGCTCGTACTCGCGGAAGGTCTCCCCCATCCGGTCCTCCTCGACCCGGCTCTTGCGCCCGAACGACAGCAGTGCCAGGGCGAAAGCGAGAACCCCCCGCCATTCGCCGATGGTCACCGCCATCCCCAGGAATGCGAGCAGAATCCCGGTATAGATCGGGTGCCGCAGGTGGCGGTACGGACCGGTCCGGATCAGCGCGTGATCTTCCTTCACCACGACGTGGGCGCTCCAGTTACGCCCCAGGTGCCGGCGGGCCCAGATCGAAAAACCCAATCCCGCCGCGACCAGGCCCGCCCCCAGCACCGGGAAGAAGGTCCTGGCCGGTACGAACCGGGCCCGCAGCACCAGCGGGATCCAGCCGGGCGCCACCAGGAGAAGCGCGGCCAGAATAAGCGGCACCCGATGGAGCAGCTGCGACATGAGCGGCTCCCGCCAGCGGTTCGCCTTCAGGTTGCGAGCCGATACCCACCAATAGAGCAGCCACCCGAGCCATAGTGCCGGGATGACGATCCGCAGAACCGATTCGGACATCTGTCGCCCCTTCCGTACCTCCAAACCTAGCCCCGGCCTCGCGCGACTTCTCCCAGTTCACGAACAGCACGCCACCCGGGGCAGGCAATGGAGCGCTGCCCGGCGCCGGCGTCACCTGGAGTTGGAGCTCCTCCACCGGGTTCCGCGAGCAATCCCAACAGGAGAGGGCGAAGTCTCCGTCCCGGCGAGTGCGCGAGAGGAGCATGATATGCACCATCGCCCTGTCCGTCACCAGCGAATCTCCCCGATGGAGATGCGCCCAGGCCCAAAGCGCCACCTTGGTGCTGACCGTGGGAACGAGTGGCGTGTGCACGCCGCTGGCACCATGGTAGTAGAGGCCCATGATCACCCCGCCGAATCGCGGATTGAACGGCAGGTCGCGGGTCTGCACCGTGTCGAGCACCAGCCGCCAGCGTGCGCCGTCGGCGGTGGTGAACGACGCGCCCCCGGCCACCGAATCGCGGGTGGGCCCGCGTTCCCACGCGGTGAGCTGGATCGTGCCCTCGATTCGCTTGACCTCGTTCGAGTAGGGACCGTGCATCGCCTTAGCCAGAAGGTCCTTTTGTTGATCGGCCGGCCGCTGCCGGATGATCGGTGCGGCGCTGTCCGCAAAGGGGAACGCCCCCGGAAGGATCTGGATCACGGGGCCGCCTCCCGTCACCCGGATCATCCCGGCGGGGCCGTCCGCACCACCCACGTCAAAGTCGGCCGTCATGCCAAGCTTCTTGTGGGAGTCGTGGCCGACGGGGCAGTAGACTTCGTAGTGTCCGGCGCGGAGGTTGACGCTGAGCGTCGTGGAGTCGCCGGGGGAGAGCAACCTGGTCTCCCTCTCGATCCCCTTCCCCTCCACCTCGAGGGCATGGGGGATCGTGCCGGCGTTGCGAACGTGGAAAATCACCGGTCCAGGAGCAACCTGCGGCACATCGAGTGCCACGCTCCACTCCCTGAGCTCGACCACGACGCCGCTCGGGGCGCGCGTTCGGACGGCCGGGGTCGGCCCGGGCAATCGCGGTGGCGGCGCTGCCGGGTAATGGGCCACAGGGATGGCGGGCACGGCGGCCAGCAGGGCAAGACCAATGGGGAGTGCGCGGGGCATGCGTAACCTCGTAGGGAATCGGGACCCAAGCCCGACCACGGCAGCCGGGCCCTTATTCCCTCGAACCCGCCGGGAATAAATCCAGGGGCGGGAGGGTCGTACCCGACGGAACCGCGAATGGAGGTTTGTGGACGCCGATGATCTCGCGCGCTTCGAGCGGGCGGTGCTGCCTCACCTCGACGCCGCATACACCTTCGCGCGGTATCTGACGCGCGACCCGCACGACGCCGAGGATGTCGTGCAGGAGTCGTATCTCCGGGCGTTGCGCGGCTTTGCCGGTTACCGGGGCGAGGTGGACGACGCGCGCGGTTGGCTGCTCGCGATCGTGCGGAACACCTGCAGAACGTTTCACGCCCGCGAGCGTCGGTTCCGCGAGAGCGAGCAGTTCGACGATGAGCGCCATACCCCGGGCGACGGAGCCGAGCCCGACGCGCTGCTCTTGCGGCAGGACGCGCGGGAGACCCTGGGTGACGCGCTGGCGCGGCTGCCCACGGAGTTCCGGGAGGTACTGGTTCTACGCGAGGTGCAGGGTCTCGCCTACAAGGAGATCGCCGAGGCGGCGGGGATCCCGATCGGCACGGTCATGTCACGCCTGGCGCGGGCGCGCGCAAGGCTGGAGCGCCTGCTGGGCGCCGATCCCGAACGGAGGCGCTGATGCAGCATGAGGAGCTGGCGGAGCGGATCAGCGGCTACGCCGACGGCGAGCTCACCGTCAACGAGGCGCGCGAGGTGGAGAGCCACCTTGCGAGCTGCGAGGCTTGCGCCGCGCGGCTGGCCCGTCATCGCGCGCTGAGCGCCGCGGTGCACGCGGAACTGCCGGCACTCGCCGCGCCCGACGCCTTGCGAGACCGGGTGCGCGCCGCAGTGCGGGACGCGGCCGGCCCCGGCGCCGGGCACCGCCCGCGATCCCGCTCCTGGGGCCCGCTCGCCTACGCTGCCGTGCTGCTCATCGCCGTGGCGGCAACTTGGCAGCTCCGCGCCGGGCGGGCGGGAGACGAGCGGGTCGCAGAGGAGGTGCTGGCCAGCCACGTGCGGTCACTCATGGCGAACCACCTGGTCGACGTGGCCTCGACCGATCGGCACAACGTGAAGCCGTGGTTCGCGGGTAAGCTCGACTTCTCCCCCCAAGTCGCCAATCCCGCGCCCGACAGCTTCCCCCTCGTCGGCGGCCGGCTCGACTATCTCGCCGGCCGGCCGGTCGCCGCGGTCGTCTACCGTCGCCGCCAGCACGTCATCAACCTGTTCGAATGGCCGGTGGAGTCGGGCAACGGCTCCTCGAGCGCTCCTCCGGCCGGCCGCGAGCGGCAGGGCTATCACCTGATCGGCTGGAGCACGGACGGCATGCGTTACTGTGCCGTCTCCGATCTCGCGGAAACGGACTTGCGTGGATTCGTGCAGATGCTGCGCGGGGCGGACTGACGCAAGGTGGCCCGCCCATGGCCCGGCTGGACGCGAGGGAGCATCGCACTCGCAAGCTCGCGCCAGCCGTACTTCCCGCCCACGCTGAATCACCGGTTCTGGGGCGACGACCCCGCGTGATCGCGAGGCCGGTAACCGACGAATGTGAGTGGAATAGCCCCGGAGGGACTTGAACCCCCAGCCTCCCGGTTCGTAGCCGGGCATCTTGCTCCGTTCGACCACGGGGCCATGTGTTGGGAGGAGGTACTTCACCGTTTACCGTTTACGCCTTCAATCTTTATACGGATCGACCTCGTTCGCCCCGGCCATCACCACGATCAGTGGCCGGAGCGTATGCAGGACTTCGATCGTATTGCCCTGCGCCGCCAGCACCTCGGGCAGCCGGCGATACACCTGCGGTGCCTCGTCCCGCCCGCCGCCGCGCAGGATCACGCCCTTCTCTTCGATCCAGCTCTGCATCATCTCGGGCGTTACTCGGCCCGGGCTCAGCACCCGACCGCTCTTCCGGTGCCGCTTGCCTGCCGCGGCGGTCCGGCTCATCACCCGTCCGGCGCCGTGCACGGTCGAGAAGAGCGCCTGCCGCTGCGTCTCCGCGATCGCGGGATCGTTCGACGCGGCACCCTGCACGATGACCGCGTCGTCACCCATGGAGCCCCCGATGAAGCCCTTCTGCCCCGGAAACGCCGGCGTCGCACCCTTCCGGACCACCAGCTCCTCGCCGTCGTGGGTCTCCTTCCTCGAGCGTGAGATCGGTCCGGATCGCCGCGTTGCCGCAGCCAATGTCGAACCCTACGCCCACCACCGAGACCTGGTTGTCGTATGCCGCAACCCCGCCGATCGGCATCACGTAGCCCACGTGGCCGTCGGCCATCAGGGCGACCTTCCGGGCGTGCTCGGCCACCTTTGCCAGCTGCGCCCGCGTGGCCTCGTCGTGCGTTCCAAAGACCTGCATGGCGCCTCCCAATAGTGAAAGTGAGAACCCCACCAGTGGACCGGCCGAGGCTCGAACTCGGAACCTCCCCCGTGCAAGGGGGGCGCTCTGCCCGATTGAGCTACCAGCCCAGCCTGGAAGGCTGGTGCCTGGACCATTCGGCCACTGGAGCAAGAGCACCCGGCGGGACTCGAACCCGCTATTGATTCAGCCGAAGCCGCTTGCGAGCGAGCGCCCTGAGGCGGCTCTGGTAGCGCGCCCAGCACGCTTCGCATCCACGCCCGCCGTTGCAGCGAGGCGGCCGCAGACCGTCATAGCGGTCGGCATCACGACACTTTTGCATTTCGTTCCTCCTTTCGTGCATCCATCCTCCGCCAGAGAGTCGAACCCCGCTCCGCGGGCCAAGAGCCCGCTGTATCACGCACATACCGCCGGAGGGACTCGAACCCCCACGAGCCGGAGCCCACGACGTTCTGAGCGTCGCGCGTCTGCTGTTCCGCCACGGCGGCGTGTTCCCCCACTGCCAACGGAACCGACGGGACTCGAACCCGCACTCCCCCGATGGACAGTCGGGTGCGCTCCCATTGCGCCACGGCTCCAACGACCACTCCCTCGCGGACGAACTGCGCTGGCACGACGAACGAATGACGCCCCCACCCGGGAGTCGCGTGTCTCGTGTGAGAACGCCACCCGCCCGCCGCTCAGCACCAAATGCCTGCGTCCTGCTGCACCCACATCCGTCGGTTGTCAAAGAGCGCCGAGCCCCTAAAACGCCGATCGCCCCACCCGGCGTGTGCGCAGGTGGGGCGATGGTTGCTCCCCGTGGGGTGGGCTCGGACCGATGTTTTACGGTCCCGCGGCTGCCCCTCCCGCCTGCGCACTCTCGTTCTTTCGATCCTGCACCCGACTCTCGCCTGAGAGTCGATCCGACCGCTCGAATCCCCGACCATAACCAGGCCTGCCCGCGGCTTCTGGTGCCAGCCGACCTTTGATCGGCATCCCGCCCGGCCCCGGCCTTATGGCCGGGCACACCCCGCCCCTGGCGATCGCGGTCGCGACCGCGCGGACGACCGTGAGGTCGTCCCAGCGACGTCGTGGGTGTAGTTGCGTGCGAGCGGTCATGAACGCGTTCTCCTGGTAGCGTGTCGCAAGGTCAAGGACCCCAAAATGAAGAGTCGCGTCACCGAGGTTCGATTCAGCCGAGCAGCTCGGCGCCAAAGCGCCTGCTTCCAGCCGACAACCTGCGGGACGCGACTCCCGGTCGAGCGGAAAAGAGTTTAGCGAGCAGGTGGGTTTGGCGCAAGCCCGTCGCGCTCGCGTCGCGCAGGAAAGCGATTGTTGCGCGATCACGACGCGGAGGCCGCACATGCTGACGCACCGAGCGGCCCCTCCCCGCGCGATTGCGTCAATCTCGCTCGCGAAGGTCAATTTGTTCCGATGTGATACCACCTTGCGGCGCAACATATTCTGGCGCAGCTTCCCCCAATCCCTGAAACAAACTCGTCGCGCCAGGCACATGCGGGTGGTCACCGGCAGGTGGTTCCCCCGTTCACGACCGCGCCACGATTGCGCGCTCGCGCCCGAGTTCCTCTAACGGAGGCAAGTATGGGGCGATCCGCCATGCGGTGTTCGCTTGCGATCGGACTGGGGCTCATGCTCTCCGGCTGCGGCGGCTCGACCGACCCGGGCGGCACGCTCACCATCGGGCTCACGCCCAGCTCGGTGTCTTTCGCCGCGGTCCAGGGCGGGGCGAACCCGAGCTCCCACACGGTCTCCGTCACCAATAGCAGCAGCAGGTCGCCTGCCGGTCTCGCCGTCGGGTCGATCGTCTACGACGGCGGCGCCGTGGGATGGTTGAGCGCGAGCCTCGATGCCTCGCGCAGCCCCGCCAACCTTACGCTTGCCGCGACCCCCGGCACGCTCGCCGCCGGTGTGTACACCGCGACCATACCGGTCTCGGCGCCGGAAGCCTCCAACAGCCCGCAGACCCTGGCGGTCACCTTTCTCGTGCTTAGCAGCGGGCAGGTAACCAACCTGGCGGCCGCCGGACAGGCCTCGGCGTTTCTCGACTCGCCGCAATTCGCTACCCAGCTCGCCGCATCCACCGGCGGCGCACGGTATCTGATCGCCGTGGTAAACACCGACCCGACCTACACCAGCACGGCCGATTTCACCCTGGTCGGCGCGGAGCTCGAGGGCGGGCCGGTAACGCGGGTGGTTACCGCGCCGCGCGCCAGCCCCACGCCGGCCGCGGGCGGTCGGGGATTGACCTACCCGCTCCGGGGTACGTTGGCCGCCCAGCTCGCTCGGATGCGGCGGCTCGCCGGCTCCCACCTGGCGCTCCTATACCGGAACCGCCGGTTGTATGGTCGCCTTGCCGCCCGGCGCGCCGATCGCGCGCGGAGGCCGGCCGCCCGCGTCGGCGTGGCTCCGCTCGCTTCCTCCATATCGGAGACCGTGGGCACGGTCAACAAGGTCTACGTCGCCAACCAGCTGTCGACCGGATGTGCCGCCGTCGACTCGATCGGCGCACGGACGGTCGCGGTCGGTCAGCATGTGATCGTGCTGGCCGACACCAATCTGACCACCTGGCCCCAGGCGCAGCGCCCGGATTCGTCGTTCTACCAGAGCTTCGCCGACGAGTACGACCAGATCACCTGGCCGCACACCCTGACGTACTTCGGCGATCCCCTGGCCTATGACGGCCAACTGTCCGGCCTCGGCAAGGTCACTGTGACGATCACGCCGGTGCTCAACACCCTCGAGGGCGGCATCCTGGCGTTCGTCAATCTCTGCGATTTCTTCCCCTTCGCCGACAGCGGCCCCGATCCCGTTTTCAGCAACGAGACCGAGATGTTTTACTCGCTGACTCCTGCGGCCGACGGATTCGACATCGCGAGCTGGGAGAAGCAGTTGCGCTCGACCGCAGTGCACGAAACCAAACACATCGTCTCGTTCGCCTCCCGCGCCGTCAATAACAGCACGGTGCTGGAGGAGGTCTGGTTGGAGGAAGGGCTGGCGCAGGAATCATCGGAGATCTGGATGCGGCACTTCAACCAGGCGACCTGGAAGGGGAACGCCTCCTTCCGCCAGACCATCGGCTGCGAGCTCAATCTCGGCCTGGATTGCAACCTGTCGAACAACAGCCCGTACACCCTGGCCTTGACCCACCTGCCGTTTCTGTTCCTCTATCTCCAACGCGAAAGCGAGTCGAACTCCGCGGGGCTGGGCGCCGACTTCCCCTCCGACTACGGCGCCGGGTGGTCCTTTG
>JBIOTT010000175.1:0-3040 GCA_044866195.1 Gemmatimonadales bacterium
TGACGTTGTAGTCGCGGTTCGAGTTGAACGGGGGGTCGAGGTAGATCAGGTCGACGCTGGCGTCGGGCAGGTAGCGGCGCAGGATGTCGAGGTTGTCGCCGTAGTAGAGGACGTTGGTGGCGAGCTCGGTCATCGGTCCCCCCGCATGGGCCTAGCGGGTCTGTAGGCAGGCAAGAGTAGCAGCCGCCGGGCCGGTCCCCACTGGCCGTTCCTGGAGGAGGCGCAGGTGGCAGGAAGCGGGACACGGCGGCCGCGGCCCGGCGGCCAACAGGACAGAGTTCGCTAACGCGTCGGCCAGAGCACCCCATAGGGTTTGCCGATTCTCGTCCGAGTGCAGCGAGGGTCAGCTCCCAAGAACCGGCTCGAGATAACCACGGCTGGGCTCAGATGCCCAGCCTCCACGTACCTATTCGACGCACCGAGATGTATCTATTCAAACCCCTGAATTCGTGCTCCGCTGAGCACGATTCCGCGGCAATTTCGGCGTCGAACCCGCGCCACTCGCCAATTTCCGGGCATTGGCTCGGACAATGTCTACATGTTCGCGACCGATCGAACCGCCGCGATGGCGACGACGCGAGTCATCCGCCCGCATCTACGAGCTTGGGTCGTCTGCCGGCACTGCGGCCACGCCTGGAAGACCCGCGCCCGCTTTGGGCGGCCGCGTTGCTTGCCGTGTGAGCGTCGGCTTCGGAAGGAGGCGCACGAGGCGGCGGTGGCGCTCGGCGCTCGCCGCGGGGGAGGGCCTCGGTGAACACCGGCGTACGTCAACGTCTGCGGCTTCATCGCCTGCCGGCGCAGCGGCTCGTTCGGACCCTCGGCGCCATCGACCTGATCATCACCGATCCGCCATACGACACCGTCGACCGCCACGGCACCGCCTACCTACGCCGCTGGTTCAGCGGGACAATGAGCTGGGCACAGATCGGTCGCATCCTGGCAGCGGTCCGACGTCGGATGGCCCACGACGGGCTAGCGATGGTCCTGACCAATGAGACGGGGTTGCCCGGCGCCCAGGCGGCTGTGCATACGGCTGGATTCGCTCGCCAACGGGTCGTGGTCTGGGACAAGCAGGTACCCGGCTTAGGTCAAGGGCTGCGCCACCAGGTGGAGTACGTCGTTATCGGCCTGCTCCCCGGCTCGCGACGCCTGGCCGGGCGCGATCTCATCTCCGTGCCGGCGGTGCCCTCGCGGAGGAAGGGTCGATATCCTACCGAGAAGCCGATCGAGCTCGGGCGGGAGCTGGCCCGGATCGCCAACGTCCACCGCGGAGACGTCGTGGTCGACCCGTTCGCCGGCAGCGGCAACCTCCTAGTTGGTTCCCTCGAACGCGGCGCTCGGGTGATTGCTGGCGACAGCTCGACGCGCGCGATCCGGCTGGCCGCGGCGCGCCTGGGTCAGACGGCGCGGGCCCGCGCGTCGGCCGCAAGGCCGCGTCGGCGCACTTCCCTTGATAGCCGGAGCCGCAAGGCGGCGACGGCTATAAGAAACTCGGCACGCGCTACCCGGCGCCGCAAGAGCCGGCGATGAGCTGCGGCAACCGCTCGCTGGTCGGCGTGGACGGCATGCAAGCCGGGATCTATCCCCTGCGCTGCAATGGCTGGACCTGTGCCGACTGCGGGCGGCGCAAGGTGCGGCGGGTGATGGCCCAGATCGGTGCCGGGCTGCGGCTCGGTCGAACCCGGTTCCTGACCCTGACCTCGCCCGGCGGCGAGGACGCCGCCACGAGCTGGGCCGAGCTGCCGGCACGCTGGAAGCGCTTTCACCAGCGGCTGGTGCGCCGCTACGGTCCGTTCGAGTACCTGGCCGTCACCGAGGTCCAACACCGGGGCAACCCCCATCTGCACATCGTCTACCGCGGCCAATACATGCCTCAACGGGTGCTGGGGGGGATGGCCCGCGAGTCCGGCTTCGGGCGGGTGACCGACATCCGCGACGGGCACCCCGGGTTGGTCCGCTACCTGGCCAAGTACCTGACCAAGGATCTGCAGCGCGACCTGCGCGCCCGCATCCCAGCCAGCGACCAGCGTGGGGCTGGCGGCGGCCCGCCGCGCTACTACCGCCGGGTGCGCATGTCGCGCCACTGGTGCAATCCGCTCGCGAAGGGAGAGCCAGAGCACCACTGGCCCAACTGGTTCATCCTCGACGGTCCGCCCGAGCAAGCCGTGCGGGAGGTCACCCGCGTCGGCTTTCGGGTGGTGGAGCTGGTGCTCGGTCCGTGGCGCGGTCCGGTGGCGGCCGCCGGCCGGCTGCGCTGGCTGCGCGGCATGCGCGCGCGCTGGTCGACCAAGCCCAAGCCGCACCGCGAGGCGGCCTGATGATGGGCCAGCACCCGCTCGACGCGCTGGATCGCTTCGACCGCCTTGTCGGCTTCGAAGCGCTGGGTCTCGACCTGTGGCACGACGAACCCGCTCTCGCCAACAGCCGTTCTCCGGCCGGTTCCGGCGCGGTCCGGTCCGGATCGGACGTCCAGCGAGGCGCTGACCACGACTCCGCCGGGCTGGCTTCGGCGGGGTTCGGTCAGGATCGGACGCCCAGCAAGGCGCTGGGGGTGACCCGCGCATGAGCCACCGGCCTCCAAGCTTGGACGAGACGATTCTCTCGCTTCTCCTCGAGCGCGGAGTGTTGACTTGCGCCGATCTAGCGAGCGCGCAGGGCCTCCCAGAGCGCTCGGTGCGGCGCCATCTGCAGCGGCTGATCCACGGCGGCTACGTCTTCTCGCCCGAGCACGGTCGCTACCGGATCACCGCCGCCGGAGTCGCCGCCATGGCTCCGGCCGACACACCGCCCCCCAGTCAGGTGGAGAGCCGCCCGAGGAACCGCGTGTACCCCTGGCGTAATCGACGGGAATGACGCGCACGCAGCGCGGGCAGCCGGTGGTCGCGGGCCCTCAGGACAGGCCGCGCTTGGCTCCGGTCGGGGCGCAGGCGGCATGTACCTGCGAGCTCTGCCAGGCCCTGCTCGCGCTGGCCGCCAGCGCAATGCGCAACCGGCAGGCGGCTCAGGCGCTCAGAGGTAGACTCGCGATCCTGGACGGTGG
>JBIOTT010000176.1:0-2104 GCA_044866195.1 Gemmatimonadales bacterium
TGCCCGCGATCGAGCCCCGGGTGTTTCCGCTGCACAACTTCATCAAGGAGTAGTCCGCAGCGGTCCGCCTGCGCCTGGGACGGAAAC
The DNA here is from genome assembly GCA_044866195.1 of Gemmatimonadales bacterium. Taxonomy (GTDB): domain Bacteria; phylum Gemmatimonadota; class Gemmatimonadetes; order Gemmatimonadales; family GWC2-71-9; genus DASQPE01. Next base: position 88 of record JBIOTT010000176.1, read on the forward strand.
GCGGCAGCGCCACCTGCGCTGTAGGGTCGGCGGGAGGCGCCAGCGTTCGCGCGGCATAGCCGACTGAGCGCCAGATTCCTCCCGCCGCCGCATCGATCCGTGCATGCGGTTCTCCCGCACACGGCTCACCGACGCCCTTCACCGCCGACATTCGGCTTTGGCCCGCCAGTCCCGGAAGGGACTGGGCGTGACGACGGTGCCGTCGAGGTTGATCAGCCCCAGCTGGTTGGTCGAGCGGTAGTGCACGACCACCCAGCCGAAACCCGACGCCCGTTTATGGCGTTTGGCCATGAACAGCGCGAGGCGCTTCAGCGCGTAGGTTCTGATCTTGGTGAAGTGCAGGCGAGAGTTTCCGTATCGGAAGTAGTTCGCCCACCCGCGCAGGTAGTTGTTGAGGTCCTGCACGATCACTTCAACCGGCTGCAAGAGCCTTCGTTGGGCCGTGATTTCACGGATCCGCTCGCGGGCTCTTTGCATCGCCTCTCGTGAGGGCCAGCGGGCGAGGAATCTGAGGTGCCGATAGCCGCGCTCCCCGCGCACCCGGCGGTGATGGAAGCCGAGGAAATCAAGCCCCTCGCCTCCCTCGCGCAGGTGCACGATCCGGGTCTTGGCCTGCTTGAGCTCGAGGCCCATCTCGGCCAGGATGGCCGTGAGCGCCGCAAGGGCGTCCTCGGCCTCGCGCTTGCTGTGGCACAACACGACCAGGTCATCCGCGAAGCGGATCAGCACACCTTGCCCGCGCGCCGCCCACCGCCGGTCGAGCCGGTGCAGATAGACGTTGCACAGGACGGGCGAAACGACACCGCCCTGGGGAGTACCGGTCACGTCGCGGTGGACCGCCCCGTCCTGCATCACCCCCGCGCGCAACATCGCACGCAGCAGCTTGAGGACGTGCCGGTCACTGATCCGTTCCTCGATCGCCGACATCAACTCTGAGTGTGGAATCGCCTCGAAACAGTTGGCGACATCCGTCTCTAGCGCCCACCGCCTGCCCCTCCAGGACTCGTCGATCAAGACCTGGAGCGCGTCGTGCTGCGATCGCTTGGGGCGAAACCCGAACGAGCACGGCAGGAAGTCCGCCTCGAAGATCGGCTCAATGACGATCTTGGCGGCGGCCTGGACAACGCGGTCGCGAACCGAAGGGATCGACAGCGGCCGTTGCTCGTCCGGCCTGCCGGGTTTCGGTATGAACACCCGACGAGCCGGCAGCGCTCGGTAGCTCCCGACCCGCAGATCCGCGGCCAGCTCGTCGAGCAGCTTGGCGATGCCGTACCGCTCGACGTCGGCGATGGTTTGGCGGTCGATGCCGGCCGCGCCCTTGTTGGCGCGCACCAGCTCCCACGCGCGCTCAAGCACGTCCCTCCTTGAGACCTTGTCGTAGAGCGCGTGAAACCGTCGTCCGGGATCGGCCTTGGCCGCCCGGTAAAGCGTTCGCTGTAGTTCTCGGACCTTGTCCTGCTTGGCGGTCCTAGCCACGAGTGGCACTCACCGGCCCTTCCCTATGCGTGACGCGTGAACGAAGTAGCGGCCCTTCCCTCACCGCGGGTTCTGTTGTCCCGTCGGCTCGAGCGGTACTACGGCCGCCTCCGACGCCCACCCGGCCCCTCGCCCACTTCCCGGATCGACCGGTTATAGGGCGGGTCGCTCCGACGATCGCTCCGCAGCATCGCCGGGCCGGGGAGGGCCTCCCCAGTTCCCGCCGCCACCTTCCAAACGTTCAACGCCCCATACGCCGGGAGGTTCCTCGGGGCCGCGCTTCCAGGCTCTTCACCCCTTCCATGGCCTTCGCCCTGACCGGCCGGGCTCGGCTCCTCCTCTCCCCGCCCGAAGGCGGGCTACTAACGACGCGGCAGGCTTCGCTTGATGCTGCAGACCGCTTGGTTGCTCCCCCAGAAGGGCTCTTGACGCTGGGCTTCGACCAGACCCGTTTCCAGACCCAGCCGCCAGCCTGCTACCGGGCCTCCTGGCAGCTACCCGGACGGGACTCACACCCGCTGGCGACGACGAGCTTATGTTG
>JBIOTT010000177.1:0-20141 GCA_044866195.1 Gemmatimonadales bacterium
TCGAATACGACGGCCGTCGCAGCCGTCGTGCGCATCGAGCAGGCCGTGGGAGACCTCCGAGGCAAGTCGGCCGTTATCCTCGCCGGCACGGGCCCGGTGGGCCAGCGGGCCGCCGGCCTCATGGCCAAGGGAGGCGCGAAGGTGACCATCACCTCGCGGAAGCCGGAGCAGGGCGATCGAGCCCGCCGGGCGATTGGCGAGCGCTTCGCCGTGGAGGTGAGCATGCGCACCATGACCGATCCATCGCATTGCCCGGAAGTCCTGGATGGCGCGGCCATCCTGCTCAACTCGGGGCCGGCCGGCGTGCTCATGGCGCCCAAGGCGGCCTGGACCGGATGCGAGTCGCTGAAAGTCGCCGTGGACCTGAACGCGGTGCCTCCGCTCGGAATCGAAGGCGTCGAGCTGAACGACTCCGGAGTCGAGCGCCAGGGGGTCAAGGTGTATGGCGCTTTTGGGGTCGGGGGCTTCAAGACCAAGCTTCACAAGGCCTGCATCGGCAGGCTGTTCGAGCGGAACGATCTGGTGCTCGACGCGGAGACGATCGCCGAGGTGGCGCGGCAGCTCATCGCCGAGCCGCGGTACTGATCCGGCGATGCCGCGGGTCGTCGGCATTGACCCCGGCACGGTGTCGATCGACGTCTGCGGGCTGAACGACGGCCGGGTCATGCTCGACAAGGCCTGGCCGACCGAAGAGGCACTGGCGGATCCCGACGGGTTCGCCGCGTACCTCCGATCGGCCGGCGAACCGTCGTTGGTGGCGGGCCTCTCGGGCTACGGCTTGCCGTTGATCCCCGCCGAGCGGGCCACCGACGACGACTGGCGGCTTGCGTTCCTTGCCGGCCCAGGCGATGAGGGAGGCATCGGCGGGCTCAGGCGGCTGACGCGGAGCTTGATCGCCGCCAAGTTGCCCCTCCTGTTCCTGCCCGGTGTGGTGCATCTGGACACGGTGCCAGCCCACCGGAAGCTGAACCGGGTGGATTTGGGCACCGCCGACAAGCTGTCGGTGACCGCCCTGGCGATCGCCGACCAGGCCGAGCGGCTCCGCATACCAGTGGGCGAGACCTCGCTGGTTCTGCTCGAGCTGGGGGGCGCATTCAGCGCCGCCACGGCGGTCGCGCGGGGGCGCATTGTGGACGGGGTGGGGGGCAGCAGCGGACCCATGGGATGGCGCGCGGCCGGGGCGCTCGACGGCGAAGTGGCGTTTCTCGCCGGTCTCGTCGACAAGAGCTTGCTGTTTCGTGGTGGGGTGGAGTCCATCATCTCGGCGCGGCCCGACCTGGGCGACGCGGCGCTGGAGGGGTTCCTCGAGGGAGCGGTGAAGGCGGTGTACCAGATGCGCGTTTCAGCGCCGGCCGCTCGCGAGATCGTGATCTCGGGCCGGCGCGCCAGCGATCCCGCGGTGCGCCAAGCACTGCTGGACCGGCTGGCGAACGTTGCGCCGATCGTCCTGCTGCGGGGGTTTGCCGATTTCGCGAAGCAGGGTGCTCAGGGGGCCGCGCTGCTCGCGGATGGACTGGCCGGCGGACAGCGGCGCGATCTGGTCGAAGCGCTCCGCCTTCGGCAGGCTGGAGGAACCGTGCTGGACCATCTCTTCGTGATTACCCGGGATGCGGCACGCCGGCACCTGGGACTTGGCTCGCATGGGTAAGAAGGCTGCCGAGGTGCTGATCGTGGGAGCTTCGACTCGCGGCTTGACCGAATCAGCGGCTCGTGCCGGCTTTCGGGTGCACGCAGTGGACGCCTACGGCGACCTCGACCTGCGCGCGCGCGCCGCGACCGTCACGCTGGGGCGGGAGCCGGGCCGACCCTGGGCCTCCGGCGCGGCGGTGCGTGCGGCCGCTGGCATCCGAGCCCCGGCGGTGGCCTACGTCTCGAATCTCGAGAACCATCCCTCGGCCGTCGCGCGGCTGGCGGCCCGGGCGCAACTCTGGGGAAACTCGGCCGAGGTGCTGCGAAGGGTTCGCGATCCACTCCAGGTGGCGGCTGCGCTCCGCCAGCGAGGCTTTCCGGTGCCCATGTCGGTCACCGCCGGAGAACTGGCGGATGACCACCGTCCCTGGCTGCTCAAGCCGCGACGCTCCGGCGGCGGTCACGGGATTCGGCGATGGCGTCCGGGTGAGCCAGTTCCCCGAACGAAGTATCTGCAGGAGCTGATCGACGGGGTTCCCGGCTCGATCACCTTCGTTGCGGATGGCCGCCGTGCGGTTCCGCTCGGCCTCTCCCTCCAGCTGGTGGGAGAGCACGCGCTCGGGGGTTCCGGATTTCGCTATTGTGGGAGCCTGCTCTGTGGCGGGACCCCGCTGTTTGGCCAGGAGGCGGCTCTGGCAGAGAGCGCTGCCGCCCTTGCAACCGCCGTGACCGAGAGCTTCGGCTTGATCGGCGTCAACGGTATCGACTTCGTGGCACGCGGCGGCGCACCATGGCTATTGGAAGTGAACCCGCGTTATTGCGCGTCGATGGAGCTGATCGAGCGCGCGCACCGGGTGTCGATTTTTGGATTGCACGCAGACGCCTGCGGCGGGCGGCTTCCCGCCGAGTCTCCGTTCGGTCTGCGGCTTGCCGACGTGCCGGGTAAGGCAATCGTGTACGCCCGGGCGCCGGTCGTGGTCGAAGGGGGACCGTGGTGGCTGGACAGCGGGATTCGCGATGTGCCGCTTCCCGGTGAGCGCATCGCTCGCGGCAGGCCGATCTGCACTGTGTTCGCCGAGGGCGAGACCGCAAAGGCATGCCTGGCTGCGCTCGCCGAGCGGGCCGCCACGATCTACGCCGTGCAAACCAGGGCCGACCGGAGCGCGGCATGACCGACCGCACCATCAGCCACGCGGTCTGCCTCGGGTGCGGTTGCAGCTGCGACGACATCGAGATCACCGTGAAGGGCAACCGCATCACCGCTGCGCTGAATGCCTGCCCCGCGGGCCTCGCCTGGTATGGCGATGGGACGGTCCCGGCCAAGATCCTGGTCCGCGGGACCCAGGCCAAGCTCGCGATCGCTGCACGGGCCGTCGCGGAGCTGCTCAGGAGCGGCCCCGCGATGATCTACCTGGCTCCGGACGTGACCACGGAGGCCCAACGCGAGGCCATCGCGCTAGCGGATCGCTCTCGTGCCCGGCTCGACAGCGTCAGCTCCGACACGGTGGCGGCGGGCGTCCTGGTCGGCCAGCGGCGCGGGCGGGCGACTGCAACGTTGGGCGAGATCCGGAACCGGGCCGATCTGCTGGTGTTTTGGGCTCTGGATCCGACGGTACGATATCCCCGCTATTGGTCGCGCTATGCAGTCGAGCCGGCCGGGACCCAGGTGCCCCACGGCGCCGCGGACCGCCGGGTGGTAGCGGTCGACGTGGGCTCTTCGAAAGGGCCGGGGAGCGCGGCAGCCCGCATCGCGCTGGCGCCCGCCGACGAAGTGACAGCCTTGGGCGTGATGCGCGCAACCGTGCTCGGACGCGAGCTTCCCGGCCTCTCTGCCGGACTGCAGGCAGCAGCGGATCTGGCCCGGCAGATGACGCAGGCACGTTACGTCGCCCTGATCCACGACTCGGAGCCGGACACCAACGCCGGCGATGCTCAGCGGGCGGAGGGGCTGGTCGGACTGGCGCAGGCGCTCAACGGCCCCACCCGGTGCGCGCTCTCGAGTCTCCGGGGAGGTGGCAACCGATCCGGAGCCGATGCCGCCGCGGTCTGGCAGACCGGTTTTCCCTTCACCGTGGATTTCGGTAGCGGGGCTCCCCGCTACCGGCCTGAGCAGCCGGCGTCCGCAGCCTTACCAGGCCTCGCGAGCGTCCTGATCGTGGGTTCCCCGCACCAGCTCCCCTATCGCATGCAACGCGGCCTGACCGGGCGTCGGGTCGCAGTCATCGGGCCGCGCGCCAGCGAAGCGCCGTTTCCTACCGAGATCGTGATCGATACAGGCGTTGCCGGCATTCATGAAGCGGGGATCGCCTATCGGATGGACGATGTGCCACTTCCCGTGCCGCAAGCCCTGACCGGCCCAGCCGGTGCTGCGACCACCTTGCGTGCGGTTGCCGAGGCACTGGCAGCAGGTCCGACGGCGTGATGGCCCCCCAGCGGCTTCGGATCGTGGGTGGCGCCGTGCATGATCCCGCAAACGGGATCGACGGCGACATCCGCGACATCTGCATCGAGGACGGACGCATCGTTGCCAGTGTCCCGGCGAGCGCGCCGACGCTGGACGTGCGCGGCATGGTGGTGATGCCTGGCGGTGTCGACATTCACGCCCATTTCGCGAGCTCATCCTGCAACCACGCCCGCCGGCTGCTGCCAGAGGAGCATGGCGCCGACCCGGTTCCAGCACCGATGCTGCACGACACCGAGGGACCGGCTCGGTCGGGAACCGGCGGCACCGTTCCCTCCACCTTCATCACCGGCTACCGCTACGCCGGGCTCGGGTATACCACCGCGTTCGACGCGGCGGTCGCGCCCTTGATGGCGCGCCACACGCACGAGGAGCTGGACGACACGCCGGTGATGGATGCGGGGTGTTTCGTCCTCCTTGGCAACGACGAGTACCTCCTCCGCCAGATCGCAGCCGGCGAGCCTGAGCGCGCTCGGCATTACATGGCGTGGCTGCTGGGTGCGACCGGCGGGTACGCCGTCAAGATCGTGAACCCGGGCGGAATCGAGGCGTGGAAGGCGGGCCAGCGAAACCTGACCGACATCGACCGGTCGCTCGCCGGAAGCACGGTGACCCCACGTGCGATTCTGGAAACTCTGACCGATGCCGCGAATGGCTTGCGGCTTCCTCATCCGGTCCACATCCACTGCAACAATCTCGGTCAGGCAGGAAACAGCGTCACCACGCTCGCTACCATGCAGGCACTCACGGGGCGGCGCGCGCACTTCACGCATCTCCAGTTCCACTGCTATGGCGGTGAGGCAGGAAAGGGCTGGAGCTCGGGTGCCGCCAAAGTGATCGAGCAGGTCAACGCGCACCCGGAACACACGGTGGACGTGGGTCAGGTGATGTTCGGCCCGGCGACGACGCTGACCGCCGACGGTCCGGTAGAGTACCTGCTCTATTCGACCAGCGGGCGGAAGTGGGTGAACATCGATGTCGAGCTCGAGACCGGATGCGGGATCGTTCCCTACGCCTACAAGGAGAAAGCTGCCGTTGCGGCCCTCCAGTGGGCGGTCGGCCTCGAGCTCTTCCTGCTGGCCCAGGACCCCTGGCGTGTGGTCTTGTCGACCGACCACCCCAACGGCGGCTCCTTTCTGTCCTATCCCGCGCTGATCCAGCTGCTGATGGACCGCTCGGTTCGAGACGAGCAGCTCAAGCGGGCCAACCCGAAGCTTCTGGCCGGCAGCGCGCTGGCTGACGGACTCGGGCGCGAGTACACCTTGAACGAGATCGCCATCGTAACCCGGGCCGGGCCGGCACGGATTCTCGGGCTCGCCGACAAGGGACATCTCGCCGTCGGCGCTGACGCGGACATCACTGTGTATCAGCGGGAGGCCGACATCGCAAGGATGTTTGCGAGCCCCCGTTTCGTGCTCAAGGCCGGCCAACTCGTGGTCGAGGAGGGTCAGCTCAGGCGGGCGCCCCAAGGGCGTCGCCTCCACGTTCGGCCGCCGTTCGACCAGAGCGCCCTGCGCGACGTGCGCCGTCATTTCGACGCGTATGCGACGGTGGCCTTCGACAACTACGCGGTAAGGGACGTGCCCGGCCAACCGGTACCGCTCCAGTCATGAACATCCGCGGAGTTTTCATCGAGGACACGTTTGCCGAGGCATTCACCATGCGCGCCGCACGCCTGGTGATCACGGGCGCGAGCCCCCGATGGGCAATGGCCGCCGCGCTCAAACTCACCGGCTTCGCCACCTCGGTGATCGGCTGCAAGATCGAAGCGGGCATCGAGCGTGAGCTACCCCCGGATCACACGCCCGACGGCCGCCCCGGCGTGAGCGTGCTCGTCATGACCATGAGCAAGGACGACATGCCCAAGCGCCTCATCGAGCGGGTGGGACAGACGGTGCTCACCTGCCCCACGACCGCCTGCTTCGATGGGCTTCCGGAAGCGCCCGACCGGGTCGGGGTAGGGTCGGCCCTGCGGTTCTTCGGCGATGGCTTCCAGGCGAGCAAGGTCATCGCGGGCGAGCGGTATTGGCGAGTTCCCGTAATGGAGGGCGAATTCCTGGTTCAGGAAAAGTTCGGAATGATGAAGGCCGTGGGCGGCGGCAACTTCCTGATTCTCGCCCGCAACGCCGAGGCCGCCCTGGCAGCGGCCGAGGCCGCGGTAGACGCCATGGCGGACCTGCCCGGGGTGTTTCTGCCATTCCCGGGCGGGGTCGTCCGGAGCGGGAGCAAGGTAGGCGCCCGGCGATCGAAGACCATGATCGCCTCCACCAACGATGCCTTTTGCCCGACGCTTCGCGCCGTGACCAGGACCGACCTCGCCGAAGGCGTGAACTCCGTGCTGGAGATCGTTATCAACGGGCTCGATGCTCCCGCGATCTCCCGGGCAATGCGGGTGGGCATCGATGCGGCCTGCCGGGACGGAATCATTTCGATCAGCGCTGGGAACTACGCCGGCAAGCTGGGTCCTCATCACTTCCACCTCCGCAAGATCATGAGTGAGGGCGACGCAGCGTGAGCGACCAGATTGTCCTGAGCCTGCGGAATCGACCGGCCGCGGCTGTGGACGCGTCGGCGTTGGCCCTGCACGACTGGGCAGGTCTCACCGGGAGCGAGATCGAGCAGCTGGCGTTGCGGGTGGATGGAGTGGGCATGGTAGCGCTTGGTGATCTGTTCGGTGCGACCGGCGAGCGCTCGACCCGCATACGCCTGGTCGGCGACCTCTCGATGTTCGAAGGTCTCGGAACCGGCCTGGCGGGTGGTGAGGTCGTGATCGAGGGCGACGCGGGCCCCCGGGTCGGCGCCCGTATGCGGGCCGGGCAAATCACAGTCACCGGCAACGCCGGCTGGGGCGCCGGGCTGGAGATGGCCGGCGGCCTCCTTTACGTGGGGGGCCATGCAGGCGCCCGCGCGGGTGGGGCCGCGCTGGGCGCCAAGCGCGGGATGACCGGCGGCGAGCTGATCATCCGGGGTGACGCGGGGCCCGAGGTCGGGGCCTCGATGCGTCGCGGGCTGGTCGCTATCGGCGGCGATGCCGGCGAAGGCGCCGGGCGGGCCACCATCGCGGGCACCGTAGTCATCCTCGGCGCAACCGGACCGAACCCGGGCCAGTGGTCGAAACGGGGCACGATCGTGGCCCTCGGCCCGGTAACGCCGCCGGCCACCTACCGGTACGCATGCAGCTACCGCCCTCAATATCTCCGCCTCCTCCTGCATCACCTCGCCACGGACCGGCGCCTGCCCCTCACCCGCGAGCACGTCACGGGCTCCTATCGGCGCTACAGCGGCGATCTGGCCGAGCTGGGCGCTGGAGAAATTCTCGCATGGACCGGGAACTGACTCCGCCGAACCTGAACGCGCTGGCCGCTGACATTGCGGACGGCATGGAGGAAAACGCCGGCGCGCTCCGGGTTCGGGTGCAGCGGCTAGGCAACGGTGCGCGGGTGATCGATGCCGGGGTGGAAACAGCGGGGGGCCTCGATGCGGGCCTCGCGCTTTCGGAGATCTGCATGGGCGGGCTGGGCACCGTCACCTACACGCCGTTGTCGCTCGGCAGCGAAACTTGGCCAGGCCTGACGGTGTGGACCGATCACCCCGCCGTATCCTGTATGGCCTCGCAGTACGCCGGGTGGGCCATCTCGGTCGACAAGTTTTTCGCGATGGGCTCGGGCCCGCTACGAGCCCATGCCAGGGTCGAGAAGGAGCTGTTCGCGAAACTGGCGTACTCGGAAACGGCCGACCAGGGGGTGCTGGTCCTGGAGGGTCGCACGCTGCCGACCGACGAGGTGGCCGCCTGGGTGGCAGGCAAGGCCAGGCTGGAGCCGGCACAGTTGACGTTCGTCATCGCTCCCACGGCCAGTCTCTCCGGCGGGGTGCAGATCTCGGCGCGGATTCTCGAGACCGGGCTGCACAAGATGGAAACGCTGGGTTTCGACGTGCGGAAAGTGGTGAGCGGCATCGGGAGCGCGCCGGTGGCACCGGTGGCGAAGAACGACATCCGCGCCATCGGCCGCACCAATGACTGCATCCTCTACGGCGGCCGGGCCCGCTACACCGTGCGGGCCGAGGACGACGAGCTTGCTGCCCTGGTCGATCAGGTGCCCGCAGCCGCCTCGCGCGACTATGGAACCCCCTTTTACGACATTTTCCAGCGATACGGCGGCGACTTCTACAAGATCGACCCTCTGCTCTTCAGCCCGGCCGAGGTTTGGCTCACCAATGCGACCACGGGACGAACGTTCCGTGCGGGAGGGGTCAATCCCGACGTGCTCGCACAGTCGTGTCTGTCATAGCCGTCTACCGTTAGTCATCAGCCCTCAGCCGGAGCCCCTCATGACCCGCGTGACGTCGTTCGTGATACCCCTGCTTGCGGTGGTTGCCTGCTCGAAGCCGGCTGACAAAGCCGCCGCTCCGGCAGACACGACCGCCGTCCCGGCTGCGGCCCCTGCGCCACCACCCCCCGGCCCGCAGGCAATCGTGACGGTACTCTACAAGTGGCCCAAGAGTCCGGCAGCGTTCGAGAAGTACTACCCGACTCACCTCAAGATCGTGGGCGACGGGCAGGCCGAGATCGGATTCACCAAGGCAGAGCTCAGCAAGTTTACCTCGGCGCTCGACGGTAAGAAATCGGCATTCTATCGCCAGGCCGAGCTGTACTTCCCCGATACCGCCGCAGCCAAGAAAGGCATGGCGACGCAGGCGTTCAAGAAGGTAGGGGACGACTTCAAGAATTTCGCGACCGGCGGTCTGGTGGGACTCCTCGCGATCGAAACGGGCGACAAGAGCGAGGCGCCGTGTCCCGCCCTGGTAACTGTCATCTATCACACTCCCAAGGACCCGGCGGCATTCGAGGCCTACTATCCGAGCCACCTCAAGATCGTCGGCGAGGGGCAGTCGGAGATCGGGTTCGTCCGGGCGGATCTCACCAAGTTCAGCGCCAACCTGGATGGGACTGCTCCCGCCGAATACCGGCAGGCCGAGCTCTGTTTCCGCTCCGTGGACGCGCTCAAGAAGGGCACCGCGACGCCAGCGTTCAAGAAGGTGGGTGATGACTTCAAGAACTTCGCGACCGGCGGCCTCACGGCGCTGATCGGCGAGCAGAAGTAAGGGGGGCCATGAGGGTCGTCATTCTGGCCTCACGCTCCGGCTGGCATACCGACGAACTGCTCCGGGTTTTCGCTGAGCGCGGCCACGTGGCCGCGCTCGCGCGCTATGAGGACTTGGTCGCAACCGTCCGAGGGGGCACGACGCTTGGGAGCGGCTCGGCTGACTTGAGCGGCGCCGATCTGGTGCTCGCCCGGATCATCCCGAACGGCTCTCTGGAGCAGATCATCTTCCGGGTGGATGCGCTGCACGCCCTGGAGGAGCGCGGGGTTCGGGTGGTGAATTCGCCCCGCGTGATCGAGCGGACCGTCGACAAGTTCTGGACCTCTGCAACCCTGGAACGGCACGGCCTGCCGACCCCAGCCACGGTCGTCTGCGAGTCGATCGAGGCGGCGTATCAGGCCCGGGAGCAACTCGGCGGGGACGTGATCGTGAAGCCGCTCTTCGGGTCCATGGGTCTCGGGATGGTGCGGGTGAGCGACGAGGAGAGCGCTTTTCGGGTGTTTCGTGCCATCGAAGCCATCCGGGGTGTCTTCTATCTCCAGCGCGTGATCGACCACGACGGCCGAGACATCCGGGTCTTCGTGGTCGGCGGCCGGGTCGTCGCGGCGATCGAGCGGCGGGCGCCGGGGTGGCGTACCAACCTTGCGCGGGGAGGTGAGGCGCGCGCGCTTGCCCTTCCGCCGGCCTGGGCCGAGTTGGCGGTGCGGGCCGCCGACGCCGTCGGTGCGGTTTACGCAGGGGTGGATCTCCTCCCCGCCCGGGATGGCACCGTACACGTGCTCGAGGTGAACGGGATCCCCGGATGGCAGGGCCTGCAACAGGCCACCGGGGTCGATATTGCGGCCGTGCTCGTGGAGTACCTGCTCCGCGAGCCGATCGAGGGCCGGCCTTGACGCCCGGGGACATCGGAGAAGCCGCGCAGCTTGCGTGTTTGCTGGAGGCCAGCGCGCCCAAGCCGGGAAACGTGTCGCCGGGGCTTCGGTTCCACGACACGAGTTACGAGGACTTCCTCGCCAGCGCGGTCGCGATTGGGCCCGTCATGGCCGCGGCGGGGGACGCGCCGCTCGGGGCCACGATTCAGTCCGCCATCGCCGCGACTCGGCGACTCACCCGCGCCAACACCAACCTGGGCATCGTCCTCCTGCTGGCTCCGCTTTGCCGAGCCGCCCGGCGAAGCCCTCCCGCCGACCTCCGGGGCGGGGTGCGCGAGGTTCTCGCGCAAACCACCGTGGCGGATGCGGTCGCCGTATACGAAGCCATTCGGCTCGCAGCCCCAAGCGGCCTCGGGGCGGCGGCAACCCAAGACGTCGCAGGCGTGCCCACGGTTCCGCTGCGGGAGGCCATGGCTCTGGCGGCTGATCGCGACAGCGTGGCGAGGGAGTATGTCACGGATTTCGCGATCACCTTCGAGCTCGGGGCGCCGAGCCTCCGCTCGGCGCTGGACCAGGGTCGCAGCTGGACGGAGGCGGTCGTAGAGACCTACCTTGACCTGCTCTCGGCCGTTCCTGACAGCCATGTCGCCCGCAAGCTTGGGCCGGCCGCGGCCGAATCGATCATGCACCGCGCCGGAGCAGTGCGAGCGGCCGGAGGCTTACGAACTCCCGAAGGACGCCAGGCGGTGGCGGCACTCGACGCCGAGCTCCGGGACGACCGCAACACCCGAAACCCGGGAACCACAGCAGATCTCACCGCGGCGGCGATCTGCGTCGTTATCTTGAGGGATGGCTGGCATTCAGCGAGAGAGCGTCCCGGTGGAGAGCAAGTTCCGCGTCGAGGTCAGTAAGGACTACCTCGTATTCGCTTCGGCCCACTTCATCACCTTTCGGGGCCATCAGTGCGAGTCACTCCACGGCCACAACTACCGGGTTGGGGTCGCGGTCGAGGGCGCCGTCGATTCCGAGTGCCTTTTCGTTCTGGACTTCAGCGTTCTCAAGCAGCTAGTGCGCAAGCTGGTGGACGAGATCGACCACAAGGTGCTGCTTCCGACGGACAATCCCAAACTGAGCTTCCACGAAAAGGACGGTCAGCTGGCGGTAGACTACTTTGGCGAACCGAAGTACGTGTTCCCCCGGAAGGACTGCGCCCTGCTGCCCATCGCGAACACAACGGCCGAGATGCTGGCTCAGTACCTGGGTCGTGCGGCACGGGAGCAGCTGATCAAGGAGGGGTACCGACACCTGACCCTCCTGGAGCTCGAGGTCGAGGAGAACTACGGGCAGTCGGCGACCTATCGAGAGTCGCTGGTCCCAGACTGACCCACGGCGGCTACGTGCCGGAGCGCCGCGACGTCCTCCGCCGTGATGCGCCCGGCATGAATTGCGCTGGCCACCAGGGCTCCGTCGCAACCGGCATCTTCCATTCGCTCCAGATCCTTCCTGGTGAGCACCCCGCCCCCCGCGAACAGGCGAACGGCCGGGTGTCGCCGCCGCAATGCCTCGAGCAGGCCGAGATCGACTCCGGTCCCGCTGCCTACCCGGCCGAGGTCGAGAACCAGGATGGCGCCCACGCCGGCGGCGGCCGCTTGCGCCGCCAGACTCATCGCATCCGGCACGGCGCCCGCTGCGTCCTCCATCAGGGGATGGAGGATTGGCGACCCGAGCTGCAAGTCGAGGCTGAAGACCACTCGGCTGGCGCCAACAATTTCGACCACGCCGGCCAGGTCGCCGAAGGAGCGCAGGGTCTCGAGCCCGACCACGGCGTCGGATGCGCCGGCCGAAAGAACCTCGAGCGCGCCGTCGGGGTCACCCGCGGCTGCGTCCACCATCAGCTCGCCGGTGAAGCCGGTCTGGAATTCGGCCAGATCTCGAATGAGCCCCCTCTGGATCGGACCGCCCTGAATGGCGTCGAGGTCGGCGACATAGCAGGCCTGAGCCCCCAGCACGTCGCGGTACGCCCGGGCGAGCGCGAGCGGGTCGCCTGGCTGATCGGGCGCCAGGACCGACTTGACCGGTGCGAAATCCGCTCGCTCGCGCCCTTGCGCGTGCACGGCCACACCCATCGTCACGTCCAGAACCGGAATGATCTCCATGCCCCACCCGCTGGTTGGTAAATGACGAAAGGGATCATTGGCTGGGACGTCGGCGGCGTCAACATCAAGGCCGCCCGATGGGTCGACGGCGCCCCACCCCGGGCCGTGCTCCAATCATTCGAGCTGCAGCGTGCGCCGGCGCAGTTGCCTGCAACCCTCGCGGCGATGGCCCGGGAGCTCGGCGGCCGAGGCGGTGATCACCACGGCATCACGATGACAGCTGAGCTGTCGCAATATTTCCGAACGAAGCGCGAAGGGGTTGAGTTCGTGCTCCAAGCGCTGGAGTCGGTCTTCGGAACCGACCGGCTGCACGTCTTCGGCACCGACGGCCACTTCAGCCCGACGCACCAGGCCCGCCTAGATCCGCTGCGCATCGCCGCGGCAAACTGGATGGCTACGGCGCAACTGGTGGCGCAGACTACCGAGACCTGCCTCCTGATCGACATTGGGTCGACGACCGCGGACATCATCCCCATCGTAAATGGCTCGGTGGTCGCCGCGGGCCGCACCGACCCTGCACGACTCGCCAGCGGCGAGCTGGTTTACACCGGCGCGCTCCGAACTCCAGCCGAGGCCGTGGCCCATGAAGTCCCGTTCCGGGGCGACTCCGCCGGCGTGTCCGCCGAAGGATTCGCAATCATGGGAGACGTCCATCTCTGGCTGGCAGCGTTGACGCCTGAAGATTACACGGTTCCCACGCCGGACGGGCGCCCCGCAAGCAGGGTCCACGCCGGTGAGCGGCTGGCGAGAGTCGTTTGTGGCGACCGCGAGATGCTGGTGGATGCCGACGTAGATGCGGTGGCAGGTGCCCTGGCGGACGCTCAGACGGCCCGCGTCGCGGCGGCGATCCGACGGGTGTGCGGGCGCCATCCCGAAATCACCGTCGCCGTAGTGACCGGGCTGGGGGACTTCATTGCGCGCGAGGCTGCTCGCCGGGCCGGGCTCAGCCCGGTGCGGCTCGCCGACCGACTCGGGGACGCGCCAGCGCAGGCTGCACCCGCCATCGCGGTTGCGACCCTGCTGGGTCAGGCGTTGGCCGGCAGCCGGTCATGAACCGGCTGGTCGTGGTGAAGCTGGGTGGCGGCCTTGCGAAAGAGCCGGGGGGGCTGGCTCGGGCGGTAGCGGCGGTCCGGCAGGCAGCGCGGCATGGTCCGCTGCTCGTCGTGCCCGGTGGCGGCGTCCTGGCCGACGGGGTCCGAGCCGCCGAACGCGACCTCGCGCTTACGCCGACGGCCGCGCATTGGATGGCCATCCTCGCCATGGACCAATTCGCCTACGCCATCGTGTCGGCGATGCCGGACGCCCTGGTGGCCCATGACGCGGACGAGATCCGGACAGCGCTCGCGTCCGCTCGGGTGCCGGTGCTCGGGCCCTACCGCTGGATGCTTGCGGCGGACGTCCTGCCCCACGGGTGGCAAGCGACCAGCGACAGCATCGCCGCCTTCATTGCCGGGGCGCTCGACGCCGATCGCCTGATCCTGCTCAAGCCGGTCGCGGGGACAGTCGATGCCCTGGTCGACCCCTGTTTTCGGGAGGTGCTGCCGCTCGGGTTGGATGTCGTGGTGCTGGGGAGGGACGAGCTGGGACGGCTCGAGAGTCTCATGAGGGACGGCGGCCACCGAACCGCTGGGTAGCCGCCCGGGCGGCTGGGCCGACGGCACTGGACAGCCGGCCCCGCGGCGCCCGTCCCCGCGACAGCCACTCGGCAAATCGTTCCGCCGGCACCGCCCGACCCACCAGGTGACCCTGGATCTCGTCGCAGCCCTGGCCCCGGAGGAACGCCAGGTGCTCGTGGGTTTCAACCCCTTCCGCCACGACTTTGAGCTCGAGAGCATGCGCCATCGCGATGATGGCCGCCGTGATCGCCGCGTCGTCGGGGACCGTCATGAGATCCCGGACGAAGGCGCGGTCGATCTTGAGCGTGTCGACCGGGAAGTGTTTGAGGTAGCTCAGAGACGAGTACCCGGTTCCGAAATCGTCGATGGACAGCTGAACTCCCATCGCGCGAAGGCGGTGAAGCGCCGTGACCGCCTCGTGCTGCCGCTCCATCAGAACGCTCTCGGTGAGCTCGAGACCGAGCCACCGCGGCTCGAGTCCCGCGGCGGCGAGCGCGTCCCGCACCGTCGTGGTGAGGGTCCCCTGGCGGATCTGCCGGCTCGACAGGTTGACGGCCACGCGAACCGACGGCAGCCCGGCCTCCTGCCACGCCCGATTCTGGGCGCACGCGGTTCGGAGCACCCACTCGCCCAGGGGGACGATCAGTCCGTTCTCTTCCGCGATGGGCACGAATTCCAAGGGGAGCAGGAGGCCGAGTGTCGGATGCTCCCAGCGAACCAACGCTTCGGCACCGACGATCGAGCCCGTAGCGGCGTGAACGATCGGCTGGTAATGCAGCACCAATTCTTCCCGCTCGAGCGCCCGGCGTAGATCGCCCTCGAGCGTAAGGCGCTGGAGGGCCGAAGCGTTCATGGTGCGGGCGAACACCTGGTAGCCATTCCCGCCCTGCTTCTTGGCTTCGTACATCGCCGTGTCGGCATGGGCCAGGAGCATCTCGACGTCTTCGCCGTCCACCGGATACAGGGCGATCCCGATGCTGGTGGTGACGAACACCTCGTGGGTTCCGAGCTGGATCGCGGGTGCGAATGCCGACAGGATCCGCCGGGCCAGCCCGGCGGCTTCCTCGACATCACGGAGCATGGGCAGGAGGACCGTGAACTCATCGCCGCCGAGCCGTGCCACCTCCGGGGCCGGGGCGGACGGGCCGGCATCGCGCTCCGCGGCCGCCTGGGCGCAGCAGCTGCGGAGCCGCTCGGCCACCTGCCGGAGCAACTGGTCGCCCAGCTCGTGCCCCAGCGTGTCGTTGATCCGACCGAAGTTGTCGAGGTCCAGGAAGAAAGCGGCGACCCGGCCGCGTTCGCGCTTCGCATCGGCCAGAGCATGGGCCAACCGATCTTTGTACGAGGGCCGATTGAGAAGCCCCGTCAGGCTGTCGTAGTAGGCGAGCGCTCGCACCTGCTCGATCATGCGGGCATTCGAGAGAGCCACGGCGACCTGGTCAGCCAGCCGCCGGGCCTGCAAGAGATCCTCGGCGGTGGTGGATTGGTCCGGAAGCGCGCCCAGCGCGAGCACGCCGCAGAGCTGGCCCTGAGCCAGCAGGGGCAAGACCACGAAAGCGGCCGCGCCCCGCGCGGCGATCGGGCGAAGCAGGCCGGCGAGCTGCCCGTCGGCCCGTACTTCCAGCAGGTCAGGAGCGTGGGCAAGCTGCTGCAGCTCGGCCTGGCTGACCTCGACCCGGACGACCTCGCGCGATCGCTCGGCCTGATAGTACTGGATCCAGCTGACAGCGCTGCTGGATCGATCGGGCGGGAGCAAGGTGACGCTCGCGGCGCCGCACGGGTGGACGTCCCCTATCCGTGCCAGCACGGCGTCCACGATGCTCGAGGCGTCGGTTGCCGCCAACACCGTACGGTCGATATCGGCAGCCGTGGCGAGCGCCTTGAACTGACGACCCAGCTGTGCCGCCATAACGTTGAAAGAATGGGCCAGCTCGGCGAACTCGTCCCGGCTGGTGACTGCCACCCGCCCCTCGAAGTCCTGAAGCGCGATCCGCCGGGTTCCAGCTTGCAGCTCTCCCAGAGGAAGCAGGCTGCGGCGAATCTGGCTCACGCTGAGGATGAGCACGACCAGGGTGCAGCCACCGATGATCAGCAGGAACGTGTTGGTGAAGTCGGTCATGGGGCCGAGCATCGTGCTCTGGGCCTCGCTCAGCACCAGAGTCCAGTTGGGCGCCCCAAAGGCACCCTCGATCACGATGGGCCGGTAGGTCGACAGATACGGGCGCCAGCCGATGGTCGAGGCGACACTGCCCGACGCGGAGCGGCGCGCGAGATCCAGCAGGTGCTCGGAGGAGGCAGGGACCGGGGCCCCGCCGACCAGGGCGCGACCGGAGTCATCCAGCACCGCCATCTCGGTAGTGGCGGACGGCATGGTCTGGTCCCGCGTACCCCAGAGGTAGTCGGGACTCACCTCCCCCACCAGCGTTCCCCGCACCGCGCCCGGCTTCTCCCAACCCACCCGCCTCAGCATGTAGATCCGGGCGCGCCCGGTGTCATCGGCATCGTCGGCGAGGAGCAGCGTTTCGCCGGCGCGAACGTATGCGCTGTCGTCCGGCTCGAGCACCGGCAGGTGCCGAAGCCGACCGAACACTTGGGTTCGCCCACCCCCTTCTGCCACGAGCTCTAGGCCGGTGAATCGGCTGCGGGCGAGAAGATCGAGCCCAGCTGCTATCGTGCGATTTGCCTCAGGGTCCCTCGGCGCCGACACCGTGTCGGGCTTCGATTTTCTGGCCCGGTCGACCGTGATGCCGCCCAGGGCAATCCGTCCGTCAAGCCGAGTCCCCTGAGTCCGGTTCCCGGAGGCGGCCGGTCGGCGGAGAACGCTCGCGGTCGCTCGCGCAGGGTCGGCTGGCGCCCCAACCTCCGCTAGCGCCCGAGGGGGAATGCTGGCCATGGTGGCTTCCAGCAGCAGCAGGCGCTCGAAGATTGCGCGGCCCAGAGCCCGGTTCGCCTGAAGCAGGCGGTTCTGGGTTTGGTGCTCCAACTGGCGGGTCATGTGGCGGACCGAGAGCACCGCCAGCAGCGCAATCGGCGCGAGGGCGCACCCGACGAATAGCGCCAGGAGGCGACGGCCGATCTTGCTGCGAACCAGGGTCGAGCCTGCGGCCATGCGGCGGATGCTCGGCGTGACAGGGGAGCATCCGGCGCCGGGGGGCAAATGACATGCCCCCCGGTGACCTGGAAAGTAAGCGTAAGTGTAAGGGCTACTTAAGAATGGACACGAGGCGCCGGGGGGAGGTCGGGGTCTTGCGGTTCGCGGCGCTGGAGCCGGATTCTCGGCTCAGGGCCACTTGCAGCGCCTTCACTCGGCTTGCCCGCACCACGCCGGACCGCCCCCCCGAACAGGCCGCACCTCGAACCCCGATCACGTCGGGACCCAGGGCGGCGGCCCGCATGAGCTCGGCTAGCCCAAGGCTGCCGGCGACTGCCGCGAGGAGACCAGCTGCCTGGGTGCGATTGATCCAGGTCAGCAGTCTGGCCGCGGGCCACCAGTCGAGCAGCGTACGGCCGTCCTTGGTCGCGGTGTCGACCAGCAGGCCGTGCGCGCCACCCAGGCAGGCGGCGCTGAGGATTCTTTCGGAGTGGCGGGCGTCGGAGCTCCGGTCGGCGTATTCGACCACGATCACGCGCGGTTCAGCCCAATGTTGGGCGGCGGCTTTCACTGCCGCACCGAGGGCCTGCTGAAAATCGATCGCCACATCGGGGGAAAGGCCCAGCTTGACGTAGACCGGGGCGGTTCGGCGCCGAACCGGCAAAGCGACGATTGCCCGAGTCACAGCGACCGGTGAGTCAAAGTCGCCCAAAGCAACGCTCAGCGGCATGTGGTCAGGAACCCGCTGGTCGATCTGTTGGAGGCGCCCCGGGCTCACCGGGCCCAGGGATCCGTGCTCCGGTTCCTTGGCGTCAATGACGTCCGCCCCGCCTTGGAGCGCCGCGCGCACCTCGGATGGGTCCCGCACACTCACCAGCAACTGCAACGGCAGACTCCCTTGTGACTTGCTAAGGCAATGGTATGTTAGCGCTTAGAAGTCTACTCCACGAGACGGGACTGCGGGAGGTCCGGTGGCGAAGCAGGGCAGAGAGGAAACCGGAGACGGGCGTCTTGCCGGCAAGGTGGTGCTGGTTACGGGGGCGTCGAGCGGGATCGGCCGGGCAATCGCCGTCGCCTGCGCCCGCGCCGGGGCCGACCTGGCGATCACCTATCGGCAGAGCCGGAGTGGGGCCGATGAGACGGCTGGCGTGATCCGCGGCTTCGGACGCCGGCTGGAGAGCCGCCAGCTCGACCTCCGGAACCAGACCGACATCGAAGCGCTTGCCTCGGACCTCGTGCGCAGCTACGGCCGGATCGACGTGTGGATCAACAATGCGGGTGCCGACATTCTGACCGGCACCGCCCAGCGCCTCTCCCGCACCGAAAGGCTCAATCTGGTGCTGGACGTCGATCTCCGGGGCACCGTCCTGGCATCCTGGGCGGCGGTGGACCTGATGCGCGGCCAGCCGGGTGGCGGCGTGATCATCAACATGTCGTGGGACCACGTGACGCAGGGGATGGGCGGCGAGAACCCGGTCCTCTATTCGGTCGCCAAGGGCGGCATCCTGAGCTTCAGCCGCTCGCTGGCGCGAGACGTTGCGCCCGCAGTCCGAGTCAATGTTCTGGCGCCCGGGTTCATCGCCACCGCCTTCGAGAGCGAAACGTCCGAGGCCTGGCGGCGCCACGTCGTCGAGCTGACTCCGCTGCGCCGATGGGGAACGCCGGAGGACGTCGCGGGTGCCGCTGTTTACCTGGCTTCGGACGAAGCCGCGTTTCTGACCGGCCAGGTGATTATGGTCAACGGAGGAGTGGTGATGTAGAGCCATCAGCCAGGAGCAGATTATGCCAGCAACCAAGGAACGCACCTACAGCGACGCGGAAATTGCCGAGCGGCTCAAGGAGCTGCCCGGGTGGTACCTCGAGGACGGCTGGATCCGCCGGGTCTACAAGACCGACGGCTGGCCGACCACACTGATGCTCGTGAACACGATCGGTTATCTGGCCGAGGCAGCGTATCACCACCCGGACCTCACTGTTACCTGGGGCCGGGTCACCGTGAAGCTTCAGAACCACGCTGCCGGCGGAATCACCGATAAGGACTTCGAGCTAGCCCGGAAGGTCGAAGATCATGTGCTCTGGCGCCCGAGCGGCGGCGCGCTCGAGGGGACGCCGAACAAGTGGGTTCGTCCCGGAGAGCCCAAATAAGGCGGGCAGGCGGACAGGCGCACAGACGGACAGCGAGTCTGGGATCAGCTGCCGGGGCGCCGGACCCGCTGCCCGCTCGCCCGCCCGCCCCCTTGCCTTCCCGCGTCCTGTTCGTCACGGGAAAGCTCGCCGAGCCGGCACTCCGCCGCACCCTGGCCGCGCTTCCGCCCGATGTCGTGGCGGAGGTGGCGGTTATGAAGATCACCGTCGCAGCATTGATGACCACGCCGTGGATCGCCCGATTCCTCGAGGTGCCACCGGGCATCGATCTGGTGCTCATTCCGGGATTGTGCGAGGGCGATCCGGCGCTCATCGAGACCCAGGTAGGCGTCCCCACCGCCAAGGGCCCCAAGGACCTGCGGGAGATCCCGCAGTACTTCGGGCACGTTGCCGAGGCGGCTGATTACGGCGACTACGCGATCGAAATTCTTGCCGAGATCAATAATGCACCCCGGCTCTCGCAGGACGAGGTGCGTCGGGCGGCAGAGACCTTCCGGACCGAGGGAGCCGACGTAATCGACATCGGCTGCACCCCTGGGCTCGCCTTCCCCGCCCTGGGCGACCTCGTCCGCGAGCTCCGGGCCGATGGTTTCCGGGTCAGCGTCGACTCGTTCGATCCCGCCGAGATCCGGATGGCAGTCGCAGCCGGAGCCGAACTGGTGTTGAGCGTGAACGGGTCCAACCTGGAAGTAGCCCGGGACGCCGGCTCGGCGGGCGCCCGGGTGGTCGTGATCCCCGACTTCGGAGCAGGGCTCGACACCCTCGAGCGCAACATCGAACAGCTTCAGGCCTGGGGCGTGCCTTACCTCATAGACCCTGTCATCGAGCCGATCGGCTTCGGCTTCACTGCTTCGCTCGAGCGATATGCCGAGGTACACCGGCGCCATCCCGACGCGTCGCAGCTGATGGGCATCGGCAACCTCACCGAGCTGACGGCCGCTGACTCCACCGGGGTCAACGCGCTGCTCATGGCGATTGCGGAAGAGGTCGGGGTGCGCGCAGTGCTCACTACCGAGGTCATTCCGTGGGCCCGGGGCGCCGTGCGCGAGATCGACATCGCCCGCCGGC
>JBIOTT010000178.1:0-5838 GCA_044866195.1 Gemmatimonadales bacterium
ACCGACGGCCGCAACCGCTTCAGCGATTGAGCAACCGCCGCTGCCCACGCTGCCACACCCACTACTCCCCGCCGGCCCGCTTTTGCCCCCGGGACGGGACCCCGCTGGTCGAGGTGGCACCGGCTCCGGACGGCGGCGCCAACACCGCTAAGGCCCGGGCGATCGAGCGGGCCGCCGAGCCCGCCGATCCGCTCTACACCAGCCTCACCGGACAGAAGCTCGGCGATCACTATCTGGTAGACCGGCGGCTGGGCGAGGGCGGGATGTCCTACGTGTATCTCGCCCGCGAGCTCAGCTCGGGCCGGCAGGTCGCGCTCAAGGTGCTCTCGCCTCGGCTCAGCCGCGATCCGGGCTCGGTGGAGCGTCTCCGCCGCGAAGCTGCCATCGCGATGCGGCTTACGCATCCGAATGTCTGCCCCATCCTCGGGTTCGGGGAGACACCGCACGCGCTCATCTACCTGGTCATGCCGTATCTCGCGGGCGAGCCACTGAGCGAGCACGAGATCCGGCGCGGCCCGCTGCCCGTGAGCGAGGGGATTCCCCTGCTGCTCCAGATGTGCCAGGGGCTCGAGCACGCGCACGTGCTCCGCATTGTCCACCGGGATCTCAAGCCCGAGAACGTGATGTTGGTGCCCGACCGGGCTGCCCCGGGCGGGACCCGCGCCGTGGTCATGGATTTCGGGTTGGCCAAAGAGCGGCGCGCCGAGCCCGAGGTGGTGAAGCTCACCCAGACCGGGATCGTGCTGGGCACCCCTGAGTTCATGAGCCCGGAACAGATCCGGGGCAAGCCGCTCGACGGCCGGAGCGATATCTACGCCCTCGGCGTGCTGGCGTTCGAGATGTTCACGGGAAGGCTGCCGTTTGCGGGCAAGACGCCCCAAGAAATGATGCTCGCGCGTCTCAAGGGGGAGCCGCTTCGGCTGCGCTCGGTGCGGTCCGATCTGCCCGCGAAGCTGGAGGATATCATCGGCCGGACGCTCGCCGCCGAGCCGGCGGAGCGGCCGAGGTCGATGGGCGAACTGGGAGCCGCGTTCGCATCGGTCTCGGGGCCGACGGGCGTGTTTGGGAGGCTGTTCGGGAGAAAAGCGTGAACGGTGAACGGTAAACGGTGAACGGGAGCTCGGGTGACCAATGGAACCCCCTGTTCACTGCTTACCGTTCACTGTTCACGTCTTTCCAGCTTCTGAAACCGGCGTATGAATCGCCGATCAATCACGTCCTTGAGCCTCATCACCCAGCGACCCTGCGCGGCCCAGGGCGGGTAGCTGAGGATCGCCCGGCCATCACCGGTGTTGAGCAGCGCGAGGAACCGGCGCTGTGGCGCGTAGCTGCGGGGAGGGTCGGCCCCGGCGCATGCCGCAGCGAGGTTGTCTCGCAGCACTGGTCCCTCCCGCACAGCATACACCCCGGCCTTGGGCGTGTCGGGCCACGCCGCCAGCGAGGCTGCGGCACCGGCGGCCCAGATGAGGACCGGGGCGGGCAACTCGGTTCCATCCGCCAGACAGACCGCTTCCGCGCTGGCCGAGCGGACCTCGGCGCCCAGGCGGAAGAAGATCTGGTTGCGGATCAGCGCTCGCCGAACCGCTCGTTCCCCGGCCGGCTGCTCGGAACCCAGTAGCCGGGGCCCTGCTTCGAGGAGCGTCACGGTTCCCGCGTCCCGGCCCGCAAGGAGCCGCAGCCGCGCCCGGGCAGCGAGAGCGATCTCGATACCCGCCGCACCGCCCCCTACCACGACCAGTGCTGGATCGACGTCTGCTCTGACCGCGCGCTCGAGGGCCGGTGCGATCTCGAGTGCCCGTTCGATGGGCTTGAGGAGCAGCGCCCGATCGGCCACGCCGG
Source organism: Gemmatimonadales bacterium (assembly GCA_044866195.1). Classification (GTDB taxonomy): domain Bacteria; phylum Gemmatimonadota; class Gemmatimonadetes; order Gemmatimonadales; family GWC2-71-9; genus DASQPE01. The sequence goes on from JBIOTT010000178.1 coordinate 1,840, forward strand.
GCAGGTCGCCGCCCGGGACCGTCGACCCCGTGGCTACCGACAAGACGTCATAGCCGAGCCTGGTGCCGTCGACCAGTTCGACTTCGGCTGCGTCGGCTCGGATCGCTGCCGCAGCGGCGCTCACGTAGCTGACCCGGGCTGCCCGAGCAATCGCCTCCAGGTCGAAGGAGAGTTGTTCCGGCTGGTACTGCCCGGCGAGCATGCCCGGGACCATACCCGAGTAGGCCTGGCGTCGGACCGGCGATACGAGGGTGGCGTCGAGCCAGCAAAGCGCCCTCCTGCGAGGGCCTCCAGGACGAAAAGGTGCGCGTGGCCGCCGCCCAGAAGAACCAGGCGGCTGCTCACGGCCCCGGCTCGAGTCGCATTTGGAAGCCTCCTTCGGTGCCCGGGGGCCCTGTGACGATTCGGCCAATCTTGCAGACCGGTAGGTCCGCCGACAGGGCAACATCGTGGCCCACCGCCATTTTGACCGACATGGGGCCGTCCCAGACGGGCACGCGCGGTGCAATTGTGCCTGCTGTCGACCGGCGGTGCCCGATCGCCGGATCATCAAACTTTATCTTGTGGAGGATGGGAAGATGTATCTGACGACCTCTCGGCGGAGTTTCGAGCCGCTGCAGAGCCTGCGGCGGTTGAATAACCTGCTGGACGAAGCGTTCGCCACCTGGCCAACGCAGCAGACCGACACCGGGACCATTACCGCAGCGTGGGTTCCCGCTTGCGATGTTTTTGAGGACCGGGATGCGATCAAGATCGTGGCCGAGATTCCGGGTGTGAGCCCGCAGGACGTGAAGCTCTCGATCGAGAACAACGTCCTGACCATCCGGGGTGAGAAGAAGCAGGCCGCGGAGGAAAAGACGGAGCGGGTGCACCGGTACGAGCGGAGCTATGGGGTCTTCGAGCGTACGTTCGCACTCCCCAACACGGTCGATCCCGATCGTATCGAGGCGAAGTACGAAAGCGGCGTTCTCACGGTCGTGCTCCCCAAGGCGGAGCGGGCCCGACCCCGGGAGATCCCGGTGAAGACCAGCGAGAAGTAAGAGCCTCTCACTTCTTACTCCGTATAATTACGGACCTCCTCCCTCCGGTGGACCAGGGATTGTCTCAACGCCGCAACGGGCGGTAGCCTTTACCGATGCCCACCTCGATCCCCTTCCATATTGTCGGTGTAAGTCACCACACCGCCGGCGTGGCCGTTCGAGAGCAGCTGGCGCTCACCCCGGCTCGGATCGGGCAATGGCTCGACCGTGAGCGGCGCGCCGAGCGCTCGCTCATGGTGCTCTCGACCTGCAATCGGCTCGAGCTGTACTGGTGGGGCGACGACGATCAGGAGGCTGCCCTGCGCGATCTCGCCCGGGCACAAGGCCTCTCCCTGGATGCTCGGGCGGTCTACCGGCACGACGGAATTCCTGCCGTGCGACACCTGTTCCTGGTTGCGGCAGGGCTCGATTCGCAGGTGCTCGGGGAGTATGAGATTCTAGGACAGGTTCGGCGCGCCCATGAGCAGGCGCAAGCTGCCGGGACCACCACCTGGCAGCTGGATGCCGCGGTCACCACCGCCCTGGCGACGGGCAGGCGAGTCCGCCAGGAGACCCCTTTGGGACGGCATCCCGGGTCGATCGGCTCCGCCGCGCTGGCCCAGGCCGCCCTCTGCTGGGGCGGGTCGCTGGAGGGCCGCAGCATTCTGCTGCTGGGCGCGGGCGAGGTGGCGGAGGGTGTGCTGCGGGCGCTCGAGGCATACTCCTATCGTTCCTTGGTCGTCCTCAACCGGACGGCGGAACACGCCGAGGCTCTGGTGACGAACCGGGCAGCCGAGATCCGCAGTTGGGAGGCCCTGCCGGCAGAGCTGAATGAGGCGGACGTCGTGATAACAGCCACGGCAGCACCGCTGCCGGTACTGCACGCCTCTACCTTGGCCGAAGCCATCCGGCACCGGGGCGGCAGACCCACGGTAGTGCTGGACCTGGCGATTCCGCGAAACGTGGATCCGGACGCCCGCGATGTGCCGGGGGTTCGTCTGTTCGATCTCGACGATCTCAGGCTGGAGCACTGCCCGGCGGTGTCGGGCACGGCCCCTGCCCTCGAAGAGGCGGAGGCCCTGATCCGGGATGCAATCTCCCGGTTCGGTCGCAGGCTCCGAATCCGTGCCGCGGCACCGCATCTGGCTGAGCTGCATCAGCTGGGTGAGCGGCTGGCGGAGGAAGAGGCAGAGCGCGCGCTGGCCGAGTTGGAGACCCTCTCCGAAGCTGAGCGCGAGGTCGTTCGCCGGATGGCGGGGCGGCTGGTGCGCAGGCTGTTGTACCCGGCCAGCCAGAAGATGAGGGAAACGCTGTAAAGAAAAGCGTTTACCGTTTACGCCTTTCTCCTACCGGGTTCACGATACCCCGGCACATCGGATTCACGCAGCCCGGGCAGCGCAGCCGATACTGGATGCTGTGCGCTTCGCCGGACGCGAGGTGGTCCCGCACCAGACCCGCCAGCGCGTCGAGAAACCGCGGGCGATCGTTGAGGGCCGGCGCTCGATGGTAGTGGGTGATCCCCAGGCGCTGGGCCAGGTGCCCGTAGTCGCGATCGAGCTCCGACAGGGTCTCGATATGGTCGCTGGTGAACGCAATCGGAATCACCAGCACGTGCCTGTGGCCGCCAGCCGCCAGTCGTTCGAGCACCCACGGGGTGCTCGGCTTCAGCCACCTTACCGGGCCGACCTTGGACTGGTAGGCCAGCAGGTGGGCGTGGGAGAAACCGAGTCGTTCCATCACCCGTTGCACGCTGGCCCCGATCTCCGGTGGATAGGGATCGCCCCGGTTGACGAAGCTCATGGGCAGCGAATGGGCGCTGAACAACAGGACGACCTTCTCCCGGTCCTCCGGGGGGAAACCCAGGAGCCCTTCTCGCACCGTTTCGGCGACCGCATCGATAAAGCCCTCATGCACCGGCCAGCGGTCGAGGATGCTCCAAGTGAAGACGTCTCGAAGCCCGAGGCGGTCCACCGCCCGCCAGAGCTCGTTCAGACTCGAGCCGGTCGTGGCGCAGGAGAATTGGGGATATTGGGTGAACGCGACCGCGCGCTCGACGCCGTCTGCTCGCATGGCCCGGAGCGCATCCTCGCTCTTCGGACTCGCATAGCGAAAAGCCACGTAGAAACCGTGCGGCGCCGTTTCCGGGGACGAACGGTCCAACCGCTCGACCAGCCCGCGCCCCTGCGCTTCGGTGTAGTGCAGAATGGGCGAGCCGCCGCCGATGGCAGCGTACTGCTTTCGCACGGCGGGCGCCCGGCGCCGCGCGATAAAGGGGCCCAGCCAGCGCTGCAGCGGAAGCTGGATGATCTCGCGATCGGCGAACAGCTCGAGCAGAAACGGCTCGACCGCATCCAGGGTGGCTGGTCCACCCAGGTTGAGCATGACGATGCCCGTCTTGACCCGGCCCGCCGGTCCGTTCGCGGCGGCGTCCGACCGGGCCCCCTGCTGGTCCAGCGCGGCGTGACTATTCACTGGCCAATCCGGTCTCGAGGGCAAACCGGGTCAGGCCAGCTACCGTCCTGATTCGGAGCTTCCGCATTAGGCTCTCCCGATGGGTTTCGACCGTGCGGTGGCTGATGCCGAGCGCCGCCGCGATCTCCTTGTTGGTATGGCCCCGGGCGATGCCCTGCAGCACCTCGCGTTCCCGCGCCGTGAGGGAACCGAGATCGCTGGTCCGCTGCTCCCGCGCGAGCTCACCCCGAACCGCGGCGCTCAATCGGGAGGCGACCGGCGGGCTGAAGAACGCCTCGCCTTCCTGCACCGCCCGGACGTCGCCGTGCTCGACATCTCGATGCCGGGGCTATCCGGGATTCAGGTAGCTGCTCGCCTCCGGCAGCGGCTGCCGGAGACACGGATTCTGATCTTGAGCATGTACGACAATGCCGAGTACGTCCTGGAAAGCGTGCGGGCTGGCGCCCACGGTTACATCCTCAAGGACACGGCGGCCACGGAGCTTCGCAGCGCCGTCCGGGCGGTGCAG
>JBIOTT010000179.1:0-34706 GCA_044866195.1 Gemmatimonadales bacterium
AGCCGGTCCACCACCACGGCGATGTCATGGTTCTGCCGGCGGTTCAGCGCGGGCGCGTCGGCGACGTCGTAGGTGGCGCCGTCCACCCGCAGCCGGACGAAGCCGCGCTTCCGTACGTCGTCGAACAGCTCGCGAAACTCGCCCTTCCGCCCCCGGACCAAAGGGGCCAGCACCTCGATCCGGGTTTCCTCCGGCCAGAGCAGCACGGCGTCGGTAATCTGCGCGGCGCTCTGGCGCGCCACGGGGCTCCTGTCGTTGGGACAATGGGGGACCCCGACCCGAGCCCAGAGCAACCGCAGATAATCGTAGATCTCGGTGACCGTCCCGACGGTCGACCGGGGATTCTGCCCCTGGGTCTTCTGTTCGATGGAGATGGCGGGCGAGAGTCCCTCGATGGCATCCACGTCCGGCTTTTCCATCAACCCCAGAAATTGGCGGGCGTACGCCGAGAGGGATTCGACATAGCGCCGCTGGCCTTCGGCATAGATCGTGTCGAACGCAAGCGACGACTTACCCGAGCCGGAGAGCCCGGTGATGACGGTGAGCTGGTTGCGGGGGATTCGGACGGAGATGTCCCGGAGGTTGTGCTCGCGAGCACCGCGGACGATCAGCCATTCCTGAGCCATAGCCAGCGAAAACTACCGGGGACCCCCGCCGGCATTCAATCCGCGGTATAGCGACCCAGGCGGAACCAGTCTTCCGCATTCCCGAAACGAGCCGTAGCATAAGGGAGTCCTGACCCTCATTGTGGAGTCTCCATGGCACGAACCCGCCAACGGCGGCAAGTCGTACCGAGCCGCGCGCGCAGCCAGTCTCTCGACTGGACGCCCGCCCGGCCGGCGCCGGCGTCCAATACTCCGGTGCGGCCGGTACCAGTCCCGGCCGCCGCCGGCCCGATCCACGGTCCCGCTGTCGCCTATCCCGCGCCGGATTCCGAGACCGGCCCCGCCGCCGCGGCGCGCCTGGCGGAGCAGGAGGGGCGCCCCGAAGAAGCGGTGGCGTTGCTGGACGACGGGATTCGCTCCGCCCCCAACTCGGTCGAGTTGCTCGTACTCCGGGGGTCGCTGCTGGGTCGCCAGCGGCGGCTGAGCGAAGCCGAGGCCGACCTGCGGCGCGCGCTCCGGCTCCAGCCGTCGCACCGCCAGGCCCTGCTCGATCTCGGTCTCACACTGTGGCGGCGGGGGCTGGCAGTGGAGGCGGCCCACACCTTGGACCATGCGGCCGCCCACCAGCCGCAGAACCCGGTGGCCTTCAACTACCTGGCGGAGGCGCTGCATCAGACGGGACAACCAGAAGGCGCGGTCGTCGCGCTGGAGCGGTCCCTCGCCCTCGATCCCGAGCAGCCCCGAGTGTATCACCTGATGGGCCGGGTACTCGATCGGCTGCACCGGCCCGACGAAGCCCTGCTCGCTTACCGTCGGGGACGGGAGCTGTCCCGGCAGTGATTCAGGTGGTCGTAGACGATCTCGCGTTCGTCACGGCGGACGCGGTCGTCCGGCCAGCCGACGAGGTCCTCAATCCGGTCTCCCCCGAGACGAGCCGGCTCGACCGGCAGGCGGGCGATCGTTTCGCCACGCTGCGCCGCGTGAGCACGCCGCTCGACGCCGGAGCCGCTGTCGTCACCGGTGGCGGCGATCTAGCGGCACCGTTCGTGCTCCACGTTGTCATCCGCGACTCGACTCACCGCACCGACCGTGACATCGTTCGCCGCGCGCTTCTGTCGGCCTGGCAGCGGGCGGCCGACTGGGGGCTGGGGGCGATTGCGACCCCCCTGGTCGGCAGCGGCGCCGGACAGCTCAGCCTGGAAGACGCAGCAGGACTCCTGGCCGAAACCTTCCCCGATCGCCCCGACGGCTATCCCCGCGAGCTCCGGATCGTGGTGGAGCGCGAGGAGGACCGGGCGTTGGTCGAGGCCATCGTGCAGCGGAGACACGGGTGATCACCCTGACGAATCTCAGCAAGCGCTACGGCTCTTTCACCGCGGTGGACGGGATCCAGCTCACCATTCCCAAAGGTGAGTTGTTCGGCTTTCTCGGGCCCAACGGAGCCGGCAAGACTACGACGTTCCGGATGATTGCCGGCATCATCGTGCCCACGGCGGGCCGGATCGAGATCGGAGGTGTCGACCTGACGCGACAGCCGCTGGTGGCGAAGCGGCGACTCGGTTACATCCCCGACCGTCCATTCGTGTACGACAAGATCACCGGCGCGGAGTTCCTCCGGTTCGTCGCGGCGTTGTATAACGCCGAGGATGCCTCGCTGGAGCGACGAATCGACGAGCTGCTGGATGTCTTCGAGCTCACCCCCTGGAAGCACGAGCTCACCGAGTCGTACAGCCACGGGATGCGGCAGAAGCTCATCATTGCCAGCGCCCTGGTCCACCGACCCGAGGTCATCGTGGTAGACGAGCCGATGGTCGGGCTCGACCCCAAGGGAGCGCGGCTCCTCAAGGACCTCTTCCGGCAATACGTGAACCGGGGCGGCACGATTCTGATGAGCACCCATACCCTCGAAGTCGCCGAGAGCATGTGCGACCGGATCGCGATCATGCAGAGTGGGCGGATTCTCGCCCGCGGTACGATGGACGAGCTGCGGGAGCAGACCGCTTCAGGCGATGCGAGCCTGGAGGACCTCTTCCTCCGTCTCACCGGCGGGTTTCACGAGCGGCAGCTGGACACGATTCTCGAAGCCTGATCGCAATGTCCTGGCGCCAGTACCGCGGTCCCCGGCTCTGGATCGTCCTGAGCCCAAAGTGGCAGAGCGCCCGGGCCCGCTTGCGCCAGGAGCGGGACGGCGCCGGGACCCGGTTCGCCCTGCTTGCGTTGCTCGCCCTGGCGTTCTGGTCGGGGGTGTTCGGCATTCTGTATCGGGTGCTCCGCTACTTCCGGGGGGTGGCCGAGATCGGGGACCTGCTCTCGACCAAGCTGCTGGGACTGGCGCTCCTCGCCTTCTCGTCCATCCTGCTGCTCTCCAATCTGATCACTGCACTCTCGAGCTTCTTTCTGGCCAAGGATCTCGATCTGCTGGCAGCGTCGCCGGTGCACTCGATCCGGTTCTATCTCGCCAAGCTCACCGAGACTACGCTCCATTCCTCCTGGATGGTCGCACTGCTCGCGGTGCCGCTGTTCGCGGCCTACGGCATCGTCTACCACGGCGGCCCGCTCTGGCCGGTGGTGGTTCTGGGCGCCTTCATTCCCTTTCTCGTGCTCCCTGCCGTGGTGGGCACCGGGCTGACGCTCCTGCTGGTGAACCTGGTGCCGGCTCGCCGGGCCAAGGAGCTGCTGAGCCTGATCGCCATCGGGGCGGTAGCGAGCCTGGTGCTGGTGCTGCGGGTGGCGCAACCGGAGCAGCTGGTGCGGCCGGAGGGATTCCGCTCCCTGGCGGATTTCGTATCGATGCTCCAGGCACCGACCAATCCGTGGCTGCCGAGCGAGTGGGCGATGCGGATGCTGATGAACTGGCTGCTGCAGATAGCCGACCCGCAGCCGGTGGCCTTCCTTTGGGGCGGCACAGCGCTCGGGCTGGGCGTCGGCGCCCTGCTCTACCGGGAGCTCTACCGGAAGGCGTTTTCCAAGGCTCAAGAGAGTGCCCGGGTCGCCGCTGGCGGCCGATGGTCCGCCGCCCTCGGCGCCCTGCTTCGCTGGCTGCCGGCCGAGCGGCGGGAGTTCATCCTCAAGGACACCAGGCTGTTCTTCCGGGATCCCACCCAGTGGAGCCAGCTGATTCTGCTGGCGGTGCTGATCCTGGTCTATCTGTTCAACATCCAGGCGCTGCCGCTCTTCTCGGGCGACCGTTTCCCTGCCTCGGTGATCACGCTCGTGGTCTTCCTCAACCTGGGGCTCGCCGGCTTCGTCCTCGCCGCCATTGCGGCACGGTTCCTCTTCCCGTCGGTCTCGCTGGAGGGGCGCCAGATGTGGCTGCTGCGTTCGAGCCCGCTCGACCTCCGGGCGATGCTCTGGAGCAAGTACTGGATCGGAACCGTTCCACTGCTGGTGCTCGCGGTGCTGCTGACTATCGTCACCAATCTCATTCTCCGGGCCTCGCCGTTCATGGCGCTGGTGAGCCTGGTGACGATGGTGATCTTCACCCTGGCGGCCAGCGCGTTGGCTCTGAGCTTCGGTGCGTTCTACCCCCGGTTCGACACCGAAAACGCAGCCCAGATCCCGACCAGCTTCGGAGGCCTGGTGTATATGATGGCGAGCGTCACCTTGCTCGCCCTGGTCATCATGCTGGAGGCTCCCACCGTCACGGCCCAGATCCGGGCTGAGCAGAGCGGCGTCGGCGCCGAATGGGACCTGTGGATGATGGTGCCGCTGGGCGCGGCCGGGGTCCTCTGCGTTGCGGCCACACTGCTCTCGCTGCGACTCGCCCTGACCCGGGTACAGCGACTGGAGGTGTGAACCGGTCCTGAACCAGGGCGCGCATCATCCTGCCGCAGATGGGTGCCGTCTGCGGCTTTTCTGCGCCTCCGCGCGGAAATAGCGTCCCCGCCTCGAGATCTCTCTCTCCTACCTTGGGCGCGCCGTCACAGTCCTGCGCTCGCCGTCGGCGCCTCACCCCAAGGAGGACATATGCCCAGCAGGATCCGCCTCGCGGCGGTGGGGCTTCTCGCGACTCTCGCCGGCTGCGGAGAGCATGCAGGCGCACCCCCAACCGCGGCCGACGATCCCGGCGTCTCGGTGTCCCGCAGGAGCGCTCCGGGCGCCGATCAGCAACAGCTCGAGCAGATTGCCCGCCGGCTGGCTCGCGCGTTGGCCGATCCCGAATTTCGGCTCCGGCTCAAGCAGGGTCTCGACCGGTCTCCGGTTCGCGAGCACAAGCTCCACTTTCAGCGGCTCGTCACCGAGGGAGCGCGGCCCATCGCGTCCGATCTCGCCCGGCTCAGCAACGAGGGAGTCACCACGGTGACGGCCGAAGCCCTGGCCGCGCCTGGCCTCGAGCTCTACCTGCCGGTGGCCGAGCATCGGGCGAAATGGAGCGGAGATGGAAAGGTGCTGGTGGCCACGGCGCTGCACGATCACGAGGCTCCGGTCGCCTTCGATCCCAAAGGCCACCGCCAGCTGCTGAGTCCCGACCACCCTCCGGCCACGCCAGTGCTGGCACTGGTGCCCGTCGAGACCGATTTCGGGCCGGCGGGCGGCAGCGTCAGCCAGCGTGCGGAGGTGTGCCCCTACGGCGTCCCGGTGGGCGGAGCGGGCGGCGTGGTCGCTGGCGGCTGTGCAGGCGGCGGCGGAGCCCCAACGAGCCCGGGGCTTTGGATGACGGCAGCGTCGTTCGTGGGGACGTTTGAGGGTTGGTTGAAGGGTAACCCCGAATTTGAGGTGCATGCCCTCGGCCAGGCGGGCACCACCGACTCGCTCAAGGATTACCAGTGCGCGGGCGAGAAGCAGGCCGTGCCGTACTACTTCAACCAAAACGCCACGACCTGGACCGGAAACGTGCTCCTCATGAGCCAGACCCAGATCGACAGCTACAAGCAGCAGCACCCGGGACAGAGCTTCCGGTTGGTGGTCATCGAGGATGACGATACCGCGTGCCAGATCAAGCTGGAGGCCGACCGATTCAAGACGATGATCAGCACCATCGACACGTACTACCGGGCGCTGACCGGAGGGCGTGACACCACCACCGGCCTGACCCGCTACTGGAACCGGGCGAATGCGTTCCAGAAAATCCTCCAGGCCGTGTGGTCCTTCATCACGACCCAAGACGAATTCGTGGGAACGGCAGTGCAGGATGCGGTCGCGGGCGAGTACAAGTCCGGCTACAACTGGATCGTCAAGGGCGAAAACACCATTACGAACGGCGCACTCAAGCTGGTGATGCGCTGATCGCCACCGCCGGGGAGGCCCACCCGGACCTCCCCGCATTGTCAGGAGGGTTGCATGCGGCCCTGCGTGCGTCGGGTTGTGCCGTTCCTTCTCTTCGTTGGTCTCCCGGTGGCCGGCCTAGCCGGCCAGACCCGGACCTGGGGCCTCGGCTTCGACGTCGGATTGACCCGTTTCTGGGGAGGCTCGGAACCCATAGCGCCCAACGAGGCGCCGGGATTCAAGCCGTATCGGCCAACCGCGTTCAGCGTCCGGCTCGATCGCCGGTTCGGCCGGGGCAGCCTCGCGCTTGGCGCACTCTACGCCCAGAGCGGCCTCGGGTCGGAGAACGATGAGCTCGCCATCGTCGCCAAAGGGGGCCTGACGTGGGTCCAGCTGATGCCTGAAGCTGCCTATCGCCTCGGCACGCTCGGCTCAGTGAACGAGGTCAGGTTGTTCGCGGGGCCGGTATTCGACTTCTGGACGCCCCAAGACGAAGACGGCAGGATTCGAATTGGCGGTCGCGCCGGATTGGAGCTGCTGATTCCGTTCGGCGGCGGGTTCGCCGGCGCCATTCGCGCCCACGCCGGTTTGAGCGGCTCGCTCTTCAAGGACAGCGAAGTGCCAGCCGACTTCCGGACCAAGTGGATGCCGAATGCAGGCATCGCATTGGGCTTCAGGCTCGGATTGTAGAGCGGGTCCTACGCCGCCACGCGCACGCCGCAGGCCTCGCAGAAGCGGCTGTCGGGCGGCAGTGGGGCCGTACAGCGGGGACATGCGGCCGGAGCCTGGAGCCGGAACCCGCAGGAGGAGCAGAACACGGCGTCCGGCTCGGGACGGGGGCCGCAGGCGGGGCACACAGGCGCGCCCGGCGGCGCCGAGGAATCAGCGGAGCGAAGGCTGCGGACTCGGCCAGCGATCATCGCCTCGACGTCGGCAGCGGCGCCAGGCGCCGTCTCCGCTCGCAATGCCTCCACCGCCGCGGCGGTATACCGCGCCTTGAGCTGCTCGTAGTCGGCGTCCGACAGCTTGCCCGTCGCCCGATCGAACTCGATCTCCTTGAGGGCCGTCAGGGCCACTCCCTTGGGCGTCTCCTCCGGGTCGAGCGGCTCCTCGGCCGGGGGGCGCACCCGGTGAGGACGCAGCACGGGCTCGAGCACGATCCACAGTGCGAGCAGCCCGACCACCGCCGTCAACACCACCTCCAACCCCATCTAGTCGTCGACCTCGGCAAGCGCCCGGCGCAGCCGGTCGAGCTCTTCCGGGGTCGCCCTAGCCCCAGCCGCGGGGCTGGGTGCCTCAGGGCCCCCGGGCGCCACGACCAGCGCAAGCGACTTCCGCCGCTCCCGCCGGCCGATCACCAGGGCCAGCACCACCGCTCCGATCGTGATCGCCGCGCCGGGCAGCAGATAGCCCAGCAGGTTGAAGTCCCGTGCTTCGGGTGCCATGAGCACCTTCTCGCCATACTTGACGACGAACGCGTCCAGGATCTGCTGCGCGGTCTTGCCTTGGTCGTAAAGCGCCACCACCTCGCGATGGAGGTCGGGAGAGTAGGTGCAGGAGAAGTCGGTGGTCCGGCAGGTGAAGACGTCGAGGTTGCAGCCGCAGGTGCAATGGAGCCGCTGCTCGATGCGCTTGATCGCCTCATCGTTGTCCCCGGTACTGGTGGGGCTTCGGGAGCGGCCCGCGACGGTTGGGTCGCGCAGACTGCCGTTCGCCCCCCGGCCGGCGAGCGGCTCTTCGCCTTGGGCAGCGGCCCAGCGCGCAATGCCCGCCGACCCAGCCAGAGTCCCGGTCGCGATGGCCAGGAACCGGCGCCGGCTCTGCCACGCGCTTGTCAAGTGCGGGCCCCCGCCACCGGATCGAGCCCGGTCTGCTGCGGCTCCGCCTGTCCGCCCGGCCGGCCGTCCACCGATCCACCCAGCGTCACTTCATAGCCGGCCTGCACCGAGCGCCGGGTACGGATCACGGGGCCGCCACCCGGCCACATGGTCACCAGCCCACCGAGCACGAGCACCCCTCCGCCGAACCAGACCCACCATACCAGCGGATTGAGGTTGAACCGATACACCGCCTCCTCGGTGCCGTTCACTACGCCGGCCAGCACGACGTACAGATCTTCCTGCAAGCCGCTCCTGATGCCGACTTCGGTGGACGGCTCGAACGTCGGCCGTCTGAAGCTGTCCACATGCTGCCGCTTCTCCGACGTCACCAGGCCCGCCGGCTTGCCGTCTCTGGTAACCTCGACCGTTCCGGCAGTGACAATCCGGTTGAGCGCCTCGAACTGTGAGACGCCGAGGTGGGTGAACCGGTAGGTGTGCCCGAACGGGCTTCGCATCTCGATCGACTCACCCGGCTTGAGGGTCGCCTCCTGCTCCCGCTTGAATGCCATGCCGGCGAACGCGACGAAGTACGTGAGGATGCCCAGGTGCACCAGATAGCCGCCGTAGCGGCGGCGGTTGCGGCCGATCAGCCGACCCAGCGCAACCGGCAGGGACTCCCGGTGCATCCGCATCCGCGCCCGGGCGCCCCGCTGGAACTCCTGCACCACCGTGCCGGCGACGAATCCGGCCAGAGCGAGCGCTATCAGCGGGTAAGGGTCGCGCATTCCGGTCGCGAGCAGCACACCGAGCGTCGCCACGCCGGCGAGCCCTGGCCACCAGAACTGGCGCTTCAGGTTGCCGGGCGAGGCTTTTCGCCAGGCAATCAGCGGTCCCACGCCGGTGAGGCCCAGCAGCAGGAGACCGAGAGGCACATTCACCCGGTTGAAGAAGGGAGGACCGACCGTGATCTTGCTGCCGCGCACCAGCTCGGAGAGGATCGGAAACAGCGTCCCCCACAGCACCGAGAACGCGATGCCCACCAGCAGCAGGTTATTGAAGAGGAATGCAGCTTCCCGGCTGACCACGGAGTCGAGCTGCGAATCGGCTTCGAGCAGCGGCCAGCGGGTGTAGAGCAGCGTAAAGCCGAACGTCCCGGCGATCACCAGGAACGCGAGAAAGAAATACCCGACGTTCGACTGGGTGAAGCTGTGTACGCTCGAGATCACGCCCGACCGGGTGATGAAGGTCCCGAAGATGCTCAGCAGGAACGTCCCCACGATGAGGCCCAGGTTCCAGCGCTTGAGCATTCCCCGCTTTTCCTGGATCATCACCGAGTGCAGGAATGCCGTCATGGTGAGCCAGGGCAGCAGACTGGCGTTCTCTACCGGATCCCAGGCCCAGTAGCCGCCCCATCCCAGCTCGACGTAGGCCCACCACATTCCCAGCGTGATGCCGATCGACAGAAAGAGCCACGAGACCAGGGTCCACTTCCGGATCGCATGGATCCAACCGGTATCGAGCTTCCGGGACAGGAGTGCCGCTGCGGCGAAAGCGAACGGCACCGTGATGCTGATGTAGCCCAGGTACAGCATCGGAGGATGGATGACCATCCCCACGTTCTGGAGCTGGGGGTTCAGGCCGCGACCGTCCGGCGGGGTGAAGGCAAGCCGCTCGAACGGGTTGGCCGAGAAAAGCATCACGCTGACGAAGAACACCACGACTGCGGAGGTGATCGCGGCGACATAGGGCAGCAGATCCGAATGGCGCCGGGGCGCCAGCGCCTGAGCCAGGCTCCCGAACAGAGATAGCACGACCGCCCAGAACAGGAGCGATCCTTTCTGGCCCGCCCAGAAGGCCGATACTACGTAGTACGGCGGGAGGTTGCGGGAGGTATAGGAGGCGACGTACTCGATGTTGAAGTCATGCGAGACCAGCCCCTGCCAGAGCGCGAGCGAGGCAGCCACCAGGCAGAAGAAGAGCGCGTAGGTGGACCGGGTGACGGTGGCTGCGAGCTCGGGCCGAGCCCGCCACCGGCCCGACAAGCCGATCACGGCGCACCAAAGGCCTACCAACGCAGCGGCCCAGAGGGAAAATTCGCCCAGGAGGGTCATGCTTGGTCAGGCCTTCTTCGATCCGAACTTGGCCTCGTAGCGGGAGCCGCACTTCGCGAGCACGTCGGTTGCGCGGATGACTCCGTCCCGGCCGAGCCGGCCTTCCACCACCACCTCGATGTCGTTCGCGTCGGTGAAGGTATCGGGCACGAGGCCCTTGTAGGTGACCGGGTAGGTCTTGGTCCCGTCGGAGACCTGGAAGTCGATCGAGCGGCCCGCTGGATCACGGCGCACTGATCCGGGCACCACCTTGGCCCCCACCTTGAACCCTACGTTTTCGACGAAGGTCGGATCTCGGGCCGTCTTCTGCGCCAGCTCGCTGGGCGTGAGGAAGTAGACACCGGTCTCGCGAACCCCTTCGGTGATGAGGAACGCGACACTCCCGATAATGAGCGCGGCTCCCAGCAGGAACTTGTGGCCGGGCTTCATGCGGACTCCTGGGGTGGGGCGAACACGAGTTGAATATACCGACCTGCCTGGATCAGCAACGCCGGGCTCAGCCCTCCCGGGGCGCCTTCCGCGCCCACGCCAATGCCGCCCCCACCGCCCGCTCCCAATCGGCCAGGCGCCGGGCCCGTTCCGCCGAATCGAGCCCGGGCTCGAATCGCGCGATCCGGCGGCCGGCCAGGAACTCGTCGGTTGAACGCCAGACACCGAGGGCGAGCCCCGCCAGTCCAGCCGCCCCAAGGGCCGTGGTCTCGATCATGTCGGGCCGCTCCACCGGGACGCCCAACACGTCGGCCTGGAACTGCATCAACCAATCGTTGGCGGCAGCGCCTCCGTCCACCCGGAGCGCAGGCACCGAGAGCTCGGCCCCGCCGGTCATGGTGACCAGCAGCTCCGCCGTTGCGAACGCCATCGCTTCGAGCGCCGCCCGCGCCAGGTGAGCCCGCGTGGTGCCGCGGGTGATGCCGGTGATGGTCCCTCGCGCCTCGGGCTCCCAGTGGGGGGTGCCGAGCCCGACGAACGCAGGGACGAAGTGAACCCCGCCGGTATCGGGCACGCTGCGCGCCAGCGCCTCGGTTTCGCCGGCGGTGCCGATGAGACCGAGCCCGTCCCGCAGCCACTGGACTGCCGCCCCGGCAATGAAGATGCTGCCCTCGAGGGCGTAGGCGGGCTCGCCCCGCGGCCCGCAGGCGGCGGTGGCCAGCACGCCTTCGGGCGGGATCGGCCGCTCCCCGCCCGCGTGCACCAGCAGGAACGCGCCCGTGCCGTAAGTGTTCTTGCTCTTCCCGGGCACCACACATCCCTGACCGAAGAGGGCAGACTGCTGATCGCCAGCCAAACCGGCGATGGGGAACGCGTGGCCGAGGTGCTCCGGATTCGTTTCCGCCACCACACCGGCGGACGGGACCACACGGGGGAGAATGCCTCCCGGCAGTCCGAAGAGGCGCAGCAGCTCGGGATCCCAGTCCCGGGCGCGGAGGGCGTACAGCAGGGTGCGGCTGGCGTTGGTGTGATCGCTCACGTGAGCTCGGCCGCCGGTGAGCTTTGCCACCAGCCAGCTCTCGATCGTTCCAGCGGCGAGGCCGCCCTGCTCGGCCCGCCGGCGGAGCTCCGCGTCGTGCAGCAGCCACTCGAGCTTCGTGGCGGAGAAGTAGGGGTCGGGGACCAGGCCGGTGCGATCGCGAAGCAGCGGTGCGAGCCCCGCCGCTCTGAGCTCGCGGCAGCGTTCGCTGGTGCGCCGGTCTTGCCAGACAATGGCGGGGGCGACCGGTGCTAGCGTCCGGCGGTCCCACAGCACCACGGTCTCGCGCTGATTGGTGATTCCAATACCGACTGGGCGCTCCCGGGCGACTGCGAGGGCTTCCCGGGCCGCCTCCAGGGTGACCCGGAAGATCTCCTCAGGGTCATGCTCGACCCAGCCGGGCTGGGGGTAGTGCTGGGCGAACTCGCGATAGCCCCGCCCCAGCACGCTGCCATCCTGGTGAATCACGAGCGCGGTGGAGCCGGTGGTGCCTTGATCCAGGGCGAGGATGGAAGGCAAAGGGCGCTATCCGCTATCCGCTGTGAGCTAACGGCTAAAGGCTAATGGCTAATGGAATCGGGGATTGGTTCGCAGCGGATGCGGGCAAGCTCGCTGGGCGCGAGGACGCCGCGGTCGGTGATGATTCCGGTGATGAGTGCCGCCGGGGTGACATCGAACGCCGGGTTCCATACCGCGACCCCTTCAGGCGCGAGCGTCCGGTCGCCTATCCGCGCCACCTCGTCTCGCGCTCGCTCTTCGATCGGGATCCGGCTTCCATCCGCGGTGCCAAGATCGATGCTCGAGCTCGGTGCCGCTACGTAAAACGGCACCCCGTGCGCCCGCGCGGCCAACGCGAGACCATAGGTGCCGATCTTGTTGGCGACGTCGCCGTTGGCGGCGATCCGGTCGGCGCCGACGATCGCGCAACGCACGTCACCCCGCCGGAGTCGACTGGCGAGCATGCTGTCCGCGATCACGGTGCAGCTCACTCCCGAACGGGACAGCTCCCAGGCCGTGAGGCGGCTTCCCTGCAACAGAGGGCGGGTCTCGGGCACGATCACCCGGGGCCGGCGTCCCGCTTCTTGCGCGACGTACACCGGCGCCAGCGCCGTCCCGATCCCCCCGGTGGCGAGAATGCCGGCATTGCAGATCGTACAGACGGTTGCGTCGTCGGAAAGTAGCTCGGCACCCAGCTGGCCGATCCGGGCGCACATGGCGCGGTCTTCCCCATGAATCGCGTCGGCCTCGGCCACCAGCGCTGCAGGCAGGTCCTCGCCGGCAGCGGCCGCCTGCTCGGCCCGTCTCTGCATTCGGTCCAAGGCCCAACGCAGGTTCACCGCGGTGGGGCGAGTCGCTCCGAGAGTCTCGCAGGCGTCACGAACCGCCCGGAAATCGGCCTCAACATCACCGTCCGCCTGTCCGCCCGTCCGCCCGTCCGCTTGCCCGCCCGGCCGCCTGCCCGCCCATCTCACCGCCTCCATCGCCACGCCCATCGCGGCCGCAATGCCGATCAGCGGTGCGCCCCGCACCCGAAGCGCCCGGATCGCTTCGGCAACCTCCGCGACCGAGGTCAGGTCGCGATACTGCTCGACCAGCGGCAGACTGGTCTGATCGAGGATGCGGACGCTTCGATCGGCGCCCCAGGCGATGGGGGAGAAGAGTGGCATGGGCGGAAGATATACACCGCCCGGGAGCGATGGGGGTTACGCGACCGCGATCTGCGGATCGCCCGACCGGCCGGCCTGCCTCAGGAAGGCATCAAGCACCGCCGGGTGCCAAGCCTGCCGGTTGCTGGCGATCCGGGCAACCGCCTCCGCCGGAGCCACCGCGCGCCGATACGTTCGATCGGAGGTCAGGGCATCGTATACATCCGCGATGCCGACAATCTGTGCAGCCAGCGGGATGGCCTCGCCGGCCAGCCCTGCGGGATAGCCGCTGCCATCGTAGCGCTCGTGGTGGGAGCGGATAATGTCGCCCACCTCCCAGGGACAGCCCAGCGTCGCCACGATTTCAATGCCCCACTGGGGATGCCGGCGAATCAGCTCGCGCTCCGCTCCGCTGAGCGCGCCGGTCTTCTCCAGCAGGCTGCGTTGAATCCGCGCCATGCCGCGGTCATGCAGATAGGCCCCGAGGCGAATGGCGCTTGCCTGCACCGGATCGAGCCCCATCGCGCGGGCCAGTTCCAGCGCGCAAGCTGCGACCCTGGCGCCATGCCCCGCCCGGCCGAGCGCCGCCTCCGAGGGACATTCGCCGACCGCGTCGAGGTACCTTTGCTCGAGCCGGACGAGCCAGCCTATGATCTCCTGCATCTCATTCTTCGCGCCCAGTCCCGCGAACAGCGAATAGGCCTTCTCCACCCCGGCCAAAGCCTCCCGAGTCCGCCCGAGCGCATCGTGGGTCCGCGCCAGCTCGAGCAGGGCCTCGGCATGGGTCAGGGAGTTGCCCATCGACGCAGCCAGCTCGACCGCGGTATGGAGCCGGGCTTCGGCCAGATTCAGCTTTCGGGCTTCCCGGCTGGCCATGCCGAGCATCTTCCACACGTCCGCCAGGTCGAGCTTGGTTCCCAGCTCCTCAAACAGATAGCGGGCAGCCTCGGCGCTCTGCTCTGCCGCCTCCGGCCGACCCTGCGCCAGCTCCACCTCGGCCCCATTCAGGGAGCAGAGAGCCTCCAGATGATGATCACGGGTGAGGCGGGCCAGGCGGCGGGCCTTGGCAAAGCATCGCTCCGCCTCCGGCCAGCGCCGCTGGTCGGCGCTGAGCATTCCGAGGTTATGCAGCGCCATCGCAGAGCCGCGCCGGTCCTTCACCCGGCGGTAGGCCCGCAACGACCGGGCGTAGTGCCAGCGAGCCATGACCGCCTCGCCCTGGATCGTCGCCACGATCCCCAGGTTCTGCTCGATGCGGGCCCAGAGATCCCACTGGTTTCCGGCAAAGCCGAGCGCAAGCCGGAAGCTCTCGGCGGCGGCAGCCAGAGCGCCTCCTTCCAGCTCGAGGCCGCCCATCGTGTTGAGGGCTTCGCAGACCAGACGGTCGTCCCCCAGACCGCGAGCGACTGAACTGCTGCGGGCGCACAGCGCGCGGGCGCGGGAGGAGTCGCCCCGAATGTGTACCACGATAGCCTGGAGCCGGAGCGCCTGGGCGAGGGTGCCGCCGTCGCCCTCCCGCTCCGCCACCGCCGCCGCGGCCGCGCAGCCATCGGCGGCCTCGGGCAGCTGCCCTGCGGTCTCGCGCTCGCGGGCGAGCCGCAGCAGCTCGGGCGCGAGCCTGCGGTGGGCTGGCGGACTACCAGGCAATGGCATACCGGGAGAAATGCTCGAGGTTCGCGCTGACCCGCTGGTGCAGCGGGTCGTCGAGCGAAAGCAACCACTGAAGGATCTGGAGCAGGTCGGTGGTGTAGACGATGCGCTTCGGAGCCAGCTGCCCAAGCAGGGAGCAGTTGGCGTAACTCAGGGTGAGGCGGGCGGGCTTTCCCGAAGCGAACGCGAGGCCTTCCGGCCGGAACCGGACGGAGTTCACCGATTCCGACAGCACCTCCGCGGTGATCACTACCGAGCTGTCGAGCGCGCCGGCCGGAATCGTCAGCGTGTGAGGCCCGATCGGGATGGTCCCGCCTGCCGGCCCCACCGTCTGTTGGGTCTCGGAATAGGGCAGCGGGGTGCAGGTGAGCAGCCCCTGACCCAGCCCGGTCCCCAGCAGGCCGCCGCCGGTTCCGCCGACCAGAGCTGATGGAGCCCGCGCGTCGCCGTTCGGCGCCGTCGGACCGTCGTTGGACGTGCAGCCGGAGGCGAGCGCGAACGCAGTTGCAAGCAGGAGCGATCGGAAGCGCGGGGACAGCATGGGAGGCTCCGGCGTTGAGGTTCCGCTCGCGCGACGGGGCGCAACCGCCGTACCAGCCGTCGCCCGGGACGGGGCATCAGTCCGTCAAGAACCTGACAGCGCCGAAGGCGTTGCCGGTCAGGCGGATCCGAAACCCATCCGGCCTGTCGTCGTCGCGAATCGAGACACTCGAACCTGGTCGCAGGCCCGAGTCCCCATCGCCCCTGGTTTTTTGCGGCGTATTCCTTAGTCTCCTCCGGTCCAATATGAGAGCACCCATGCCTCCTGCCGGCCGCTCCACCGCGCTCGCGCTCTTCGCTTGCTTCGGTCTCACCGCTGACGCCATGGGCCAGATGGATACAGGGCGGCTCACGCTCGACCGCCTGGCCCAGGGCGAGTTCCAGACGAACACCTATGGTCCGATCCGATGGGCGAGCGGCACTTCGTACACCATTCTCGAGCCCTCGGCCTCGGTTAAGGACGCACAGGATCTCGTGCTTTACGATGCCGCGTCGGGGAAGCGATCGGTGCTGGTCCCTGCCGGCCGCCTGGTCCCGCCCGGCGCGTCGGCGCCGATCGAGATCGAGGACTTCGCGTGGTCACCCGCCGGCGCGCAGGTGCTGCTGTACACCAACAGCCAGAAGGTCTGGCGGCAGAACACCCGGGGCGATTACTGGCTGGCCGACACGACGAGGTGGACGCTTCGCCGGCTGGGAGGAGCCGACGCCAAACCGTCCACCCTCATGTTCGCCACGTTCTCTCCCGACGGCCGCTCGGTCGCGTACGTGCGGGAGCGGAATCTCTATGTCGAGGGCGTGGCCGACGGGCGAATCACCCAGCTCACCACCGACGGGTCGCCGACAGTGGTCAACGGGACGTTCGACTGGGTGTACGAAGAGGAGCTGAATCTTCGAAACGGCTTCCGGTGGAGTCCTGACGGCCGGCGGATTGCCTACTGGCAGCTCAACATGGACAGCGTCCGCAACTTCGACCTCATCAACGACACCGACTCGCTCTACTCCTTCGTCGTGCCGGTGCAATATCCCAAGGCCGGGACCAGCAACTCCGCCGGCCGAATCGGCGTGGTTGCCGCGACCGGCGGCGCGACCCGCTGGCTCGACATTCCGGGCAATCCCCGCAACCAGTATCTCGCGCGCATGGAGTGGGCGGCGAGCCCCAAAGAAGTCGTCATCCAGCGGCTCAACCGGCTTCAGAACACGAACGACGTCATGCTCGCCGATGTCGAAACCGGCCGGCTTCGCACGGTGCTCACCGAGCGGGACAGTGCCTGGCTCGATGTGGTGGACGACCTCCGCTGGCTCGATCGGGGCAAGGCGTTCCTCTGGCTGAGCGACCGCGACGGCTGGCGCCACCTGTATCGGATTTCGCGCGATGGCAAGTCGGTCCGGTTGCTGACCTCCGGTGCCTTCGATCTCATCAGCCCGGATGCCGCGTTCGGCGAGCCCTACGTGCACGCGGTGGATAGCGTGGGCGGCTGGGCCTATTTCTCGGCGTCGCCCGACAATGCCGCCCAGCGTTATCTCTACCGCGCACGGCTGGATGGCAAAGGCCGACCCGAGCGCCTGACGCCCCAGGATCAAGCGGGCAGCCACGACTACGACATCGGGCCCGGCGCCCGGTGGGCCCTGCATACCTGGTCACGCTTCGAACGGCCGCCCCGGGTCGAGCTGGTGCGACTCCCGCGACACGAGCGGGTGCGCACTCTGGTCGACAACGCGGAGCTCGTGAGCCGGCTCGCGACCCTGCGGCTCCCTCCGGTGGAGTTCTTCCGAACGGACGTGGGCGGCGGCACCAGACTCGACGGGTGGCTGGTGCGCCCCGCCGACTTCGATTCGACCAAGCGCTATCCGGTGTTGTTCCACGTCTATGGCGAGCCTGCGAGCCAGACGGTGCTGGACGAATGGCAGGGATTCACCACCCTCTGGCATTTGATGCTGGCACAGCAGGGCTACATCGTCGCCAGCGTGGACAACCGGGGCACGCCGGCGCCGCGGGGGCGAGCGTGGCGCAAGTCGATCTACCGCCAGATCGGGGTGCTCTCGTCTGCCGATCAGGCCGCCGCCGCGCGCGCGCTGGCCCGCCGTCCGTATGTTGACGCCGGCCGGATCGGGATTTGGGGCTGGAGCGGCGGCGGATCCATGAGTCTCAACGCGATCTTCCGCCATCCCGACCTCTACCGGATGGCCATGGCGGTGGCCCCGGTGCCCGACCTGCGGCTGTACGACACCATCTATCAGGAGCGCTACATGGGTCTGCCCGGGGACAACGCGGAAGCGTATCGCCTGGGCTCACCCATCACGTTCGCGAGCCAGCTGCGGGGCGACCTGCTCGTGGTCCATGGCAGCGGCGACGACAACGTGCACTACCAGGGCACCGAGCGGCTGGTGAATGCGCTGGTCGCCGCCAACAAGCCCTTCACCATGATGGCATATCCCAACCGGACCCACTGCATCTGCGAGGGTCCGGGCACGATGCGGCACCTGTTCGGCCTGCTCGAGCGATACCTGCACGAGCATTTGCCAGTGGGAAGCCGTTAGCGATCGGCCATTAGCCATAGCGGATAGCGGACAGCGGACAGCGGATAGCCCCCATGTCTTTTACTTCGTTGCTCTACGATGTGCAGGAAGGCATCGCCCGGGTCACCATCAACCGGCCCGAGAAGCTCAACGCCCTGAACTCCACGGTCATCGCGGAGCTGGCTGATGCGGTGGGCCACATCGAGGGAGACGCGGCTGTCCGGGGTGTCATTCTCACGGGCGCCGGCTCCAAGGCGTTCGTGGCGGGGGCGGACATCGGGGAGCTGGCTGGCCAGGGGCCGATGGAGGGGAAGGCCCGCGCGCTTGCCGGGCAGCAGATGATGCGGCGGCTCGAGCGCTGTGGAAAGCCGGTCATCGCCGCCGTGAACGGCTTTGCCCTGGGTGGGGGCTGCGAGCTTGCCATGGCGTGCCACCTGCGGGTGGCGAGCGACAGCGCCAAGTTCGGCCAGCCGGAAGTGAAGTTGGGTCTCGGCCCGGGCTATGGCGGGACGGTCCGGCTGCCGCGGCTGGTGGGCAAGGGGCGCGCGCTGGAGCTGCTGCTCAGCGGCGCCACCATCGACGCGCAGGAAGCCCATCGAATCGGGTTGGTCAATCGGGTGGTGCCGGCGGATCGCCTGCTGGCCGAGAGCGAGCAACTGCTGCGGACCATCCTGGAGCAGGCGCCCCTGGCGGTCCGCCTGGTGCTGGAAGCAGTCGACACCGGACTCGACCTGACGGTGGATGAGGCGTTGCTGCTCGAGGCCAACCATTTCGGCCTGCTGTCGTCCACTGCCGACATGCAGGAAGGCACGGCAGCGTTCCTGGCCAAGCGAAAGCCCAATTTCCGGGGGCGCTGAGCCGACGGCTCAGGTGGGTGGGCCGGTACGAGCCCACCGCTCCAGCTTCTCCCGCAGCATGGCGAGCGTGACGCTTCCGTCTTCGAGCACGCGGTCGTGGAACGCCCGGATGTCGAAGTGGTCGCCCTGCTCGCGCTCCGCCAGGGCGCGCAGCCGCCGGATCTCGAGATAGCCGAGCATGTAGGACAGTCCCTGCCCCGGCCAGCCGATGCGGCGGTCGACGTCAAGCGCGGCCTGCTCAGCGGATCGGGTGGTGTGCGCGAGCTCGTACGCGATCGCCTGGTCCCGGCTCCATCCCTTCGCGTGCATGCCGGTTTCCATCACCAGCGTGGCGTTGCCGTAGATCATCCCTTCCAGATCGTTCAGCCGCTCCGCGTCCGAGGTATAGAGGCCCATCTCGTCGGCCAGTCGCTCGGAATAGATGCCCCACCCTTCGGTGAACGCCGAATTGGAGAGATAGCGGGTCACCGGGTGGACGCTCTCCCGCTCCTGGGCGATTGCGAGCTGGAAGTGATGGCCCGGCACACCCTCGTGGAACGTGAGCCGGTCGATCTCGAGCCGGGCCCCGGGCTTGGTCGCCAGATACAGGTTCACCCGATAGATCCCCGGCCGGCTGCCGTCGAGTGCCGCGCGGAGATACTGGCCCATGGGCACCGAGGGCTCCTGGAATGCGGGAAACGGCTCGACGGCGAGCTTGCTTCGGGGCACGATCCCGAACCATTTCGGCGCCGCGGCCCAGGCCCGGGCGAGCACGCTGTCGATCAAGGGAATGACCTGGTCCCGGGATTTGAACGTCCGGGCGGAGTCGGCCTGGAGCCGGCGCTTCACGGCCCGGAAGTCCGAGCTCCCGAAAGCCCGCTGGGCCAGGACAGACGCGCTCGATTCAGCCGCGGCGACTTCCCGCAAGCCGGTCTGATGAATCTCGTCACCGGTAAGGTCGAGTGTAGTGAACCGGCGGATGGCGGCCCGGTAGCAGCTCGCGCCGTCCGGATTGGCGGTGATTGCCATGGTCTTCCGCGCGGCGGGAAGGTACTGGTCCGCGATGAACGCCCGGTAGCGGCGCAGCGCCGGCACCAGCTCGTCCGAGATCAGCTTGGCGAGCGCCGCGCGGAACTCGGGGGTCGAGTCCCGGACCGCCGGATTGTAGAACGGCGATTCGGTCGCCGGCGTGTCCAGCAGCTTGTCCAAGCCGGTTATGACCCGGCGCACGTTCACGGCAGGCTCGCTGTAGCCCAGCCGAAGCCCTTCTCGCAAGTTCGCGATCTCATCGTTCACCAGGCGAGGCAACCGGTGCCAGCGCGCCAGTGCCTGGGCCCGGAGCTCCGGCGTGCCCACCGGTTGCTGCTGAGCCAGGGCGGCATAGGTCGCCTGCCAACCGATCAACGGGTGCACGGTCCACAGCCGAGTGCGGCAGACCCGAAGGCCCCGACTGGCCTCGAGCTCCTCACGGAGCAGACCGTAGGTAACCCACTCGGGCCGGCCGCGCAGCGGCAGGGAGTCGATCCGGCGCAGCTGGGCGAGCCAACGATCCTCCTGTTTGTTCCAGGCCCGCTCCCCCGCCGCCGAAACGTCGCGCAGCCGATCGTGGCGGGCTCCCGGGATCCCAAACTGGGTAGCGAGCTCAGGGAACGCGGCCAGCCGGGCGGCCATGTAGCCGTCCGCCACGGCGGCCAGCTGGGCGGCTGGATCTCCGGAGGATTGCGCTGCGGGTCCGCCGAGCCACAGGACGGTGAGCGCGAGTGAGAGGGTGCGGGCAAGCATGGCTCCAAGCTAACGCGCAGGGTCGCGTTGGGGCGACGCCGGCGCGGCCTGACCGGGCGGTTCCGACCCTCCAATTCCCCTGCGGTATCGGCTACTTTTCGGGGCTATAAGACAGGAACTTACGTGAGGCTCGAACGCCTGGTGGCCCGAGGATTTCGGAATCTCGCGGACCTCGAGTGGCAGCTCCCGGCGGACGGCGCGGCAATCCTGGGCGCGAATGGGCAGGGTAAGACAAATCTGCTCGAAGCGCTGTACTACCCGGTCCTGTTCCGGTCGCTCCGGGGCGCGCCGGATCCCGAGGTCGCCCGGTTCGGCGGGCCGGGTTTCCAGGTCGAGGCCCGGGTTCACGAGCCCGCGGATCGCACCACGGTCATAGCGACCTACGCGGCGCTCGGACGGAAGAAGCGCATTCTCGTCGGGGGAGAAGAGATCCCTCGGCTGGCCGACGCGATCGGGCACTGGCTCGCAGTGGCGTTCCTGCCGGTGGACGTAGGGCTCGCAGCCGGGCCTGCGGCGGAACGGCGGGGGTTTCTCGACCGGCTGCTTGCCCTGGCTGATCGGCGCTACTACGCCGCGCTGGCCCGGTATCGCGCGGCGCTGGGCCAGCGCAACGGGGCGCTGCGGACCGATCGTCCCGAGCTCGCCCGGGCATTCGATCGGGTGCTGGCCGACACCGGCGCGCTGGTCGCGGCGCAGCGCCTCCGGTGGGTGGAATGGGCGGCGCCTCGCTTTGCCGGCGAGCTCGAAGCACTGGGTGAGGCCGAGCCGGTCTGTCTCCGCTACCACGGCCGGGTCGAGCTGGCAGATCCGGCGGCGTGGGCCGGCGCGCTCGAGGCGGCGGCCGCCCGCGACCAGGCGCGCCGCGCTTCCACCGTGGGGCCGCATCGAGACGACCTGGTGCTGGAGCTGGGCGGCCGGCCGCTTCGGAGCGTGGGCTCCACCGGGCAGCAGCGCACTGCGGCCGTCACGCTCAAGCTGCTCGAGCTGGACACCCTGGCAGCGGCGCGGGGCACCCAGCCGGCCCTGCTGCTGGACGACGTCTTTGCGGAGCTCGACGAGACCCGCCAGCAGCGATTCGCACGGCGGCTCGCGGAGGGGCCTCGCCGGCAAGTATTCATCACCGCGCCGCGCCCCGATGAGCTGCCAGAGGGGCTGGGGTTGGAGCGATGGTGGCTCGAAGACGGAATGCTATCCGCTGCCCGCTAACCGCCGTCCGCACCTATCCGCGGACTGCGCTTTGTGGGTAGCAGATAGGGGATAGCGGATAGCGAAATTGGACAAGCCCGTCCCACTCGGTGAGGCGCTGGACGCCTACCTCCGGACCGCCGGCCTCAAGAAGCGGCTGCAGCAGGCCGCGATTCTCGAGCAGTGGGCCGAGTTGGTGGGGCCCCAGATCGCGGCGGTCACCGCCCCGCAGTACGTTACGCCGGACGGCGTCATGCGGGTGCACGTCGCGAGCGCCCCATGGGCCACCGAGCTGGGCCTGATGACGCCGCGGATTCTGGCGCGAATCAATCAGGGACGCGCCGGACGCGTCAAAGAGATCCGCTGGGTGCCCGGTCCGCTGGATCGGCCCGAGCCTTAACGAGCAGCGAGGGAAATGGCAAAGCACGAACAAGAGATCCCTGCGAGCGATTCCGCCAAGGCCTACGACGCCGCCTCCATCAGCGTCCTCAAAGGCCTGGAGGCGGTCAGGCGCCGGCCGGGCATGTACATCGGATCGACCGGCGAGACCGGATTGCATCACCTGGTCTATGAGGTGGTGGACAACTCGATCGACGAGGCGCTTGCCGGTTTCTGCGACACGATCAATGTCACGATCCACCCGGACAACTCCATCACGGTCGCCGACAACGGTCGCGGGATTCCGGTCGACGTCCATCCCACGGAAAAGATGCCCGCCGTCGAGGTGGCGCTCACGGTGCTCCACGCCGGGGGCAAGTTCGACAAGAACACCTACAAGGTGTCGGGCGGGCTGCACGGCGTGGGCGTCTCGGTGGTGAATGCGCTGTCCGAGCGGCTCGAAGTGCTGGTGGACCGGGACGGCAACCGGTATCACATGGCGTTCGTGCGGGGCAAGACGGTCAAGAAGCTCAACGTCCTCGGCAAGGCGCGGGGCACCGGAACCATCGTCCGGTTCAAGCCCGATCCCGAGATCTTCGAGGTGCTCGAGTTCCACTACACCACGCTGGCCGACCGCCTGCGTCAGCTGGCGTTCCTCAACAAAGGCATCACCATCACCCTCAAGGACGAGCGCGAGAGCGAGGCCAAGAGCGAGACGTTTTACGCCAAGGGCGGACTGATCCAGTTCGTCGAGTGGCTGAACCGCAACAAGAAGCCGATCCATCCCAAGCCGGTCGCCTTCAATGCGGTCAAGGACGAGGTGGACATCGATGTGGCGCTGCAGTACGAAGACGGCTACAACGAGAACACGTTTACCTTCGTGAACAACATCAACACCCACGAAGGCGGCACCCATCTCACCGGCTTCAAGTCGGCGCTCACCCGCACGGTCAACGAGATCGCGCGGAAGCGCGACTTTCTTAAGAAGGAAGACTTCACGCTCTCGGGGGAGGATATCCGCGAGGGCCTCACCTGCGTGCTCCACGTGAAAGTGAAGGAGCCGCAGTTCGAGGGCCAGACCAAGACCAAGCTGGGCAACTCCGAAATCGAGGGCATCGTCAAGCAGGTGGTGAACGAGCACCTCGGGAACTGGCTGGAGGAGCACCCGCCGGTCGCCCGGGCCATCATCGAGAAGGCCGTGAGCGCGGCCCGCGCCCGGGAGGCGGCCCGCAAAGCCCGCGATCTGGTCCGCAAGAAGTCGGGCCTGGAGAACGCGGTGCTTCCGGGCAAGCTGGCCGATTGCTCAATCAGTGACCCGGCTATGACCGAGCTGTACCTGGTCGAGGGCGACTCGGCCGGCGGGAGCGCCAAGCAGGGTAGAAATCGCCAGTTCCAGGCAATCCTGCCGCTCCGGGGCAAAATCCTGAACGTCGAGAAGGCCCGGATCGACAAGATCCTGAGCAACGAAGAGATCCGGGCGATGATCACCGCCATCGGGACCGGGGTCAAGGATGACTTCAAGCTGGACGATGCGCGGTATCACAAGATCATCCTGATGACCGACGCGGACGTTGACGGCGCGCACATTCGGACGCTCCTGCTCACGTTCTTTTTCCGGCAGATGCAGAGCCTCATCGAGGCGGGATACGTCTACATCGCCCAGCCGCCGCTCTACCGAGTCGCCAAGGGGAAGGAAGAGTTCTACGCTTACAGCGAGCCCGAGCGGGACGAGTACAGCAAGCGACTGAACGGCGATGGCAAGGGGGTCAACGTTCAGCGTTACAAGGGCCTCGGCGAGATGAACCCGGACCAGCTCTGGAAGACCACCATGGACCCGGCCACGCGAACGATTCTCCGGGTCACTATGGAGGACGCGCAAGTTGCGTCGCAGTTGTTCGACGAGCTGATGGGCGACGAGGTGGAGCCTCGCCGGCTGTTCATCGAGCGCAACGCCAAGTACGTCAGCAACCTGGACGTCTGATCTCATGGACGTAGCCGCCCTCCGCACCGCGATTCCCGCCGCCATCGACGCGCTGGGTGGCGATTCCCGGGTATCGGCCCTGGGCCCCGATGCCTGGGCCATCTTCCGCGGCACCGCGCTGGGCTACATCGCGCTCATCGTGCCCGACGGCGAAGGCGAACCGGACAGCATCGTTCATGTCACCTTCCCCATCCTGCGGATTCCGGCGGAGGGTGCGGAGCCGCTGTTCCGCCGCCTGCTCGAGCTCAATCACGAGCTCGGCTCGTTTGCCTCGTTCTCGCTCGACAACCGGGGCAAGATCTGGCTGGGCGCCGGTCGTTTTGCGGCGGACCTGGACGAGCACGAGCTGCGGGAGCTCATTGCCCAGGTGGCCGGGCTGGCCGACCGGTACGACGACGAGCTGCTCGAGCAGTTCGGCCGGGACCTGGCGCTCAAGTAGCCCCGGCTCTGGCCGCCGTCGGCCGGCCGGTGTACCTTGCGGCAGTGGGATCAGCGGTCTGAAGCAAGCCGGCGCTGGCCGCATCCGAGAGCTCGTCCGCGACGGCCGGTCCGACTGGGGTCGAACCGGCCGTTTTCTCTTCCCGAGACACCGCCACGGTGGGGACCATGATCGAGGTAAAACTCAACGAGGACGATCGGCTCGACTGGGCGCTCAAGACATTCAAGCGCAAAGTGCAGAAGTCGGGCTTGCTGCAGGACCTCCGTCGTAAGCGGTATTACGTGAAGCCCAGCCAGGCGCGGCAGCTCAAGGCAGCCGCGGCCCGGCGCCGCGCGCGTTCGGGGCGCCGTCGCTCGCGCGGCTGACCAGGCCGCTGTCCACCCGGGAGATCGGCCGCTAGCTTAGGCCCATGTCCCGCCCCGGCTCCGCCTCGTTCGGCGTCGCGCGCCAGCTCGAGATCTATACCCGCGGATCCCAGGTGCCGGTGGCTCCCGAGGCGCTGGAGCAGCGCGCGCGGGAGTTGCTCAGTCCCGAGGCGTTCGGCTATCTGGCCGGGGGCGCCGGCGCCGAAGACACGATGCGCGCCAACCTGGCGGCCTTCCGCCGGTGGCGGATCGAGCCCCGGGTCCTCTGCGATCTTTCCCGCCGCGAGTGGAAGACCACTCTGCTCGGCGTCACCCTTCCCGCCCCCATTCTCCTCGCGCCGGTCGGCGTTCAGGGCATCCTGCACCCGGATGGCGAACTGGCTTCGGCCCGCGCGGCCGCAGCGTTGGGCGTGCCGGTCATCCTGAGCAGCGCATCATCGGTGGCTCTGGAAGACGTGGCCGCGGCAATGGCCGACGCTCCGCGTTGGTTCCAGCTTTACTGGAGCGCCGATTCCGACGTGGCCGCCAGCTTCATCTGCCGGGCCGAGCGGGCCGGCTACAGCGCCATCGTGGTGACGGTCGACTGCCCCATCCTGAGCTGGCGGGAGCGCGATCTCGCCAATAGCTACACTCCGTTTCTCCATGGCCACGGGATCGCCAACTACCTGACCGACCCCGCCTTCTGTGCCAAGCTGGCCTGCCCTCCCGCCCAGGATCCCAAGGCGGCCATCCAGCGGTTCGTCGAGATCTTCGGCAATGCTGCGTTGACCTGGGGTGACCTTTCATTCCTCCGCCGCCACACCGGCCTGCCCATTGTCGTGAAGGGGATCTTGCGCGCGGACGATGCCGCGCGCGCGGTGGACGCCGGGGTCGACGGGATCGTGGTATCCAATCACGGGGGCCGCCAGGTGGACGGCGCGGTCGCGAGCCTGGACGCGCTTCCCCGCATCGTCGATCGGGTGGGTGGGCGGGTGCCGGTGCTGCTCGATAGCGGCATCCGCCGAGGCTCCGATGCGCTCAAGGCGCTCGCGTTGGGCGCGAACGCCGTCCTGTTGGGGCGGCTCTACGCCTGGGGGCTCGCGGTGGGAGGAGAGGCCGGCGTGCGGGAGGTGCTGCTCAACTTCCTGGCGGACTTCGATCTCACCGTGGGGCTGTCGGGCTGCGCATCGGTAGCGGACGTGCGGCTCGACCTGCTGCGCATCGACTCGTAGCCACGCCTCCGGGTCCGCACTTCCCGTTCCGCCGCATCCAACGTCCCTCGATCGATCCAGGGCCCCCGGCCGACCAGCCGCGGACCGGGGTGGCGGCGGTCCCGAACCAGCCAGGCCACCAACGCGGCCAGCGCGAGCGCTGCGATGGCGAGACTGCCGACCGGAACCGATACGAGCGGCATCGCGATCTCAGAGAGGCTCGAGGCCGGTGGCAGTGACCCGATACGAGATCAGGGGAAGCGACTCGGCCTCCTCGCCGATGACGATCGCCCGGTGCAGAGCGTCGAGGCCCAGGGCGATTCCGGCATCGTTCCGGGCGAATACCGAGGCGAGCGGCTGGCGCGCGGCCACCCGATCGCCCGGCTTCACCGTGATCACGAACCCGACGCCCGGATCGATGGTGTCGGACATGGTCTGCCGGCCACCACCCAGCTCGATGATGGCGGCGCCGATCGTCCGCGGGTCGACCGCGGTAACCACCCCGCCGGCCGGAGCCCGAAACACCTCGACCGCAGCGGCCTGGGGCAGGATGCCGGGATCTTCGATGACGGTCGGATCCCCACCCTGCGCCTCGATGATCTTCCCCAGCGTCTCGAGGGCGCGACCCGAGCTGACCGTGGCTTCGAGGGCGCGACGCGCGGCCGCCCGCTCGCGCTCGACCCCCGCGAGGAGCAGCATCTCCACCCCCAGCGCGTAGGTGACGTCCATCAGGTCTTCCGGGCCTTCGCCAGCCAGGCCCTGCAGCGCCTCCTCTACCTCGAGCGCATTGCCGCAGGCCCGGCCTAGCGGCCGATCCATCGCGGTAAGCAGTGCGACGGTGCGGCAGCCCCGCGTCTCCCCGAGAGTGATCATGGTACGAGCCAGCTCCAGTGCGAGCTCGCGATCGGGCAAAAAGGCCCCCGAGCCGGTCTTGACGTCCAACACCAGACCGTCGAGCCCCTCGGCCAGCTTCTTGGACATGATGCTGGCCGAGATGAGGGGGATCGACTCGACCGTGGCGGTGACGTCGCGCAACGCATACAGCTTGCGATCCGCCGGTGCGATCTCCGGGGTCTGGCCGATCATGGCACAACCCAGCCGGGCCAGCTGGGCTTCCGTCTCGCGGAGCGAGAGCGCTGTGCGGAAGCCGGGAATGGATTCCAGCTTGTCCAGGGTGCCGCCCGTGTGGCCCAGCCCCCGGCCCGACATCATCGGGACCGCGACCCCGCAACTCGCCACCATGGGAGCGAGGAGCAGCGAGACCTTGTCGCCCACCCCGCCAGTCGAGTGCTTGTCGACCACCGGCCGGCCCAACCCGTTAGAGTGCAGCCGGTCACCCGACGCGACCATCGCGTCGGTGAGGGCGCCCAGCTCACCGTTCGAGAGGCCCCGCCAGACCACTGCCATGAGGAGGGCCGAGATCTGGTAGTCGGGAATTCGCCCCGCCACGTAGTCGTCGATCAGGGTGCGCCATTCATCGGCGGCGAGTGCCCCGCCGTCGCGTTTACGTTGGATCAGAGCAGGAACGACCATTGGACGCGGCTCGGTAGAGCCGTTGAGTCGAGGAGTTGAATTCGATGCATATCGTCGTTGCGGGCACTATGCTCGCGTTGTTGTTCCAGGGGGCGCTGGCTCAGTCCCCCGCACCGGGCGTGGAAACCGCGATGCGGTCGCCCGACCCGGCGGCGGAGATCGCCGAGGGCGCCAGGGCCTTCAGCGCCCGCCAGCCCGATCTCGCCCTGCGCCACTTCGAAAATGCGCTGGCCGCGGACTCGACCAGTTACGAGGCGAACTGGCGGGCGGCGCTCGCGCTCATAACGCTCGGGGCCGAGACCCCGGAATCCGTGAAGAGCCCCGAACGCGACTCACTCTTTGCCCGGGCCGAGCGGGATGCCCGGCGGGCGGTCGCGGCCGACAGCCTCGGCGCCGACGGCCACTTCCTGCTTGCGCGCGCCATCGGTCAGACGGCGCTGACCAAGGGGAAGAAGGAACGAATCCGGCTGGCCGGCGAGGTCCGGAGCGAAGCTCTCCGCGCCATCGAGCTGAACCCGCGCCACGACGGCGCCTATCACGTCCTGGGCCGGTGGAACGCCGAGGTCATGCAGTTGTCGGGCTTGAGCCGCTTCTTCGCGCGCCAGTTCCTGGGCGGAAGTATCTTCGGTCAGGCCTCGTGGGACGCTGCCATCTCCAATCTCGAGCGGGCGGTCCAGCTCGACTCGACCCGAATCACCCATCGGCTGGACCTGGCGCGGGTCTATGCCGAGCGGAAGCGGTATGCCGACGCGCGGAGCCAGCTCGAAGCTATCGCGGCTCTACCGGTACGCGATTTCGAGGACCCGCGCCTCAAGCAGGACGCCGTCGCCCTGCTCCAGAAGATCGCGACCAAGAAGGACCAGTCCTGAACCCTACATCGGGTCGGTGAACGACTCGCGCGCGTTCTCGGCGAGCCGCTCGAGCCGTGCCTTCCACCTGCGCCGCCGGCGGATCAGGTCCCGGCGGGCGCGGTCGGCGGCGTCGTCAATCCCCTCCCGGATGCCCTCGCCGGCTCGCTCGCCCAGCTCCCTGGCGCGCCGGCCCAGCCGGCGCCGAACCACGGTCCCGCGAGCCGGCGCAACCAGCATGGCAATGCATGCGCCGATGAAGGCCCCGACCACAACCCCGGCCACGAACGTCGTCCGGCCAAAACCCCGCCTGCCGGCGCCCGGGCCCGGCGGGCTTTCCTGTGCCTCGGCGTCCGCCATGATGCACCTCCTCCTGACCGTCCTACGTTACTGCACGGGACAGCCCCGTCAACCTTCACCACATGTCGCGAAACTGGTGGTCGGGCTGCAAGAATCGAACACGGTTCCGCAGCCGGTAGGAAGGCCCTTATAATCGTACGGTACACTTACCTCTTCCGGACAGGTGGTCATGACCACGTCAGCCCCGGTCACCGATGACGCCGAGCGCCTGCAGGCGCGAATCGAGACACTGGAGCAGGAGAAGCGGCACCTTCTGGCGGTGGTGGAGATCCTCCAGGAGATCGCGGGCTCGCTCCACTTCGTGGACGTGGTCCAGGCGGTCACCCGGCGGCTGGGCGAGGCGTTCGGGCTGGATCGCTGCTCCATCTTCCTGGCCGAACGGGGTGGTGAGACGGTCCGCCTGGTGGCGAGCTACGAAGACCCGAGCATTCGCAACTATGTAGTGGACCTGGCGCGCTACCCTGAGCTCCGGCGCGCGCTCGAGACCGGGCAGACGGTGTTCATTCCCGATGTGGCGAGCGATCCCGGTCTGCAGCACGCCCGGGACGCGCTGGCGTCGCGCCGGGTAAAGAACATCACGGTCATTCCGATCACGTGGCGAGGGGCGCCCATCGGGGCGATCTTCCTGCGCACCTTCCGCGACGGGCCGGCATTTACCGAGTCAGACGTTCATTTCTGCCAGGTAGTCGCGAGCCTCACGGCCAAGGCCCTGCGCAACGCACACCGCTTTGAACGGCTCCAGCTGCGCCGCGGGGAAGACCCGGCGGGCCGAGCCGCCGACCGGGACCGGGCGGCCCTGGTGGGCTTTCTGCGGCGGCTGCTGGACGCCTTCGCCGCGAAGGAAGAGCCCTGGGGCGAAGGCGCGCTCGCACGGGCCAGCACCGCAGAAGTGGATCGGTTGGTTGGTGTGGCGATGACCGTGCTCTCCCAGGAGGCAGCCGCGCGGTGACCGCCGGCGCCGCCGCCGAGCTCGCCGCCCGGGCAGATGCCCTGCGCAGCCAGATCGAGCGCGCCAACCACGCCTACTACATGCTGGACGCGCCGGAGATCTCCGACGCGGAGTACGACCGGCTGTTTCGCGAGCTCCAGGCGCTCGAGTCCTCGCATCCGGAGCTGCTCACTCCCGACAGTCCCACCCAGCGGGTCGGCGCCCCTCCCGCGAGTGCGCTCGCCAAGTACCGGCACCGCCGCCCCATGCTGTCACTCGCGAACGCCTTCTCGGCCGAGGAGCTCGCGGCCTGGGAGCAGCGGAACACCCGCCTGGTGTCGGAAACCCTCACGTCCGGTTACACCACCGAGGTCAAGATCGACGGAGCAGCCGTGAGCCTCACCTATGAGCGGGGGGGGCTCACGGTGGGGGCCACCCGGGGCAACGGCGTGATCGGCGAGGACATCACCGCGAACCTGAAAACCATCCCGGACGTCCCGCTCGTGCTCAAGGGCACAGGGCATCCCGCCGTCATGGAAGTTCGGGGTGAGGTCTACCTGTCGTACGATGCGTTCGCGCGGGTCAATCGCCAACGCGAGAAAGAAGGCGAGCCGCTCTTTGCCAACCCGCGCAACGCTGCGGCGGGCGGGCTTCGGCAGCTCGATCCCAACATCACCCGGCAGCGGCGACTTCGGATGTTCGCCTTCCACGTGGAGACGATCGAGGGGAAGCTCGGTCTCAAGACGCAGTGGGAGGCGCTCGAGCTGCTGGAGCAGTGGGGGTTCCAGGTCGAGCCCCATCGGGAGCGGCATCCCGATCTTGCCGCGGTCGAGCAGCGGGTGGCGGATCTGGAGAGGGTGCTGCCCACGCTCCCCTTCCAGGCCGACGGGATAGTGGTAAAGGTCGACCGCCTTGCGCTCCATCACGAGCTCGGCGTCGTGGGCGACCGGGAGCCCCGCTGGGCGATCGCGCGGAAGTTCGCGCCCGAAGTGGCCGTGACTCGGCTCAAGGCGATCCGGGTCAACGTGGGGCGGACCGGCGCGCTCAACCCCTGGGCCGAGCTCGAGCCGGTGGAAGTCAGCGGGGTCACGGTCTCCGCTGCGACGCTCCACAACGAGGACCTCATTGCCCAGAAGGACATCCGGATCGGCGATTGGGTCGAGGTCGTGCGGGCAGGCGAGGTGATTCCCCAGCTTCTCGGGCCGCTGCGGGAACGGCGGACCGGGCTGGAGAAACCGTTCAGCATGCCGGACGCCTGTCCGGTCTGCGGCACGCCGGTCGAGCGGCCGACCGACGAGGCGATGCGGTATTGCCCCAATATCTCGTGCCCTGGCCGAGTGCTGGAGAGCATCGTCCACTTCGCGTCGCGCGGGGCGATGGACATCCGGGGCCTGGGCTATGAGCGGGTCCGCCAGCTGCTCCAGGAAGGGCTGATCCACGACGTCGCCGATCTCTACGGTCTCGAGGTCGAGCGGCTGGTGCAGCTCGAGCGGTTCGCGGAGCAGAGCGCCAGGCAGCTGGTGGAGGCGATCGCGGCGTCGAAGCAGCGTCCGCTTTCCCTGCTCTTGTTCGGACTCGGCATCCGGCACGTCGGCAAGACGGTCGCGCAGCTGCTGGCCCGGCGGTTCGGATCGATGGATGCACTCATGGCGGCGAGTGAAGCCGAGATCAACGACGTGCCGGGCATCGGGAGTGCGATCGCCGAAGCGGTGGTCCACTTTTTCGGCGAGAGCCGCAATCGGGAGCTGATCGAGCGGCTGCGGGGGGCGGGGCTCGAGTTCCGGGAGCCTACCGCGGTGGAAGAGGGCGGACCGCTCGCCGGCAAGAGCTACGTTCTCACCGGGACCCTCCCCACGCTCTCGCGCCCCGAGGCGATCGAGCTGATCGAGCGGGCCGGCGGAAGGGTGGTCGGTTCGGTCAGCAAGAAGACCGATGCGGTGGTGGCGGGGGACGAGCCGGGCAGCAAGCTGGAGAAAGCCAGGGAGCTGGGGGTGGAGGTGATCGGGGAGGAGGAGTTGCTGAGGCGCCTCCGCGCCTAGCTATCCGCTATCCGCTATCCGCCGCTACCCGCTTGGCTAATCCCTCGCGGCTCTTAACTTCAATGGGCATCGCCACCGTTGGCGGATAGCGGCGGATGGCGGATAGCGGATAGCACCCAGCCACCACACCCATGACTCATTTCAAACCCGGCTCTTTCGGTGTCACCCTGGGACCCCGAGTCCTCCAGCAGCTGCGCGCCTCGCTCGAGCGGGACACCGGGCTCCAGGCCGCCAGCTATCTCCAGGAAGCCGGCTTTGCCGGTGGCGAGGCCCTGTACGCCGCCTACACCGCCTGGCTGAGCGAGAACTACGGGGTCGACCGCCCGGGTGAGCTCGACGCGCAGTATCTCGGCGAAGCGCTCTGGCGCTTCTTCGCCGAGCTTGGGTGGGGCAGCGTGTCGGTCACCCCGCTCGGGGCGGCCGCGATGGCCATCGATTCGCCCGATTGGGCCGAGGCGCTGGGCGACGCCAAAGGGGAATATCCCTCGTGCCATCTCACCTGTGGCCTTCTGGCCGACTTCCTGGGCCGAATCTCGGACGGACTGGTCGCCGTAATGGAAGTCGAATGCCGGTCCCGGGGGGATTCGCGTTGCCGCTTCCTGGCCGGGTCGCCGGAGACGCTCAGCACTCTCTACGAGCGGATGGCGCAGGGCATGAGCTACGAAGCAGCCCTCGGGCTGGCGGGCGCGGGGAATCTGGGCTGAGCCGTCGCGCGACGGTTTCGAGGGCCCGGGCATCTCCGGGCCCTCTTGTGTTTCGGGAGCTTGTGCTGGCCCCAATACGTTGAGGCACCTATACTTTCCGCATTCTCCCTGGACCAAGTGATGCCGGAACTCCTCGGGCAATTGGAGCACGCGCTCGGCAGCGCCTACCGCATGCAGCGAGAGCTCGGCGGCGGCGGGATGAGTCGCGTCTACCTGGCCGAGGAGGTCGCGCTGGGCCGTCAGGTCGTGATCAAAGTGTTGCCCCCCGAGCTGGCGGCGGCGATCAACGTCGAGCGGTTCCGGCGCGAGATCCAGCTCGCGGCGAAGCTGCAGCACCCGCACGTCGTCCCCCTCCTCGCAGCCGGCCGCGCGGGCGATCTGCTCTACTACACCATGCCCTTTATCGAGGGCGAGTCCTTGCGGGCCAAGCTCTCCCGGCAGGGCGAGCTGCCGGTGCCGGAAGCGGTGCGTTATCTGCGCGACGTGGTCGACGCGCTGGCCTACGCGCACGACCAGGGGATCCTGCACCGGGACATCAAGCCGGACAACGTGCTGGTGAGCCGGCACCACGCCCTGGTCACCGACTTCGGCGTAGCCAAGGCGCTCAGTGAAGCGGCCGGGCCGGCCGGAGCGAGCGGGTTCACCTCCGCCGGGGTCGCCATGGGGACGCCGGCATACATGGCCCCCGAGCAGGCCGCCGCCGATCCGACGATCGACCACCGGGCCGATATCTACGCCCTCGGCGCCATGGCCTACGAGATGCTCGCCGGGCACCCGCCGTTCTCCGGACGCACGCCGCAGCAGTTGCTGGCAGCTCACGTGAGCCGCGCGCCTGAGCCGGTCGGTTCCGTGCGGGCAACCGTCCCGCCGGATCTCGCGGCCATCGTGATGCGCTGCCTGGAGAAACGCCCGGCCGACCGGTGGCAGAGCGCGGACGAGCTGTTGCGCGCGCTCGAAGCGGTCGTCACCCCAGGGGCCGGAACGGTTGCGACCGGGGCGGTTGCGCCGACCGTCACCGCCGTGCCGACCCCGCCGGCTGGGAGGTCCGGGCGTTTCCGAGTCGCGGCTGCGATCGGCGGGGCGATTGCCCTGCTCGGGATCGCCGTGCTTGGACTCCGGGCCGCCGGGCTGCTGCCGGGACGATCCCTGGTGGATCAAGGCGTGCTGCGGGATCGCGAGCCGATTCTGGTCGCGGAGTTCCAGAGCCCGCCGGCCGACTCGGCGCTCGGCGGCGCAGTCACCGAAGCGTTCCGCATCGATCTGGCGCAGTCTCCCAAGCTGACGGTGGTCCAGCCGGAGTACGTCCAGCAGGTGCTGGAGCGGATGCAGCGCGACCCGCGCGGCCCGCTCGACCCGCCGCTCGCGCGAGAGGTGGCGATCCGCGACGGCATCAAGGCCTTCGTCGCCGGCGACGTGGTCCACGCCGGCACCGGCTTCGTGATCTCGGCGCGGCTGGTTGCGACCCAGACTGGCGAGGCGTTGGTCGCGCTGCGGGAGACGGCCGACGACTCCACCCGGATCCTCGCGGCGATCGATCGGTTGAGCCGCGGCATGCGGCAGCGGATCGGCGGGTCGCTGGGGGCGGTGCGGGCCAGCGAGCGGTTGGAGGACGTCACCACACCCTCGCTCGCCGCGCTGCGCAAGTACTCGCTGGCGCTGGGAGCCGATCGGAAGGGCGACACCGAGCGGGCGATCTCGCTGCTGCGGGAAGCGGTCGAGCTGGATACCGGCTTCGCGATGGCGTATCGGAAGCTCGGGGTCGAGCTGAGCAACACCGGCGGGCGGCGCAGCCAGCAGATCGATGCCTTCACCCGGGCCTACAACCACCGGGATCGGCTCACCGATCGCGAGCGCTACCTGACCCAGGCCGCCTACGAGAGCTACGTGAACGGCGATCGGGACCGCGCCATCGCTGCGTACCGGTCCCTGCTCGACCTCGATCCGAATGACCCGTACGCCCTGAACAACCTGAGCATCGCACTGAACGACCTGCGGAACTTCACCGAGGCCGCCGAACTGTCGCGGCGGGCCATCCGCGTCGCCCCAGACGGGGGGCTCTTCTACCTCAATCTGATCTCGGCCCAGGTGGGCCTGGGGCAGGTCGACAGTGCCGAGGCGACCCTTCGGCTCATGCAAAGGCGGGCGCCGGGAGATCCGTTAGGCGCGCTGGTCGAAGCCGGCTTCCTCGCGGCCAGCGGCGCCTACGACAGCGCGCGAGCGATCGTGCGCCGGATCCAGGACACTCGACGGGAAAGCCCCAATTGGCAGACGATGACCAACGGCGAGCTCGCGGTGCTGGCCTTGACCGAGGGCCACCTCGGCCAGGCCGACGAGTATCTGCGGGTCGCGGGGGAGACCAGCGACGCGCAAGGACAGCCGGAACGGGCGCTGGTCTTCGACTTTGCGCGCGCCGGGATCGATATGTGGTACCGGGGACAGCCGGCGCGAGCTCGGCAGAAGATGGATGCGGCGCTGCAGCGCCGGCCGCTCGCGCGCTACGACCCCGCGGATAGACCCTATCTCGAGCTGGCCCTGCTCTATGCCGAGGCCGGCAACCCCGAGCGCGCTCGAGCGCT
>JBIOTT010000180.1:0-2810 GCA_044866195.1 Gemmatimonadales bacterium
GCGAAGTTCATGTGGTCGCTGACCGCGAACTGGGGCGGCTTCGGGGGCATGGTCGCAAAGGACTGGAAGACCCGGGCGCGCTCGACCGAGCAGATGTACGGCCAGGTGTATGGGGCGGTGTCGCAGGTGCCGGGGCTGCGGGTCTTCCCGCGTCTGGACCCACCGCTGCCCACGCCGGGCCAGTACGACGTCGAGCTGGTGCTGCAGAGCGACGCGCCGCCGGAGCAGATGGTGCAGACGGCAGGCGCCGTGGTCGGCGCGGGGTGGCAGAGCGGCAAGTTCCTCTACGTGGACACCGATCTCAAGATGGACCTGCCGGAGGCCCGGGTCGTGGTCGACCGCGACCAGGTCGCCGACCTCGGGCTCGACCTGGCCAGTGTCGGCCAGGAGCTCGGCACCTTGCTCGGCGGCGCCTACGTGAACCGATTCAACTTTTTCGACCGCAGCTACAAGGTCATCCCCCAGATCGGTGAGAAAGACCGGGCAACGGTCGGCCCGCTGCTCGACCTCAAGATCAAGACGCCGAGCGGCCAGCTGGTGCCGGTCTCGACCTTCACCCACATCGAATCGAGCGCCGCGCCGCGCACCTTGAACCGGTTCCAGCAGCGCAATGCGGTCCGGATATTCGGCGGGGTCCAGCCGGGCGTCACGAAAGAGGAGGGGCTGCGGGTGCTGGAGAGCGCGGCGGCCGCGGCGGGGGGTCCGAGCGTCATTCAAGACTACGCAGGAGAGTCGCGCCAGATCCGCCGCGAGGGCGGGGCGCTCACCGTCACGCTCGGCTTCGCCGTGATCCTCATCTATCTCGTGCTTGCGGCGCAGTTCAAGAGCTTCCGGGATCCGCTGATCGTGCTGCTGGGCTCGGTCCCGCTGGCGATCTCCGGCGCCCTCCTGTTCAGCTTCCTCGACCTCACCACGATCAACATCTACTCGCAGGTCGGGCTGATCACGCTGGTGGGGCTGATTGCGAAGAACGGCATCCTGATCGTCCAGTTCGCGAATACCCTGCAGGAGCGGGGCATGGCAAAGATGGCCGCGCTGCGCGAAGCCTCCTTGACCCGCTTGCGCCCGGTGCTGATGACCTCCGCGGCCACCGTCTTCGGGCATTTCCCGCTGGTGCTGGTGACGGGGCCGGGGTCAGAGGCCCGCAACAGCATCGGCACGGTGCTGGTCACGGGTATGAGCATCGGGACCCTGTTTACGCTGTTCGTGGTGCCGGTGTTCTACTCGCTCATTGCGGCCGAGCACCGGCCCGGCACCGTACGAGAAGAGATCGAGCCTGAGGCGCAGTGGGTGGAGGGGGCGGCCCCGGCCTAGTCGCCCGCGCTTCCGACCTAGGTACTCGTACGGCGGGGCGTAGATGCGTTACATTGGGCCGATGCGGCGCACGCTCGGGCTGGTCTGGCTCACGGTCA
The DNA here is from genome assembly GCA_044866195.1 of Gemmatimonadales bacterium. GTDB lineage: Bacteria > Gemmatimonadota > Gemmatimonadetes > Gemmatimonadales > GWC2-71-9 > DASQPE01. Next base: position 1,413 of record JBIOTT010000180.1, read on the forward strand.
TCGCGGGGGTTCTGGGGTGGTCTATTCGGACCGGTCCGGCGCCCTCTCCTGCCACCAGTCCTGCGCTCACCGTCGACGAGCCCGCGCTTCCGGCTCCCCACCGCCTGCGCGTCACGCACGTCTCCGTCGGCCTCGATCTGCGGAGCCGTCCAGCCGAGGGAGGGTGGGGCGCCCACTTCCTGCCATCGCGGGCCCCTGGCACTGGTGTCCGCGCTGCTTGGCTCGTCCTGGAAGCAGAACCGCCCCTCGCCAACATCCGTGCCGCGGCGGGCGCGCTCCCGTATTTCCCGACCGGTCCGCCTCCGATCGCATAGGCAGGTGGCTCTCCCGCGCGACGGCGCGCGCTGAGCCGAACCCGCGCATCCGAGTCCGTTCGCGGCGCGAGCCGCCTCCGCGGAGGCGCCCGCCATGCGTCCACCGGTCAATGCAGGAGCGCATCGTGGCCATTCACTCCCAGCAGGGCAAGCAACCCACCCCTCGGGTGGCAATCACGCTCCCTGGCGACGTCGACCCCCTCGCCGGCGGTTCGCCAGCAGAGGCGTCGAAGGCGTCCAAATCACCCGACCAGCCCCAGGTTTCCGAAACGGCCGAGCGGTCGGAGGCGACCGCACAGGCCGAGCCGACCCCGCGCCGAAAGTCGCGCGTCAGCGCTATCTGCGCACTGTTAACCCTCAGCCTCGCGCCCGGCCTTGTGGCGAGCATTACGCCGGGATTCTGGCGCGCGCTCCCGTCGTGGGGCCACTGGGTGGCGTACGGATGCTCCGGCGTCATGATTCTGGTGGCGGTCGGGTTGATCGTGACCCATGATGAGGGACGCCGGACGGGCTGACTCGTCCTGGGACTCCCAGGCTCGACCCTACAGGCTGCCGGGGGCGTCGCTGGCGTGCCCGCCAACGGCGCCCAAGCGGGTGAGCACGTGGCGCGTCATCGCGAGGGCCAGTTCGTGTTCTCCCATGAACACGTCGCCAAGGTTCTCCCGCTGTAGCAGGGACACCTCTTCATCGCTGTGAGTGCGGAGCACCGTCTCGATCGTCGGATTGAGGGCGCGCGCGATCTCGACCATCTTCCGCAGCCGGGCCGTGTCCGGCGTTGCGATGACTAGCACGCGAGCCCTGGCGACGTGCGCCTGGATGAGCACCGCCGGCTCGGCTGCGTCGCCCGACACGGCCGGGATGTTCCGTTCGCGAAGGCTCTCGACGAGCTCGCGGTTCTGCTCGGCGACCACATACGGAATTCCCGCTGCCTCGAGCGCCTCCGCTATTCGGCGTCCGACGCGTCCGTAGCCGACCAGCAGAACGTGCCCGGACAGCGACGCCTGATCCACCGTCGTGGGCAGCTCGGCCAGGGGGTCATCGCTGCGCTCCAAGGCGCGGGCGAGGCTGGACCGCGCGCGGATCC
>JBIOTT010000181.1:0-10998 GCA_044866195.1 Gemmatimonadales bacterium
CTGCACCGCCCGGACGGCGCTGCGAAGCTCCGTGGCCGCCGTGTCCTTGAGGATGTAACCGTGGGCGCCAGCCCGCACGCTTTCCAGGACGTACTCGGCATTGTCGTACATGCTCAAAATCAGAATCCGTGTCTCCGGCAGCCGCTGCCGGAGGCGAGCAGCTACCTGAATCCCGGATAGCCCCGGCATCGAGATGTCGAGCACGGCGACGTCCGGGCGGTATTGTTCGGCCAGCGCCACCACATCGGAGCCGCTCCCCGCTTCGGCGACGATCTCAAACCCGGGTTCCCGCTCGAGCACGTATCGGATTCCTTCCCGCACGACTGTGTGATCGTCGGCCACCAGCACCCGAATCGGCGGCTCCGGCGTCACGCGGAGCTCGCGGCAGTGAGCGGCACCCGCACCAGGAGCCGAACGCCCCCGCCGGGATTGCCGTCGAGCTGGATGTTGCCACCCAGCGCGCGGATCCGCTCGCGCATACCAGCAAGTCCCATGTGCCCGTTGCGCTCGAGGTCCCGCGGGTCTGCTCCCGGGGGAATGCCTCGGCCGTCATCCCGCACCTCGAGGATCACGGCGTCACCCTCGACCGCCAAGCGGATGGCGACCGCACGTGCCGCCGCATGGCGGACCACGTTCGAGAGCGCTTCCTGGAGCGCGCGAAACAGAGCCAGCTCTGCGTCCTTCGACAAGGATGGCAGCCCGCCCGATACCGTCAGGTCGATGCCGATCTTGCTCCGGTCGGCGAACTCGGACGCGAGCGAGCGCAGCGCGGGAACCAGGCCGAGGTCATCTAGCAATGATGGCCGAAGATCGTTGGTCACCGCGCGTATGCTTCGAATCCCGGTGTCGATCAAGTCGAGCGCGCGGTCGAGGCGGGTCGCGACCGGCGGTGTCGCGCCGTCCCGCAGCACGCCCAACTCGATCTTCACGGCCGAGAAGACCTGGGCGGTCTCGTCGTGCAGCTCGCGGGAAAGCCGCCGTCGCTCCTCTTCCTGCTGTCCCAGCATGCGGGCGGACAACCGGCCCAGCTCAACGGTCCGGGCCTGGACCCGCTCGTAGAGATCTGCGTTCTCGAGCGCCGCACCGACCTGCTGGCCGAGCGCCACCAGAAAGTCCTCGTCCAGCGCGGCGAAGGGATCCCGTGCGTCGCCGACGATGACCAATGCCCCGGTCGCTTCCATGCCGCGAAAGATGGGCAGGACGGCGGCGTAGGCATACGGCGCCGTCCGCCGGGTCAGCGGGTCCAACCACTCCGCCGTGATCTTCGGGCGACCCGCCGCGACGGCGTCGGCGAGCACCCGCGCCGACGCCCCCTCCGGGGCCGTGCCCGTCCAGCCGGCGCAAACGCCGACGCCGGCGGCGAACCGGCCGCCCGGTCTCTCGAGGAGATACATCGCCGCCCCGCGCACCGCGGGAAGGGTGAGCTGGCGGGCCAGCAGGGCGTCGAGCACGTCACGCTCGCGGCCACGCCGCTGCAGCTCTCCGGAAAGCACGGCCAGGGCCGCGAGGCCGCGGCGAAGGTCATCCAGCACCAGGAGGAGGATGCCGGCTCCGACCCAGAGCTCGAAAAGGATGTCCAGGTAGTAGCCCCAGGGGGTCCAGGCCCCCCGCGCCCGGAGGAAGGGGTAGTCGAGATGGTGGAGGCTCCAAAGGCAGAACGCGGCACCCAGCACCGCCGCCCCAGTCGACGCCACCCGGCGGCGATACTGCAGGAACACCCACCCGGTCCAGAAGGTCGCCAGGCTCAGGAAGGCGACGGCCGGGCCGGCGGCCCACCCGAACGCATCGATCCGGTAGATGGCCACGTAGGACCAGAGCGGCGGAAACAGAAACACCGGGAGGTAGGCCCAGCGCCAGCGCCAGCCGCGAGAAAACACCAGCGCGGCGCCGAGCAACGCCAGCGCCGTCCACCCGGTTGCGACCTGGTGCCAGTAAAGCCAACCCAGCCGCTCCGGGCCGGCGAGCAGAAAGCTGATGATCGCGCCCAGTCGCAGGAGGTAGAGCGTCCAGGCGATGCTCCACCAGGCGAAGTACGGCTTGCGATAGCGATGAAAGAGGAACGAGCACAGCGCGGCGAGCGCGGCGGTGATGACGGCCTGCAGCAACGCGGCCGCGAGCTCGGAGTTGTCGGCGAGCGGGGTCGCGGCGTTCATGGATCAAACAAACGGCACGCCGGCTGCGTACGCAATGGAGCGGCGGGCGGAAGCGCTACGGGGTGGTGGGTGGTGCGCCACAGTAGTAGTAGATAACACTATCACCAGCCCCGCAAATCGCCTCTCTCTGCGTGGGTTTGTGCCACTCCGGCGGAGTTGCGTGGTTGGTACCGACGGTGCATCTTCGCGTCACACTTCGATTTCGAGCCCGCCATTTGGACCCCCGCGCCGTATTCATCCAACGCTTCGGCGACTTGGTCGCGCTGCTCCGGGCCGATCCCGGGAACGACGCCGCTCAAGATCTCGCGCTGACCGCTGCCGCCGCCGCGGTGGCCCACCACGCGATCGTCGTCGAGTCCGGTGTGGAGCACGGCAGCTTCGGCGACGATCTCACGCTTCAGGGTCGGCTCCGGGCTCGCAGGGTCGATCTGATGCGGGTCAGCGCGGGGGCCAGCCACGAAGAGCTGCTCCAGCTTGCCCGGGCGCTGTCCCACGACGCGACCCCGGTCCGGGGCACCCCGAGAGTCCGGGTAGATATGGTTCCGGCGATCGTGCCCGGTGAGCTTGCGCTGGTGGGCACCGACCCGTTCAGCCCGGCACGAGGGGAGGGTGACCGGCGGCGCTGGCAGGATCGGCGGCAATGGCGCCCGGAGCCATGGCTGGGGCCCGAGCGGCGCAGAGGCGCGGATCGGCGGGTGACCGGTGAACGCCGGCTCAGGATGGTGAAGCATCACGAGGCTGAGATCGGCCGGCTGCAGGATCGAGTCACCGCTGCCGTGGCGGATGCCGCCTGGCGCGAGGCCCTGAATGCGGCGCACAGCCTGTTCCTGTACGCGGCGCGGGTGCCTGCGGCCGACCGGCGCTCGTTCATGATCGGCGCGCGGCGATTCCTGTCTCGCCCCGCCCTTACCGCCTTCGTCCAGCTCGGCCTGCGGGACGCGACCGAGCAGGGCCGCGTGGTCGACGTGCTGCGATGGTCGGGCCTGGATGGAACGGATGCAATGGTGGAGGCGATCCGGGCGAGCCCTGCCGTCGGGCCGCGGAAGTTTCTCCACCGAGCCTTGGCGGCGACCCCCGAGGCTTACCCCGCTGTCCTGCCGCTTCTGACCAGCGCGGAGCCCCACGAGGTGACCCACGCCGCCGGCATCCTGGGGCAGATGGCGCGGCCGGAAGGTCTGGCGCCGCTCAGGGCGCAGCTGGGTCACGCCGACCCCGGGGTCCGGCGAGCCGTGCTGCTCGCCCTCGCCAATTTTCCGGCTGAGGATGTGGCCGACGCGCTGGGCGCAGCCCTGGCGCATCCCTCCGCCGCAACCCGCGGGGCGGCGGCCGAAGCGATCGGGCGCACCGGCGCCACCGCATTGGCGATGCCCCTGGTTGCGGCACTCGGAGTGGAGCGTGACGCAGCCGCCTGGCGGGCGATGGTCCGGGCCCTCGGGCTGCTTGCTTCGGCCGAGGCCTGCACCGCGCTCGCCGCTATTGCATTGGCACGGCGTCGGCTCTTCCGCAGCGCAGGCTACTCGACCCGGCGGCGACTCGAGGCGGTGCGCGCGCTCGCCGCGGTGGCCGCGCCGTGCCGGGATCCCGCGCTCCAACGGATCGCGCGCGAGGGCGACGGCCCGGTGCGGCAGGCAGCGGCGGCCGCCCTCGTCAGGGAGAGGGGTGAGAGGTAATCACCTCTCACCTCTCTCACTGCTTATGCACCCCAAACTCGTCGATGTGGAGGTCCAGATTGTGGTTCACGCGCAGTCCCACCATGCCCGTGGCGTCGATCAGGCGCGGGTCGGCGGTGTAGACATCCTTGCCGTTCACCGCAAAGGCGAGCCGGTCCTTTCCGATCGTAACCTCGAGGCGGTTGGTGGCCTCACCGACCGCGTTGGGTTGAACGATGGCCGGGTGGGCAGTCCAGTTGGACGTGATGTTGGTGGTGCTCCCGCCGGCGCGCCGCTTTATCAGGAACTTGCCGTCCTGCCGGATGAGGAAGTAGGTGTACTTTTCGCCCTCGCTGGTAAGCCCCTGGCCACCCACGAAGATGCCGTAGCCCTCGGGGTGCTGGGAGCGCTTGGTCTGGGTTATCAGCGCCACGGCATGGAATGGTCCGTTGACCTTGTCGGACGCCCGCCACAGAATGACGGCCGGGCCGAGGGTGACGTGATAGCCCTTGTCCATCGTCACGAACTTGACCTCGCCCTCCTTGCCCTCGGCGTCGGTTCGGGCCGACCAGCCGGCGGGGAAGTGGCCTCCGCCGGAGACCGGTTTGTCTGGATCGGGGGGCTTGGCGCTCTTCTTGACCTGAGCAGCAAGCGGGGCGGTCACGAGCATGAGAGCCGAAAGGCATCCGATGAAACGCATGAATGTACCTCGTGCGCGGGCTGGGCCGGGGTTGGAAGGTCGGGACGGGCGGTCGGAGTTGCGGGCCCGGGTGGCGGTGACTAAGCTACCGGCCGCGCAGTTCAGTCTTTCCCTGGGAGCGATACCGTGCATTGGTTTGGTGTGCTGTTCGCGACTATTGGGGCCGGGGCGGTGCTCGGCGCCCTCACGTTTGTTTCCCTGCTGGTGGGCGCGCTGATCACTGCGATGATCGTGCTGTTCGCCGGTCCGCTGATCGACCGGGTGCTGGCTCGTCGCAACCGCTGATGCTCAGTTTCCGGCGGCGTCCGGCTCGCCCGCGGCTTCCGGTGTCGTCGCCTCCCGCACGGCTGCCTCGTAGTTGATCTTCAAGCTCGCCAGCAGCTCCCGCAACCCCCGAACCCGCACCTGCAGTCCGCCGCTCCGTCGTGCCATGCTGGCCATGAGCCCCGCGGTTTCCGCCACCTTCGAGAGGTTGAGCCCCTGGGCGTGGGCCCGGAGCTCGTCGAGCTGCCGGGTGAAGCCCCGCACGACCACTTCGTCGGCTCGGAGTGCTCCCATCTCCTCGATGACCGCCTGCATGCGATGAAACTTTGGCGGAAGCGTCTGCAACAGCGCGAGTTGCGCCTGTTGGCGGGAGGAGAGCTTCTGGCTCATGGCGCGAATCGACGTGAGGGGCCTTTCAATCTACCTGGGTGCCGCGAACGGGGCGCCCCCGCTGAATCTCCCGCCGACGGCTCGCGTAGTATCCGGGAACCCTCGCAGGGCGGTCTCCCATGAAACTTTCCGACCTTTCCATCCGCCGGCCGGTTTTCGCCAGCATGGTGAGCGCGGCCCTGGTGCTGTTCGGCGTGATCGGATACTCCCGGCTGGCAGTCCGGGAGTATCCCGACGTGGACCCCCCGATCATCTCGGTGTCGACCGAGCTTACCGGGGCCAACCCCCAGGTGGTGGAGTCCGCCGTCACCGACATTCTCGAGGAAGAGCTCAGCACCGTTCAGGGCCTGCGTACCCTCACGAGCTCGAGCCGGGAGGGCTTCAGCAACATCACGCTGGAGTTCAATCTCGACCGCGATGTGGAAGCTGCTGCTCAGGACGTGCGGGACAAGGTGGCGCGAGTACGCGGCCGGCTGCCCGACGACGTGCGCGAGCCGGTCGTCGCCAAGGAAGACGCGGATGCAAACCCGTTCTTCTGGCTCGCGCTGTCGGGCGCGAACTACGATCTGCTGCAGCTCTCCGACATCGGCGATCGGCTGGTGAAGCAGCGGCTTCAGACGCTGCCCGGGGTGGGCAGCGCGCGCATCTTCGGCGAGCGGCGGTTCTCGATGCGGGTCTGGCTCTCGGCGGCGGAGCTGACCGCGCACGGCCTCACGGTCCAGGACGTCCAGCAGGCGATTCGCACCCGCAACGTGGAAGTTCCCGCCGGCCGGATCGAATCCGAGCGCCGGGAGTTCACCGTCCGCTCGCTCGGCGAGCTCAAATCGCCGGTGGAGTTCGCCAACCTGGTGGTCTCGAGCCAGGCTGGGCAGCTGGTCAAGCTGCAAGACCTCGGACGGGTCGAGCTCGGGGCCGAGGACGAGCGGAGCACGCTCCGGTTCAACCGGACCCCGGCAGTGGCGATCGGCGTGATCCGTCAATCGAAGGCAAACATCATCGATGTGGCCGACGCGATCCGAGCCGAGCTGCCCAAGGTGCAGGAGGCGCTCCCGCCCGGCGTCCAGCTCAGGGTCGCCTTCGACCAGTCGACCTTCGTCAAGCGCTCGATCAAGGAGGCCGAGCAGACCCTGGTCCTCGCCGCCGGCCTGGTGGTCGTGATCATCTTCCTGTTCCTCCGAAACTTCCGGGCGACCATCATTCCCGGTCTCGCTATCCCCGCGTCGATCGTCTCGACCTTCGCGATCATGTACTTCCTGGGATTCTCGATCAACAACTTCACCCTGCTGGCCCTGACCCTCGCGATCGGGATCGTGGTGGACGACGCCATCATCGTTCTCGAGAACGCGTTCCGCCACCAGGAGGAGCTGAAGGAGGACCCCACCACCGCCGCCCGGCGCGGCACCGCGGAGATCGGCTTCGCCGTCATCGCGACCACGATCGCCCTGGTCGCCGTCTTCACCCCGCTCGCCTTCCTCAAGGGCTCGACCGGCCGGCTGTTCAACGAGTTCGGCATCGCGGTCGCCGGCTCGGTGGTGCTTTCCGGCCTGGTCGCCCTCACGCTCACCCCGATGCTCTGTGCCAAGATCCTGCGGGTGCCACCGAGCCATGGGCGGGTCTACAAGGCGCTGGAAGCGGGATTCAACGGGATGGCTAGGGGCTACAGCCGCACCCTCGCAGTCGCCCTCAAGCACCGCTGGGCGGTGGTGCTGGGGGCGCTCGGGGTCCTGGCGGTGGCGGTCGGACTCTTTCGGGTGCTCAAGCGCGAGTTCGTCCCCCCCGAGGATCGCGGCTGGTTCATGACCCTGGTCATCGCGCCGGAAGGGTCGTCGCTCGCCTACACCGACGGTTACCAGCGCCAGGCCGAGGCGGTGCTGGGCAAGACCAAGGGCCTGGAAAGCTATTTCAGCGTGGTCAACATCGGCGACGGCGTGAGCCGGGGCATCATCTTCAGCAACCTCGAGGACTGGTCCACCCGCACCCGAACCGTCCAGGACATCATCGGCGAGATCCAGCCCCAGTTCTTCGGCATCCCGGGCGTGTTTGTGTTTGCCAACAACCCACCGGCGTTCGGCTGGGGGAGTCCGGTGAACTTCGTGGTACAGCATCCCGATTTTGCCCAGCTGGCGCAGGGCGTCGACACCCTCACCAAGCGCGCCCGTCAGATCCCGGGCCTGCTGAACGTGGACACCGACCTCCGGGTGAACAAGCCGGAGTTGACGGTGAGCTTCGACCGCGATCGGGCCGAGGACCTGGGAGTCCCGGTGGGCGACGTAGCGGGGACCCTGCAAACCCTGCTGGGGGGCACCCGCACCAGCACCTTTACCCGGAACAACAAGCTCTACGACGTGATCGTGCAGCTCGACCCCCGCGAGCGCGCCACGCCGAGCGACATGACCGGTCTCTACGTGCGGGGCCGCGACGGCCAGCTGGTCAAGCTGGAGGCGGTGGCCTCGGTGACCGAAGGCGTGGGCCCCCGCGAGCTCAATCACTTCAACCGGCTGCGCTCGGCGACGCTCACGGCATCGCTCGCGCCGGGGTTCACCCTGGGCGAAGCGATCGACTCGCTCCACCGGGTCGCCGGCGAGGTGCTTCCCCGCGGCAGCACCACCGCGCTGGCCGGCGAGTCGCGCGAGCTGGAGGAGAGCGGCTCGTCTCTTTACTTCGCCTTCCTGCTCGCGCTGGTGGTGGTCTTCATGGTGCTCGCCTCCCAGTTCGAGTCCCTGGTACATCCGTTCACCGTGCTGATGGCGGTGCCGCTGGCCGTGACCGGGGCGCTGCTCACGCTCTGGGTCGCCGGCTCCACCATCAACCTGTACAGCCAGATCGGGATGATCCTGTTGATCGGCCTGGTCACCAAGAACTCGATCCTGCTGGTCGAATATGCCAACCAGCTCAAGGAACGGGGCCTGGCGACCGTCGAAGCCGTGAGGGAGGCAGGACGCATCCGGCTGCGGCCGATCCTGATGACTTCGGTCTCCACGGTGATGGGCGCCGTGCCGATCGCGCTTGGACTGGGCGCTGGCTCGACCAGCCGCCGCCCGCTGGGCTACGCGATCGTGGGCGGCGTCCTGCTCTCCACCTTGCTCACCTTGTTTCTGGTGCCCGTGGTCTACGTCGTGTTCGACCGCCTTCGCGAGCGCGCCCGGGCCCGCCGTCCGGCGCTCGCCCACGGCGAGCCGGCCGTGGCGGAGGCCGAGTGAGGCGGCGGATCGGAGCCGCGGTGATCGTGCTGGGATTGATCGGCGCAGCGCAGCCGGCGCGGGGGCAGCAGACAGTTCCGACCCTGACCCTGGCCGAGGCGCTCCGCCGCGCCACCCGCCTCGACCCCGACTACGTGCGGGCCGTTGGCCAGGTCGATAATGCCGAGTGGAGCCGCCGCGCCGCGCGGCTCGCGTTCATCGTGCCTTCCCTCACCGCTCAGCTGGACGCGACCAAGTACTCGGCCGAGTTCTTCAACCTCGGCACCCTCCGCCCCCAGTCCTCCGCTGTTACCACCACGCTGGCCGCGAACTACGAGATTTTCCGGCTTTCGAAGCTCGCCGATCTGCGGGCCACCCGGGCTGAGCTCGAGAGCGCACAGGCGTCCGAGCTGCAGCAGCGGTTTCGCACGGCCTTCCTGGTGGAGTCGGATTACTACGGGGTTCTGGCGAGCCAGGCGCTGCATCGGGTTGCGGAAGAGCGGTTGCGCCGGGCGGGGGAGCAACTGGTCGTAGGCCGCGCCCGGGTGGTCTCCGGGGCGGCCGTCCAGACCGACTCACTGCAGCTCACGGTGGAGGCTACCCGGGCCCGAATCGAGCTTGCGCGCGCCGAAGCCGCCCTCCGCGTGGCCCAGCTCGAGCTCGGCCGCAGGGTGGGGGAGCGAGGTCCGGTCGCGGCCGCGCCGCCCGACAGCGTGCCGCCGCTGGAGCTGCCGGTGACGCTCGCCGAGGCGGTGAATCAGGCGCTCGCGGACGGCCCGCAATACCGCGCTGCGCGGGCCACCGAGCGTCAGGCCAACGCGCTGCTCCGGGGCGCGCGCGGGGAGTACCTGCCCTCGCTGACGGTGTCGGGTGCCAACCAGACGTACGACTCGAAGTTCTTTCCCACTGCGCGCAACATCTCGTCGGTCACGCTCACCGTGCGCTTGCCGTTGTGGGACCTGGGCCAGCGGGAGATCGCGATCACCCAGGCGCGGGTTGACCGGGATGTCTCCCGGGCGATTCGGGAGGACCTGGAGCGCGCCGCACAGCGCGACGTGACCGAGGCCTACGAGGCCTACCGCACTGCCCGCGCGACGGTTGACCTTTCCCGTACGGCGCTGGGCGCGGCCAGCGAGAACTTCCGGGTTCAGCAGGCGCGGTATCGCTCCGGCGCGACGACTATCGTCGAGCTGCTCGATGCCCAGATCACGCTCACTCAAGCAGAAGCCGATGTTGTGCAGGCCGACTATTCGACCCGGCAGGCGCTGGCCGGGCTGGAAGTGATTCTCGGCCGGCGGCTGTTCTCGAACAGGGACGTCCCATGAGGGTACAGGCTATCATGGCGCTGGCGGCCGCCCTGGCCGCGTGCACCAATGCATCGCCCGAGTCGAAGGGCGCCAAGGCAGCGGCCGGAGGCGCGCCGCCGGCCATGCCGGTGGAAGTCGCGGTGGCCCGGACCGACACCGTGGTCGACGCGATCCTCGCCTCGGGCCAGATCGAGGCACTGCAATCGATCGAGCTCCGGCCGGACATCGAAGGGCGGCTCGCCCACATCCTGGTCCGCGAAGGCGCCGAGGTCGCCAAGGGCACGCCGCTGTTCAAGGTCGACGACGGAGAGCTCAAGGCCGAAGTCGCCCGCGCTGAAGCCGACCGGGACCTGGCGCGGCAGGCGCTGGAGCGAACCCGGGAGCTGATGGGCCAGCGGGCTTCATCTCAGGCCGACCTCGAACGCGCCGAGGCGACCGCACGAAGCACCCTGGCCCAGTACGAGCTGCTCTCGCTCCGCCTCTCCCGCACCACCGTCCGGGCCCCCTTCGCAGGGGTGGTGGGCCGCCGGTTCGTCAGCCTGGGCGACTACGTCACCACCTCCAGTCGGCTGGCGGCGCTGCAGACGGTGAACCCGCAGCGCGCGGTGTTTCAAGTGCCCGAGCGATATGCCGACCGGCTCAAGGTGAGGCAGAGGGTCGTGTTCCGGGTCGCCTCACTCCCCGGCAAGGAGTTCGTCGGGATGGTGGACTTCGTGGATCCCGTGGTGCAGCTTCCCGGCCGCACCATAACCGTGAAGGCCGAAGTGTCCAATCCGAGGCGGGAGCTGCAGACTGGCATGTTCATCGATGCGCGGCTCGCTACCGATGTCCGCCCGGCTGCGGTCGTCGTGCCGGAGGATGCCGTGCTTCCGCTTCAAGGCGCGACCTTTGTCTGGGTGGCGAAGGACGGCAAGGCGACCCGCCGGCAGGTGGAGCTCGGGGTGCGAACGCCCGGTTGGGTGGAAGCGAAGAAGGGCATCGAGCGCGGCGAGCTCGTCGTGGTGGGTGGCCAGGAGCGCCTCTCGGAGGGTGCGCCGGTCGCCCCCAAGTCGGTCACCCGCACGCCCGCCGTTCGCCGGGAAGGCTGAAGGGGGCGCCATGCTCGAGCCAGGAGCCAAGGCTCCCGGGTTTTCCCTGCCCGCCGACGACGGGACGACGGTGAGCCTGGAGGAGCTCCGCGGCAGAAGGGTGGTGCTCTACTTCTACCCCAAGGACGACACCAGCGGCTGCACCAAGGAGGCTTGCGAGTTCCGGGACAGCTGGGACCAGGTTCGGCAGAGCGGGGCGGTCGTGCTCGGGGTTTCTCCCGACCCGGTATCCTCTCACCAGAAGTTCAAGCGCAAGTACCAGCTCCCC
>JBIOTT010000182.1:0-2484 GCA_044866195.1 Gemmatimonadales bacterium
GCCGGCGTGAGCCCTGCGATCGACGCCACCCGAAGCGAAGTCAGTTTCCAGGCGGTGCGAACCCAGCTCGAAGTTGCCCGCAACGCCCCCGACCGGACCCAGCTCGATCTGTTGCGCGCGCTGGACTTTTCACCCGCCACCAAACTCCAGCTGGCCGACTCGCTCGGCGTGGGCGCCGTGGACCTCCCGCTGGATCCTGACACGGCTGGCGACTACGCCCGCGCGCACCGCGCCGAGCTGGCCGCCGAGCGCAAGCGGACCGAGGCGCTGAGGCGGTCGGTCACGGCCATTCGGGCCGAGAATCTCCCCAGCCTCGCGGCCAGCGGCTACTACCAGCAGACCGCGCTGTCGCTCGGGGATCTAACCGGCACCTATCAGCTGTTAGTAGGCGTGAACGTCCCCATTCTCGACGGCTTCCGGCGCCAGGTGCGGTCCCGGGAGGCCCAAGCCCGGCTCGAGGCCCAGCGGGTCCGGGAGGGGGATGTCGGCAACCAGGTCGAGACGGAAGCGCGGCAGTCGGTGCTCGACGTCGCGTCCGCCCGCCAACAGGTGGCCATCGCAGTGAACCAGTTGCGGCTGGCCGAGGAGGAGCTGGCGCAGGCCGACGAACGCTTCCGTGCCGGAGTGGCCGGAAGCGTGGAGACGACCAACGCTCAGAGCGCCGTCATCGCAGCCCGGGACGCGGTCATCCAGGCGCGCGTCAATTATGGGACCGCCCGGGTGAGCGCGTATCGCGCGCTCGGCATCATCGACCAGTTGCAATAGAACCGATTTTGGGGACGACACGCATCATGGCAACCGACATCACAATGGACCTTCCTGCCACCGACGGTAGAACCGCCGCCGGCGCGCGCAGGAAGTGGCTCCCGCTCGTAATCGGGGGGATCGTCGCGATCGCCGCCGTAACCTGGGGCGTGCGAAAATACGTCTGGAGTCTGCATCACGAGTCCACCGACAACGCTCAGTTGGACGGACACATCACCGTCATCGCGCCTCGGGTCCAGGCGTTCGTGTCCCGCGTGCTGGTGGACGACAACCAGCACGTGAAGGCGGGAGACACCCTCGTGGTGCTCGACGACCGGGACCTGAAGGTGCGGCTGCAGCAGGCGGAGGCCGATCTGGCGAACGCCGAGGCGAGTGCGGGAAACGCGCGGCGCGGAGGGCAGGCCCGTTCGCAGCTCGCGTGGAGCCGGGCGCAGCAGGCCAGCGCGCAGGCGGCCATCGCCTCGGCCGACGCGAACTTCAAGAAGGCGGCAGCCGACCTGGACCGGATCCGCGGTCTAGCCGCCAACAAGATCATCTCGGCCCAGCAGCTCGACGCCGCGCAGGCAGCCTATGACGCCTCAGTCGCCGAGCTCGAGTCGGCCAGGAAACAGGCCGCGGCGGCGGCCGATCAGGTCTCCATGTACAGCGCCGCGCTCTCCGGGGCCGGTGCCCGGTTCGAGGCGGCGCAGTCGGCTGTCGACAACGCCCGGCTGCAGCTCGGCTATGCCTACATCCTGGCGCCGGTCGATGGCGTCATCGCCAAGCGGAGCGCGGAAGCCGGTGCGCTGGTTCAGATCGGCCAGACGCTCATGTCGATCGTGCCTGACCGCGGGCTTTGGGTTACCGCCAACCTGAAGGAGACCCAACTCGAGGGCGTGAATGTGGGTGATCCGGCAACCTTTACGGTCGATGCCTACGGCGACCACGAGTTTCAGGGTCACGTCGAGAGCCTGAGCCCTGCCACCGGCGCCCGGTTCGCACTCCTGCCTCCGGACAACGCGACCGGCAACTACACCAAGGTGGTCCAGCGGGTACCGGTGCGCATCGCCGTGGACGGTCCGCCCGACCCGCTTTACCCGCTCCGTCCGGGCATGTCGGTCGTACCGACCATCACCACCCGGTAGCTCATGGCAACTCTGGCACTGCCCTCGCGGAACGGCGGGCTCGCCCGCGAAGACGTCCACCGTTATCGCTACCTGATCGCGTTCGCGGTAGCGCTGGCGAGCGTACTCGAGCTGGTGGACACCAGCATCGTGAACGTCGCCATTCCCCACATGATGGGGAACCTGGGCGCTACGCTGGACGAGATTGCCTGGGTATCGACCGGCTACATCGTCGCCAACGTGATCGTCCTCCCGCTCACCAGCTGGCTGTCCGAGCGGTTTGGCCGGCGGAACTACTACACCGGTTCCATTCTGCTGTTCACGGTCGCCTCGTTCTTCTGCGGCAACGCCACCTCGCTCGAGATGCTGGTCAGCGGCCGGGTCATCCAGGGCATCGGCGGAGGGGCGCTGATCTCGACCGCGCAGGCGATTCTCTTCGACGTGTTCCCGGTGGAGGAGCGCGCCACCGGCCAGGCCATCTTCGGCATGAGCGTCATGGTCGGTCCGACCCTCGGCCCTACCCTGGGCGGATGGATCACCGACAACTACACCTGGCCCTGGATCTTCTACATCAACATCCCGCTCGGCATCATCGCCGGGGTCCTGAGCTGGCGCT
>JBIOTT010000183.1:0-3061 GCA_044866195.1 Gemmatimonadales bacterium
AGATCTCGTCTCGGCTGAGCGGGGTGAGCGGGGCCGCATCGGTCGACACTCGAACCGTAAAGCGCACCGGTGCGCCCGAACGCGACTGGATCGCCACGGTGCGCCCCGCTATCCGGACGGTCGCCCCCCGGGGGTCGCCACGGAGCTCGAGCGAGAGGTGGTTGCGCCCGTCGAGCGAAGGGCGCTCGATGCGCACGCTCCAGCCGCTGTCCCTCCGGGCGGCGGCCAGCGTCGGCTCGAGTCGGCGCCGCAGCGTAGCGAGGCTGTCCGCGTCGAGGATCGCGAGCTGGCGCCGGCGCTCCTCGGCGGGCAGGCGCGCCAGCGTCGCCACGAGCAACGACTCTTCGGCGACCCGGAACGGCGGTGCCGCGAACGGCCGCAGGTGGCGGCGGTTGTACTGGAAGTCGCGCTCCACCCGCATCGAGCCGAGCAGGAACCAGCCCAGCCGGACGCTGGAGGCGTCGGCGGTAAGCTGGTACTCGATGGTGCGGGTGGCTCCCGAGTCGGCGACCTCCGCCTCCTCGGCGCCCCAACCGAGTCGGGCGGGTCGTCCCGCCGAGTCGCGCACCGTGAACCCGACGCTCTCGTTCGCCGCATCGGCCCACACCAGCACGACTCGGCTGGCACGCGGCTCGAGGTAGATCTGAACCGCGTTGTTCTTGGAATCGCGGTAGAACCGGGTCTGGTAGCCCTGGTAGGCGGCCGGGTCATCGAGGCCTGGCTCGGGAAAGGCGAGCACTGGCAGGCGGGTTTCGGCCGGGTTCTGCGGGCACGCCGCCCGGTGCTGGGGGCGCTCCTCCTGACACGCCCTCTGGGCCACCCACCCCGGCGTGCGCGCCCAACCTGAGACGGATACCCACCCCTGCAGAGCGCCCAGCAGCACCAATCCGAGAACCAGCCCGAATCGCATCAGTGACCGGACCGCGCAGAGTGCGGCACCATCCGCCGGCCGCCCGAGTCCACCACGATGTCGTAGCGCCGCCCGCGGGCCTGCACGTTTCGGAGCACGAGCTGCTTGATCCGCGACGGCAGCACCGGCGCAAACGCGGGCTCGAGTCCCTGCTCTCCCAGGCGCAGGCCGGTGTAGCCGAAGATCACCTGCTGAAGAAACCCGCCGGCGCCGGTCACGAAGTTCACCGCGTCGTTGGTCGGGGTCTCCGATAGCATCAGGAACGGCCCGCGAAGATGCCCCTGGTAGCTGTGCGGCAGCAGGGAGTCGACCAGCGCGCGATCGCCCAACTCGGCCGCATCCACCGAGAGGAGGGTGGACCCCATCATAGCCCCGGGCCTCTCGGCAATCAGCTGCCGCACCGCCTGCTCCAGCTGCGCTCGCTTGGCGCGGGCGCTCATCGGCACGCCGAGCGGGTAGCTCAGGAGCGGGGTGACCCAGCCGAGCGTCGAGTCCGGCGCTCCCTCGTAGGTGCGGTAGAACTGGCTGGCCGAGTCGTAGGGGAGGTGCAGCCTGGCCGCAAGCCGGGTCCAGCGGGGATCGACCGCCTTGCCGAGCCGCCTGCTCGCGGCCGCGGCGATCTCCAGGTTCTTCCGGGCGACCGCGTTGGTGTACGCATCGTCGGTCACCCCGATCAGCCCCTCGGCCACCGAGACCACATTCTCGATGTGGTAGCGGTCGGCGGCGGAGTCGTACACCGCCCGGCTCAGCCAGAACTCCGCGGTCTCCCGGATCACCGGAAATCCCTCGCGCGCGAGCCAGGCCGAGTCGCCGGTGGCGAGGTAGTACTGCCACTGCGCCAGCGCGACGTCGCCGGTCACGTGGATCTCGGAGCGTGCGTTCTGCACCGCAAAGTGGGGCGTGGTCTCGCAACCGCGCTCATCGGCCTCCCACGGGTACATCGCGCCCCGGAAACCATTGGCCCGCGCGTTGGCGCGGGCGGCGGCGAGGGTGCGGCCGCGGAACGCCACCAGCGAATGCGCGACGTCGGGGTGGGTGAGCAGGAGCGACGGGAACATCCAGGTATCGGAATCCCAGAAGATGTGCCCGTAGTAGCCGCCGCTCGAGAGACCCATTGGCGGGATGCCGAGCCTGGTGCCCGAATCCGCGCTCGCAAGAAGGTAGAACAGCATCGAGCGGACGACCCGCTGCAGCGCCGGGTCGCCCTCGATCTCGATGTCGGTCTCCCAGCGCCGGGCCCAGGCCCGCACGTTGTCGGCGGCGAGACTGTCGTAGCCGCGGGACCGCGCTGCTTCGGCCTCGCGACCGGCGCGAGCCATCGGGGCGGGCGTCTGGGCCGACGACACCAGGCTCACGACCTGGAAGAACGTGTAGGTGTGACCGGCCGCCGCCTCGAAGGCAACCTCGACCAGCGCAGTGTCCCCCGCTGCGCGGGTCCGGGTGCTGGCTCGGGGCAGGTCCAGACCCCAGGCGAGCTCGGCTGCTTGCGCGAGCGTGGTGGCACGCCCTTCGGGAACCGACGTCAGCGTCAACCGCCCGCCGCCCGGCTCCCGCACGGCGTTCCGCGATCGGACGGTCATGTGACCCGGATACCAGACATCGGCCGGGCCCCAGCCCGGCTCGGCCTTCACGATCCGGCCTAGGGCCAGGCGCCGCGGCGGCGGGCGCTCCGCCATCGCGAACCGCACCCGGATAGGCCCCCCATACTGCGGAGTGAGTCGCAGCCGGATGACTGCCAGGTGGGCTTGGGCGCGGGAGACGAACGCCTCCACATCGACCCCGGTGCGCCGGGGCCCGTTCACCCATTCGTACGTGGTGCGCACTGTGCCGGTGCGGAGGTCCAGCGCCTGATGGTACCCGCGCACCGAGCCCTTCGGCGGCGCGGGCTCGAGCCAGCTCTTGCCGTCGAACAGGCTGATGGCATTCCAGGCTGGGGTCGCGACGATCCGCGGCACGTCGCCCGGCGCGTTCTCGAATAGCCCTGCTACGAACGAATTGGATGCACCGATGCCCAGGGCCGGAATGACGACGCCGAGCCGCCCGTTGCCGATGAACGGCGAGGGTGAGCGGCCCGGATCGTCAGTAGCGAGCACGAATCCGGAATCCGCGGCCCGATTGGGCGCCGCGTCCTGCGCGTCGAGCGGGCCGGCG
>JBIOTT010000184.1:0-3374 GCA_044866195.1 Gemmatimonadales bacterium
GCACCCGCCCGCCAGGAGACGCGGCGGAGGACTCGACTACCGCTGGCGGCTGCTGCGGGCACCGCCCGCCAGCGAGCTCCGGACGAACGGTCGGAACCCGAACTCCGCCGCCGGGCCGCGTGTGAAGACGCGGGTGAAGAACCTCGGGCCGGATGCGCTGTTCGCCAGGCGAGGCTCGAGGACGCCGCGCTTCCGTGCCGACTATCCCGGCCTGTACAGGTTCCGCCTCACGGTGACGGCGCCGGACGGAGCCACGGGCGTCGACGATGTCTCCGTGCCGGTCACCTCGGCACCGTTGGTCCCGATCGACACGATGGCGAAGCCGCCGGGACAGAGCAGATGGGGCGTCCTCGTCGGCGAGCACTTCTACCCGGGTAACTCCACGGACTGGCTACAGGTCGTGGCGCTGAAGCCGGACACCCTGGAGCTGATCTCAAACACAAACTACGACTGTCCGTACGCCACCGTGTTCCCGAACGTCACGGAGACAGCTCAGGTCCCTCAGGTCCAGGACTGCGTCAAGAAGCTGAGCGACGATCTCGATGCGCTCAAACCCGCCAAGGGCGACCCCAGTCCGATAGTGATCGCGGTTTCGCAGCCGCCCGACGCCGGAGCCCCCAGCCGAACCAAGCCCTGGCAGACGCAGCCACCAGTGGGCGCCCACGAGATCCTCTACAAGGTCGGGCTTCCCCCGACCGTCCCGTGGACCCATACCGAGAACCCGCTGCTCCGGGGGCGAATGTCGGCCATTGGCCGCTTCGGCGGACCGGCGACCCGCCACGACAACACCGATCTCGCCGATCTGCGCGACACCGGCGAGATCAAGGGTTACCTGCTAGAGGACAACAAGGGCTACTACACGACCTTCGAGTCCGGCGAGGTCGTCCCGTTCGACACCCTGGCCGCGGGGTCGGGCCCGACGACGAACGTGATCTCGATCGGGCCGCAGAGCTTCCGCCAGAGCTTCCCGAAGGAGACAACCGGGGGTGGGTTCCAGCTGCTCGTCGTCGATCGTCGCGACCTCAGCGTCTTCGCTCCCGCACCGTTCGGACCCTTCGACATCCCCGCCGACACGGGGGGTGGGCAGCCCCAGATAGAGGTCCAGCGGATGATCGGCCGCCTCAACGTGGCCATCGACGGCCCGACCCGCAGTGGGGTTCTGGTCTTCATCCAGAGCGTGGGGAACTCGAAATTCCGGCAGCCGGCGGCCACTGGGGACGTGACTTTAAAACGGGACGCGAGGGTACTCGTCGACGTGCTCAACGGGCGCCTCGGGGCGACCCGCCGCCGCGCCTACCGTGCGCTTGACCCGGTGATGGCGCCGCCCGGCTGGTCCTATCGACTCATCGCCAAGCCCGGAACCCCTCCGGGCGAGGGCCTCGAGGCGGAGGGACCCACTGTCAACGGCATGAACGGCGTCCCGGCGCGCGGGTATTTGACCCGCTCCTCGGTCGACTACGGGTTCGACGTCGAGTCGTCCACGCTCACCGGAACGGTTGGCAGTGCGGGCGAGCGACTGCGTAGCGTCGCGCTCTCGACCCCCGGCGAGTGGCCCGAGAAGGGAGATCCCGGGCGTACCGCGGCGATCGCGTGGGTCGGGGACCAGATCGGCCTCGACAACCGCCGATCCCTGTTCTGGACCCAGGACTACAAGTTGGGTTTCTGGGCGCCGAAGGTGACCACGCTCCAGGGGCTCATCTGCCCGCCGAAGCAGGATGGATTCAACTGCACGGATTTCGACTGGGCCAGGAAGGAGCTGATCGACGAGATCGGCTGGCTCGAGACGGCGCACGCGTACGTGGAGACGCTCGCCGAGCCGTTCAAGGAGAACCAGCTCTCCTCCTGGGCCGACGTCACAAAGGTCGCCACGGCCGTGAAAGACAAGGTCCAGGCACCAGACACCAACAAGACCGTGCTTGAAATTGGGCTCGCGTTCAGGCTCGCCGGAGAGCTGGCGGAGGAGCTGCCCGTGGTGGGCAAGGCGTTCGGCATCGTGAACGACGTCTATAGGACCGCTCTGGAGTGGGCGAAGATCGACGCGGAGGGAACCGAAGCGGGCGAGCCGTTCTCGGTCACGGTCGCGGATGCGGGCAGCCAGCTCGTCGAGCGGTTGCAGGCGGTCCAGAAAACGCTCGAGGGGCAGCTCGTCGACGTGATCGCCGCCGACTACCGAAAGCTGCGAACGGTCGGGCTGTGTTCGGGGCTCGTGAAGGCTTGCCCCGACCCGCCGGTCGACGCCTGGGACTTCCAAAAACCCCAGCAGGAGCGCGCCGCCCCGGTGGTCCACGACGGCATCGAGGCCTCGCTCTACCAGGCGTTGCTGCCCGCCCGCTACCAGGCGTGGGCACCGCCCGACAGCGACAACCGCTCGACGAACTGGTTCGGTCATCAACCGGCCGGCCAGACGATCCTGGGCTGGGACTGCCCGTTCCACAACGAGCCCGCGACCGCGCAGGTGGCGATGCCGCTCTATCGCAACCTCGCCGACAGCGGCCCCGGGGGTCCCGATATATGGCGGGTGATCGCCTACGCGGACCGGACCGGCCTCGGGATCGTCGGCGACCCTCGGGTGATGAATCTGCCCGATGCCTCGGTCACCGACCGGCTCTTTAGGCCACCGTCCGAGGGGGGGCTCGGGCTGCACCCCGAGTCTTTTTACTGGCGCGCGTTCGGCCCCGCCAGGACGCTCCCGTTCGCGGCTCCGGCCGGCTTCGGCGACAACGAGTACGGCTTTCCGCTCAAAGATTCCCAGGTCCGGTGGATAACCAGGGACGACCCTTTTGGGATCAAGCTCGGGAACTGTGGGTACTGAAAACCGGCCGCGGGACGACATCGGCGAGCCCGTCTCGGTGACCGCCGGAACCTGGGCGTCAAGCTCGCGCAGGACAGCATCACCAAGCAGATGTTCGACGTGATCGCGGCGGATTACCGCAAACTGCGCACGGTCGGCGTCTGCAGCTCGCTGCCCGCGCAGTGCGCGGATCCTCCGGCGACCGCCTGGGAGGTGAGCCAGCTCGAGCAGACTCGCGCCGAGAAGTCGGCGACCGACGGCGCGCAGGTCGCCACCTACAGCGCCCTGCTCCCGGCCAAGTACCAGCTTTGGGCGTTCGACGAGAGCCCGAATCGCTCGACGACATGGCGCGGGGTCGACGGGCAGATCCACCAGCCCGCGGGGCAGAACATCGGTGGCTGGTGGTGCCCGTTCCACAACTCGCCGTCGACCGCGCGTTACGCGTATCCCGTGAGCAGGGATCTCGAGGGATTCGGCAGCGACGCGGACAGATGGCAGGTCGCCGCGCTGGGCAACCGGACGGGAGAGGGCACCTTCACCAACCACTACCAGATGGAGCTCCCCCCCGCGGAGGTAACCGATC
>JBIOTT010000185.1:0-14440 GCA_044866195.1 Gemmatimonadales bacterium
GATCGGTGGCTTCATCAAGCGGCTGCAGGACTGGGAGCGGCTCGATCCATCCGCGTTTGCCCACCTGACCCGCTCCTTCCTGGAAGCCATCCTACGATACGCGCGGGCACACGTTCCGCTCTATGCTTCCGGCGCCTGGCAAGAGGCGCTCTCGCGCTCTGACCCCAACAATGTACTGAACTGGCCGGTGCTCGAGAGGGTCACGGTGGCGAGCCACCATGACCAACTCCTGGCCTGGCCAAGGTCGCCCGGTGCCTTCTACCGACAGAGCTCGGCGTCCACCGGTCACCCGTTGAGGGTGGCGTTCAACCCCCATTCCGCGGCGTGGAGTTGGGCGAACGAGTACCGCGCCATGCTGTGGTACGGAGTCGCGCCTGGGGTCAAAACGTTGATGCTCTGGCGGAAGAGGCGCCCGGTCCTGGACTGGGTGAGAAACGCCAAGGTGTTCCTTGCCCACGATCTGACCTCCACCCGGCTGGAGGAGGCTGCCCGGTATTTGCTGGAGGAGCGTCCTACCCTTTTCGTCGGCCTCCCCTCCGCTGCGGCTCGGCTGGCGCGGTATGTCGGCGCGACCTATCCGGACGCTCCGCAGCCCGTCGTCCCTTTCGCCAAGGTGGGTGGCGAGCAGCTGTATCCGTTCGAGCGAGAGGAGATCGTGAGGTATCTGGGTGCCAGAGTCGTAGAGTTCTACGGCAGCACGGAGGTCGGTCCGATCTCGGCCGAATGCCCGGAGGGGAGCAGGCACGTGCTCGCGGAGAATGTCCATCTGGAGATCTTCCGAGACGATCAACCGGTGGCCCCCGGCGAATTCGGCGATATCGTGGTGACTTCGCTGAACAATCGCGCGATGCCGCTGGTCCGTTGCCGGATCGGAGATCGCGGTCGTCTGTCTCCGGAACCTTGCCGCTGCGGGCGGCCGCACCCCGTGCTGGCTGATCTCGTGAGTCGTGCCGCCGATCTGTTCGTGGCCGCTGACGGAAGTCTGGTACACGGGTCGGTGCTGGGGCGGGGGCTCCAGTCATTCCTGTCAAAGGCGCCGCTCGGCGCGATCGGCCAGGTTCTGTTTCAGCAGGTCAGCCCGGGGAGCTGGAAGGTGCTGGTGGAAGGCCCGGGTCAGCTCGATGACGGGTTGGCTTCCGGGCTCGCCGACGTTGTGCGCGCAGCGTTGGGCCGGGACTATCAGGTGGCAGTCGAGCAGGTCAGCGTCATCCCCCGGGAGGCGTCGGGCAAGTTTCGCTACTACCGTTCGCTGACCAATCCGCTGAGCGCTCCGCGCCCTTGAAGGCTCCGCTACCCTGGCGCTAAGTTATTGCGCGACAATCCCCCGGCGCCGTAGCCAAGTGGTAAGGCAGAGGTCTGCAAAACCTCCATGCGGCGGTTCGAATCCGCCCGGCGCCTCTCGGCGTTAGCCGTGCCGGACGCAAAAGCCAGGTCACGGCCAGGTCACGGCCACGGGACGGTGCTGTCGTACTCTGGGCAGCATCCCTGATCCTGGAGCAGCACCGTGCGCCACGCTCTCCTCCTCGCCACCGCCTCACTTCTTGCTGCATTGCACGTTGGCTCAGCAGTGAACCTGCGTGCGCAGGTCGCCCCGCCCCCGTTACCTACTTGGAACCCGCAGGCGCTGCCGGCCCTCGAACCCGGCACCGTGGTCCGCTTTGAGGCCACCAGCGTCGCCGGCCGCGCCGAAGGCCGGTTCGAACGCTATACGCCCGACTCCCTTCTGGTCCGCGGGCGCACCGGCAGCCGGACGGCGGTACCGGTGCAGACGCTCACAGCTGTGTGGGTGCGCGGGCGCGCGACCAAGACCGGGGCGATCGTCGGCGGCGCGATCGGCCTGGTGGTTGGGGCTTTCATCGGTGGCGCCGCCTGCAGTCTAGGCCGTTCCGACGACGGCATCGTGGGCAACGAGGGGTTCGGCGTCGGATGCGCCGCGGCCGGTGCTGGACTCGGCGTCCTAGTCGGCGGGGGAACGGGTGCTGGCATCGGGGCGCTGATTCCGAAATGGCAGATCCGCTATCGTGCGCCCCGCTGAACATTCCCAGATCCCGGAATGGGAGGCGATGGGCCGGTGAGGGTCTGCAAAACTCCTTGTGGCGGCAGCCCGAAGATGCCAAGGCTGGCCTTCTTGGGGAAACCCAGGGGCCGAGTGGGTTGTTACGTCGTCGTGACTGGGGGCCGAAGCCGTAATCCGTGACTATGTCAGGCGCCGCATCGAGCGCCCGGCTCGCTCCGGGCCAGTTCGACCGAATCGCCAAAGCTCTGGCGGATCCGCAACGCTTTGCTCTGCTGGAGGCGATCGCCGGATCGAGCGAGTGCGCCTGCCAGCGCCTGCGGCAGCGGTTCTCCGTGTCGAAGGCGACAATTTCGCACCACGCGAAGGAGCTGATGCAGGCGGGCCTGGTGGAGGCCGAACGAGACGGCCAGTTCGTGCACTACCGGGTGTGTCGGGACGTCCTCGAAGCCTATTCCGCCGAACTGCTCGGCCGACTGCACGCAGAGCGTCATCCCTAGAAACAGGTAGATCGACAACCTGAAACTACCGGGGCTGCAGACCCGTCCCGGGAACTTTGTGCGTGGCTAACGGTTCGACTGTTGTCTAACTGTCCGCTGAATAGGCCCAAGTCCGGGCTCCGAAAATGGGAGGTCGCATGCGCGTCCGCAGTCTCGTCTATTCCTTACTCGTTCCGGCCGTTGCGGCCGTTGCCGGGTGCAGCCAACCGGCCCCTCCGCCCCCTCCCCCGCCTGCCGTTACGGTCGCCGCCGCCCTACAGCGGGAGATCAACGAGTGGGACGAGTTCACCGGCCGGCTCGAGGCCGTGGACGCGGTCGAGATCCGGCCCCGCGTCGCCGGGTACATCCAGCGGGTCGCCTTTGCCGAGGGCAAGGAGGTCAAGAAGGGCGATGTGCTCTTCGAGATCGATCCTCGACCCTACGCGGCCGACCTCAAGCGGGCCGAAGCCGAGCTGCAGCAAGCCCGTACCCGGGCGGCACTGGCGGAGAAGGAGGTAGAGCGCGCGCAGAAGCTGGTGGCCGTGCAGGCCATCTCCCGCGAGGAGTTCGACAGCCGGGCCAGCGGGCACGCCGAGGCCGACGCGGCCATCAGCGCGGCGGAGGCCGCAGTTGCGACCGCGCGGCTCAACCTGGAGTGGACCCGGGTGCGCTCACCCATCAATGGGCGGGTGAGCCGCGCCGAGGTGACTCAGGGCAATCTGGTGCAGGCGGGCCCCCCCACCGCCACGCTGCTGACGACCGTGGTCTCGATCGATCCGATCTACGTGTACTTCGAGGGCGACGAGCAGAGCTACCTCAAGTACGCGGCGCTGGCCCGGGCGGGGACCCGGCCCAGCTCGCGGGATGCGGGCAACCCGGTCGACATGGGGCTGGCGGACGAGGTGGGATTTCCCCACCGGGGCTACGTGGACTTCGTCGACAACCGGCTCAATTCCGAGACCGGGACGATTCGGGCCCGGGCCGTCTTTTCCAACAAGGACCGGCTGTTCACGCCGGGGCTCTTTGCCCGCATCAAGTTGATCGGCAGCGGCCGGTATCAGGCGACCCTGGTCCAGGACCGCGCCATCGGCACCGACCAGGACAAGAAGTTCGTCTTCGTGCTCAAGCCCGACAGCACCGTGGAGTATCGTCCGGTGCAGCTGAACCGGGTGGTGGACGGCCTTCGCATCGTGCGCGCGGGCATACGTCCCGGCGAGCTGGTCGTCATCAACGGACTGCAGCGCATTCGCCCGGGCGTGAAGGTGTCGGCCAAGCTCGGCGCGATGGCCCCCGACTCGACGATCGAGTCGGCCTACGGCGCCTCCCCGGATTCGACCCGCGCCACGGCCAGCCGCGGCCGCGCAACCAGCGCGGGCCTCTGACCTCAAACGAAGTCCAGAGCCACTGATGCATTTTTCCCGGTTCTTCATCGACCGCCCGATTTTCGCGGGCGTGCTCTCGATCGTCGTCTTCATCGCGGGCCTGATCGCGATGTTCGCGCTCCCGGTGAGCGAGTATCCCGAAGTCGTTCCGCCCTCGGTGGTGGTCCGGGCCCAGTATCCCGGGGCCAATCCGCGAGTGATCGCGGAAGCGGTTGCCACCCCGCTCGAGGAGCAGATCAACGGGGTCGAGAACATGCTGTACATGAACTCGCAGGCGACGTCGGATGGCGTGCTGACGCTCACCGTGACCTTCCGGATCGGCACCGATCCCGACCTTGCCCAGGTGCAGGTGCAAAACCGGGTGAGCCAGGCGCTGCCGCGGCTGCCGGAGGAGGTCCGCACGCTGGGCGTCACCACCGTGAAGAGCTCACCCGACCTCACGATGGTGATCCACCTGGTCTCGCCCGACGACCGTTACGACATGATCTACCTGCGCAACTACGCAGTGCTGCAGGTGAAGGACGTGCTCGCGCGGATCTCAGGGGTGGGGCAGGTGCGGGTGTTCGGCGCCGGCGACTATGCGATGCGGGTCTGGCTGGATCCCCAGAAGGTGGCGGCGCGGGGCCTGTCGGCTGGCGACGTGATCCGCGCCATCCGGGAGCAGAACGTGCAGGTCGCGGCCGGGGTGGTAGGCTCGCCCCCCATGCCGCTGCCAGTGGACTACCAGCTGAGCGTGAACGCTCGCGGCCGGCTGGCGGACGAGCAGGAGTTCGGCGCCATCGTGATCAAGACCGGCGCCAACGGCGAGCTCACCCGGCTGCGCGACGTGGCGCGAATGGAGCTGGCCGCCGGCGATTATGCGCTCCGGTCGCTGCTCAACAACCAGAGCGCGGTGGCCATCCCGATCTTCCAGGCCCCGGGCTCGAACGCACTGCAGCTCTCGAGCGACGTGCGGCGCACCATGGAGGAGCTGAAGAAGAACTTCCCCCAGGGCGTGGACTACCGGATCGTGTACGACCCGACAGTCTTCGTGCGCGACTCGATCCGCGAGGTGGTGAAGACGCTGTTCGAGGCCGTGCTGCTGGTCGTGATCACGGTGGTGCTGTTCCTGCAGACCTGGCGTGCGTCGGTAATTCCGCTCGTAGCCGTCCCGGTCTCTATCGTCGGCACCTTTGCCGTGCTGCTGGGCTTCGGGTTCTCGATCAACACGCTGTCGCTGTTCGGGCTCGTGCTCGCGATCGGCATCGTGGTCGACGACGCGATCGTGGTGGTCGAGAACGTGGAGCGAAACATCGAGGAGGGGCTTGGACCGCGGGAGGCGTCCTACAAGGCGATGGAAGAAGTGAGTGGGCCCATCATCGCGATTGCGCTGGTGCTCTGCGCGGTGTTCGTGCCGATCGCGTTCATCAGCGGCCTGACCGGCCAGTTCTACCGCCAGTTCGCCCTGACCATCGCATTCTCGACGGTGATCTCCGCGGTCAACTCGCTCACGCTCTCGCCGGCGCTCAGCGCCATCCTGCTTCGGCCGCGGGGGGCCCAACCCGATCGGTTGAGCCGGATCATCGAGCGGTTGTTCGGGTGGATCTTCCGCCCCTTCAACCGGTTCTTCCGCGCGGCGTCCACCCGGTACGGCCACACCGTCGCCCGCCTCACGCGGCGGACCGGCATCGCGCTGGTGGTCTACGCCGGCCTCATCGCGCTCACGATCTTTCAGTTCCGCCGAGTGCCCTCCGGGTTCGTGCCGACCCAGGACAAGCAGTACCTGGTGGCGTTCGCCCAGCTGCCCGACGCCGCCACGCTGGACCGCACCGAATCGGTCATGAAGCAGATGGCGGCCATCGGCCGCAAGCACAAGGCGGTGGCGAGCGCGGTGCAGTTCCCGGGGCTCTCGATCAACGGCTTCGTGAACGCGCCCAACGCGGGGATCGTGTTCTTCACGCTGGCCCCGTTCGAGGAGCGCACCAGGAAGGAGGACTATGGGCTGACGCTGGCGGGGACGCTCAACCAGGAGTTCGCGTCGATCCAGGACGCCTTCATCGCCGTGTTCCCCCCGCCACCGGTTCAGGGTCTCGGGACCGTGGGCGGCTTCAAGATGGAGCTGGAAGACCGCGCGGGGCTGGGCGAGCGCGAGCTGTACCAGGCGACCCAGACGTTGCTGGGGCGAGCGTATCAGACGCCCCAGCTCGCCGGGCTGTTCTCCAGCTATCAGATCAACGTGCCCCAGCTCTATGCCGACGTGGACCGGGAGAAGGTGAAGCGGCAAGGCATCTCGCTCACCGACCTGTTCCAGACCATGCAGGTCTATCTCGGCTCGCAGTACGTGAATGACTTCAACCGGTTCGGGCGCACCTACCAGGTGATCGCGCAGGCGGACGCGCCCTTCCGGGCGACGGCGGAAAACATCGCCCAGCTCAAGGTGCCGAACGCCAAAGGGGAAATGGTGCCGCTCGGCTCGGTGCTCCAGGTCAAGCAGTCGTTCGGGCCGGACCAGGTGCTCCGCTACAACGCCTACCCCGCGGCCGACATCAACGGCGGCCCGGCGCCGGGGGTGAGCTCGGGCCAGGCAGTCTCGACCATGGAAAGGCTCGCGCGGGAGGTGCTGCCCAACGGCATCCGGTTCGAATGGACCGAGCTGACCTACCAGCAGATTCTGGCGGGCAACACTGCGGTGTTCGTGTTTCCTCTCTGCGTGCTGCTGGCCTTCCTGGTGCTCGCAGCCCAGTACGAGAGCTGGTCGCTCCCATTGGCGGTCATCCTGATCGTGCCGATGTGCCTGCTGTCGGCCGTGACCGGCGTCCTGCTCACCAAGGGCGATAACAACGTGTTCACCCAGGTCGGCCTGGTGGTGCTGGTAGGGCTCGCCTGTAAGAACGCCATTCTGATCGTCGAGTTTGCCCGCGAGCTCCAGCTCCGCGGGAGAGACCGGGTGAGCGCCGCGCTGGAGGCGTGCCGGCTCCGGCTGCGGCCCATTCTCATGACGTCGTTCGCCTTCATAATGGGCGTGACGCCGCTGGTCGCCTCGCGCGGCGCGGGCGCGGAGATGCGTCATGCCATGGGCGTGGCCGTGTTCTCGGGGATGCTGGGCGTGACCTTCTTCGGGCTGCTGCTGACGCCAGTGTTCTATGTGGTGATTCAGGGGCTGGTCGAGCGTCGCCGCCGGCCGGCGGACGCGGGGCCGCCGCCTGCACCCGAGCCGGAGCCGGAGCGGGAGGTGGTCCATGCGTAAGCTCAGAGCAGGTGGATGGGCGAGCGGCTGGGCCTCCGCCGGCCTCGCGGCCGGGGCGGCACTCCTGGTCGCGGCGTGCGCCATCGGTCCAACCCACCGAGCGGTAGTGCCCCAGCTCCCGCCGCACTTCCGCGAGGCCCCCGAGTCAGTGGCGGTGGCCCCCGCGCCCAAGGCGGCGTTTTGGGAAGCCTTGGGCGACACGGTGTTGGACCGGCTGGTGGCCGAATCGCAGCGCGGAAGTCCCGACCTGCAAGCGGCCACGGCACGCATCCGCGAGGCCAGCGCGAACCGGCTCTTTGCCGCGCTGGACTTCGCCCCGACAGTGACGGTGAGCGGAGGCTACACTCGGCAGAAACTTTCGTCGGCAATCTTCCCCGGCTTCGGAAGCTTCCCAGCGCAGGACATCTGGGACGCCGGGCTCGATGCCTCGTGGGAGCTCGATGTGTTCGGGCGCATCCGCCGCAATGTCCAGGGCCAGAGCGCCCTGCTGGGCTCGGCGCGAGAGGACTTGCGGGACGTCAGAGTGGCCCTCACCGCCGGCCTCGTGAGCACCTACTTCGATCTGCGCGGCACGCAGGGTCAGCTCGCGGTCGCACAGCGCAACGCCGAGAACCAGCGCAGCACACTGGAGGTGACCCGGCAGCGGCTCGAGGCGGGCCGGGGCACCGCGTTCGACACCGAGCGGGCGCAGGCGCAGCTCAGCACAACCCTCGCCACGATCCCGGTCCTCGAGGCGCGGCTCGCGGCGGCCCAGTATCGAATGGGCGTGCTGATCGGTCGCCCGCCGGCAGAGGTCGCCGGCGAGCTGGTGGCGAGCCGCGAGTTGCCGCCGCTGCCGGCCAGCATCGACGTGCCCAGCCCCGAGGCGATGGTCCGGAACCGGCCCGACGTCCGGAGCGCGGAGCGCCTCCTGGCTGCTCAGACCGCGTTCGTGGGTGCGGCCCAGGCGGAGTATCTGCCGAGGCTCAGCATCGGGGCGGGGGCCGGATTTACGTCCACTACTCTGGATTCTCTCGGCCGCAGCGGCACGGGGCGCTACGCGGTGGGTCCCGTGATCTCGTGGCCCGCGCTCAATCTCGGCCGGGTGAAGGCGCGGACGGATGCGGCCCGGGCCCGCGCCGACGAGGCGAAAGCCGTGTATCAGCGAACTCTGCTGAACGCACTGGGGGAGGCCGAGACCGCTCTGGTGAGTTACCGACAGGCGCGGGCCCGACTCGACCAGCTCGCCGAAGCCGCGGCCGCGAGCGAGCGCGCCGCTGAGTACGCCCGGTTACGGTTCCAGGGCGGGATCGCCGACTTCCTGCAGGTGCTCGATGCCGAGCGCACGCTGCTCGAGGCGCAGGACCAGTTAGCTGCGGGGCGTACCGCAGCAACCACCTCCCTGGTGGAGGTGTATCGCGCGCTGGGTGGCACCTGGCCGGAGCCGACGAGGGAAGCGTCTCGATAGGCGTCGATCGGCGGCCAGGAAACGGAACACCGCAGAGACGCAGAGAGCGCAGAGGAGTTAGCGGTGGTTGGCTCAGATCGGAGATCGCCGTTCGCGAGCCCACCATGAATTTCATGGCTAGGACGTCGGAGCTTAACGGCTCGGTGGAGCCCTCCGTGTCCTCTGCGCCTCTGCGGTGAAAAAACGATCGAGGACATGGAGCGGCCGATGGGCAAGTTGGAGCTCCAGCTGACCTACGTGGGCGGGCCCACCGTGCTGCTCGAGCTGGGCGGTCTCAAGCTGCTCACCGACCCGACATTCGACCCGGCGGGCAGCACCTTCCGCGCGCCCACCTACGAGTTGCGCAAGACCCAGGGTCCGGCGCTCCCGCCCGATGCGATCGGCCCGGTGGACGTCGTGCTCCTGAGCCACGACCACCACTTCGACAATCTCGACACGGCGGGTCGCGACTTCCTGCCGCGGGCAGGGCGCGTGCTCACCACCGAAGCGGGTGCGGCCCGGCTGGAGGGGAATGCCCAGGGGCTCGCTCACTGGCAGGCCATCGAGCTGCCGGCTTCCGGCGGCCGCGTGCTGCGGGTGACCGGCACACCGGCCCGTCACGGGCCGCCGGGTGGAGATCGAGGGCCGGTCATCGGCTTCGTGCTGGAGTTGTCGGACGCGGTGGAGAGCGCGATCTATCTTTCCGGCGACACGGTCTGGTACCAGCCGGTTGCGGCGGTGGGCCAGCGCTTCCCGATTCGAGTCGCGATCCTCTTCCTCGGAGCCGCGCGCATAGCGGCGGTCGGGCCCGCCCAGCTCACGATGACAGCGGCCGAGGCGGTGGAGGCGGCGCGGGCCTTGGATGAAGCCGTGGTGGTGCCGGTGCACTTCGAAGGCTGGACCCACTTCTCCGAATCGCGGGCCGAGGTGGACCGGGCGTTCGCAGAGGCGGGTCTGGCGCCGCGACTGCGCTGGCTCAAAGCGGGCACGCCGACGACGCTCGCGCTCTAGCTCGCTGGCCGCCGACGGCCGGATGGCCTACCGTTCCTCCATGTCCGAGGGCGGCAGGTTCGACGCGGTCGTGGTGGGCGGCGGCCCCAACGGGCTGGCCGCAGCCATCGCTCTGGTCCGGGCGGGCCAATCGGTGCAGCTGATCGAGGGCGAAGTCACGGTCGGCGGGGGGTGCCGGTCGGGCGAGGTTACGCTGCCCGGCTTCGTTCACGATCTCTGCAGCGCGGTCCACCCGCTGGGACGAAGCTCTCCCTTCTTTTCCCAGCTTCCGCTCGAGCGCCACGGCCTTCGCTGGATCGAGCCGCCGGTGCAGCTGGCTCATCCACTCGACGACGGTGCGGCTCTCCTGCTGCGCGATCTCGACGCGACCGCCCGGCGCTTGGGATCGGACGCTGGCGCATATCTGGATCTCGTGGCCCCGGTGGTCCGCCGCTGGGACCTGATCATCGGCGAGCTGACCGGCCCGTTCCGAGTCCCGCTCCATCCGGGCAAGCTGGTGGCCGCTGCCGGATTTGGGCTGCGTGCGCTACAGCCGCTGACGGCTCTGGCTCGACGGTTCAAGACGCCCGGGGCCCGCGCACTCCTCGCCGGTTGCGGCGCCCACTCCATGCTGGGTTTATCCGAGATGCTGACGGGCGCCTTCGGGCTGATCTTTCTGGCCAGCGGTCACGCGGTCGGTTGGCCGATCCCGGCGGGGGGCTCGCAGCGGATTGCGGACGCGCTGTCCGCTCACCTGAGGGAGCTGGGCGGGACCATCGTCACGGGCCGATGGATCGGGTCGCTGGACGAACTACCGCCGAACCGGGCCGTGCTGCTCGATCTCACCCCGCGGCAGCTGCTCGGGGTCGCCGGCCGGCGGTTGGGCTCCTGGCGCGGCAGCCGCGCGTATCTCCGGCAGCTGCGACGGTTTCGCTACGGACCCGGCACCTTCAAGCTGGATCTGGCGCTCGACGGCCCGATTCCCTGGCGTGATCCCGAGGTGCTCCGGTCGGCGACGGTCCACCTCGGCGGGACGTTCGAGGAGATCGCGGCGGCCGAGGCGATGGTGGCGGCCGGCCAGGTCCCGGAGCGCCCGTTCGTCCTCCTGGCTCAGCCGTCGCTGTTCGACCCGCTGCGCGCCCCCGAGGGGCGCCACACTGTCTGGGCATACTGCCATGTCCCCAACGGCTCGACCGCGGACATGACCGAGAGAATCCTGGGCCAGATCGAGCGCTTTGCGCCCGGCTTCCGCAACCGGATCCTCGCGGTCTCGCGCCGGGGGCCGGCCGAGCTGGAGCGGTACAACCCGAACTACGTGGGTGGAGACATCGGCGGCGGGCGGCCCGACATCTTTCAGTTCTTCACCCGGCCGGCCGGGCGGCCGGACCCCTACAGCACACCCGATCCGGGCATCTTTCTCTGCTCGTCATCGACGCCGCCGGGGGCCGGGGTCCATGGTCTGTGCGGCTGGTTCGCGGCGCGGTCTGCGCTCCGGAAGGTTCTCCGCCCAGCGCGGGGGCGCGCCGCCGAGCCAAGGTGACGCCGAATGACGGACTGGTTCTCCGCTCCCGGCTACTGGTTGGCGCGACTGGTGATCGAGCGCGGGTTGGCGCTCACCTATCTGCTGGCCTTCCTGTGCGTCCTCGATCAATTCCCGGCGCTGCTGGGCGAGCGGGGCCTGCTGCCGGTGCCGCACTTTCTGCGCAGCCTTCGGTCTCGCGATGGGCCAAGCCTGTTCCGGCTGCACTACTCCGACCGGTTCCTCCGGGCGCTCGGCGGGACTGGCGTGGTGGTGGCCGTCGCCCTCGTGCTGGGTCTTCCGCAGGCCGGGCCGCTCTGGCTGCCGATGCTTGCCTGGCTCATCCTGTGGCTGCTGTACCTCTCGATCGTCAACGTGGGCCAGGTCTTCTACTCCTTCGGCTGGGAGTCGCTCCTCCTCGAGGCCGGGTTCCTGGCCGTCTTCCTGGGCAATGTGCAGACAGCGCCGCCGTTCCTGATCCTGCTTCTGTTTCGCTGGCTGGCCTTCCGGGTGGAGCTCGGGGCGGGGCTCATCAAGCTCAGGGGCGATCCGTGCTGGCGTGAGCTGACCTGCATGGATTTCCATCACGAGACCCAGCCGATGCCGGGGCCGCTCAGCTGGCACTTCCACCGGTTGCCGCGGTCGTTGCACCGGTTCGAGGTGCTGGGCAACTACGTCGCCCAGCTCATAGCCCCGTTCGCGCTGTTCCTACCGCAGCCGATCGCCGCGGCGGGTGGGCTGATCATGATCGCCACCCAGGCGTATCTGATGGCGAGCGGGAATTACGCCTGGCTCAACCTGGTGACGATGATCGTCGTGGTCTCGGCCCTGCCCGACGCGGTGCTGGGGCGGGTGTTGCCGGCGGCTGCGCCGTCACTGGTGGCGCCCCCGTTCTGGTTCCTGGTGCTGGTGCTCGGGTTCACCGGCGTCGTCGTGGTCCTCAGCTACTGGCCGTTGCGCAACCTGATCGGTCCGCGGCAGCGGATGAACTACAGCTTCAACCGGCTCCACCTGGTCAATACCTACGGGGCGTTCGGCAGCGTGACCCGCGAGCGTTACGAGGTCGTGCTGGAGGGGACCGGCGCGCGGGAGTTGTCGGAGGCCTCAGTCTGGCGGGAATACGAGTTCCGAGGCAAACCGGGCGACCCGCGCCGAAGGCCGCGCCAGTTCGCGCCATATCACCTGCGGTTGGACTGGCTCATGTGGTTCGCGGCGCTTTCACCCGGGTACGCTGAAGGCTGGCTCGAAGCGCTGGTCGAGAAGCTGCTCCGGGGCGACCGGTCGGTGCTTCGATTGCTGCGGCACAATCCCTTTTGGGACGCGCCGCCCGCCTGGATTCGGGGTCGGTTTTACCGCTATCGCTTTACCAGCGATGAGGAGCGGCGCGACACGGGGGCGTGGTGGGTGCGCGAGCTGGTGTCCGACTATCTGCCTCCGGTCGGGCTCCGGATGTTCTCGGCCGAGCCGGGCGGCGCGGGGGCGGGCCTGGCGGCGCGACGGAATTCGGACGGGTAGTGGTTGGCTTGCGACACGCGGGCGCGTGCAGGTGAGCAAGTGGTGGATGGGGGGCTGGCGGGAACGCGCCCTCCGGTTCAAGTCTCGGAGGAGGTAGTACCCGCAGTTCCGCTGTCCCCCTGTCTCCTCACCTTCTCGTAAGCGCTGATCCGTAACCCGGCGGCTCGGCAACGTCGCCGCTGCACGGTGCGGCTTGCCCGTGCGCTACCGCCGCAAATGGTTGCGAGAATGCAACGCTTCAATCCGGGCGGGCGTTGTCGCACCGAGGACGGCCGAGCGCCGATCTGCGACATCGAATTCCATCAGCATGCCCGAATGACGTCGCTTTCGGCTCCTCATGCGGCTACCAGGCACGGCAAGGCAATCCATCGTCTTTGATGGGACACTTCCTGCATGTCGCCCCCCCGATCCCAGCCATCCAATGCTCCCGCTCCGTTCCGAGACCGTACGGTCGGATGACGCATGCTGTCCACCAGGGAGATGCGCAATGTCGATCGGCCTGATGCAAGCGATGGGAGCAGCGTGGCAGCGGGGATCGGGCAGACAGAGGCCCCCTCCTGGCGCTCGGGACGGCCCTGATTGTCACGGGGCTGGCCTCATGCGGCGGCTCGGAACCACCGCCGACAGGTCCGGGGGGAGGAGAGGGCAATCCGGACGCCGCGCGGACAGCAATCGAAGCTCCGGACTCAGTCCTCGGCCACCCCGAACGACGGACCCGCGCGGGTGAGCAACCCCCCGAGGCAGCACACGCCTCCTCGATGGTGGGGGGCGCGATCCCAACCTTACACCAGCTTCTCCGGCGTAATCGGCAGCTCCCGCACCCGCTTCCCCGTCGCATCAAACACCGCGTTCGCCACCGCTGCCGCCACACCGGTTGCACCCAGCTCCCCGATGCCCTTACCGCCCAGCGGACTCGCGTGGGGGTCGAACTCGTCCACGAAGTGAATCTGAATGTCGCCCGGGATGTCCGCGTTCACCGGGATAGCGACTCCCGCAAGGTTCTTCGACGACCAGCGGCCCAGTACCGGGTCGTGCTGGCTCGCTTCCATTGCCGCCATGCCCCATCCCCAGATGATCCCACCGGTCATCTGCGAGCGCGCAGTGCGCGGGTTGATGATCCTGCCGGCGCTGTAGCTGCCCACCGCCCGGCGGAGCCGCAGGAGCCCGAGCTCGGGATCGACGCCCACCTCGACGAAGATCGCCCCGAAGGTCCGCATCGCATACGGAGTGCCTTTGCCGTCGCCCTCGAACGGTGCGTCGTTGGGCAGTGCGAACGTTCCCTCGCCGACCACCTCGGACACGCCGGCCTGACGCAGGACATCTGCGACTGGCACACCGTCGCCCACGCCCTTGCGGCTGATCCGGCCATCCCGCAGCTCGACCTCATCTGCCAGTAGCCCGGCGAGCCGAGCCAACTTGGTCCGAACATCCTGCGCCGCGTAGAGCACGGAGGCGCCCACGCCCATGGTGGACGACGAGCCATAGGTGGGCCCCGACTGCGGCAGCGCCGTGTCGCCCATCTCGCAGCTCACCCGGCCCGGGTCGAGCCCGAGGACTTCCGCCGCGATCTGGGGGAAGATGGTGAGGGTGCCGGATCCGATGTCGTGGAATCCTCCCTCGATCACCGCGCTCCCGTCGAGCTCGAGCCGCAGCCGCACCTTGGAGGGAAAACGGAAGCAACCCATGGTGCAGCTCGCCATCCCCGTGCCGACCAGCCACTGTCCGTCGCGCCGCGGTTCCCGCGACCGCTCCCGCCAGCCGAAGAGCTTGGCCCCGGCCTCGTACGCCTCCCGCAGCTTCTTGGAGGACCACGGACGTCCGTCGGCCGGGTTCACCTCGGCGTAGTTGGTGAGCCGGAGATCGAGCGGGTCGACGCCCAGCTGGTGCGC
>JBIOTT010000186.1:0-5607 GCA_044866195.1 Gemmatimonadales bacterium
CCGAAGTACGGCACCACCTCGAAGAAGAACACCGAGGGCATCTGCCCCGCGGCGATCGGCTTCAAGGATCAGCAGCCGTCGGCGTACTCGCCGCTCACCGGCCTGTTCTACGTGCCGACCAACCACATCTGCATGGACTACGAGGGCGTCGAGGTCAAGTACTCGGCAGGCCAGCCCTACGTGGGCGCGATTGTGCGGATGTTCCCCGGCCCGGGCGGCAATCGGGGTCGCTTCATCGCCTGGGATCCGATGAGCGGGACCGTGAAGTGGGAGATCAAGGAGAACCTCGCGGCTTACGGCGGCGCACTGACGACTGCCGGCGGGTTGGTCTTCTACGGCACGATGGAAGGCTGGCTCAAGGCCGTCGACCAGAAGAGCGGCAAGGTGCTCTGGAAGTTCAAGACGCCCTCGGGCATCATCGGCAACCCGATGACCTACAGCGGCCCGGATAAGAAGCAATACGTGGCCGTGTACTCGGGTATCGGTGGCTGGGCCGGCATCGGCGTGGCCGCCGGTATCGGTGCCGAGGATCCGACCGCTGGTCTCGGCGCGCTCGGCGCGTTCGGCGATGCGGGTCAGTTCTCCACCCAGGGAGGGGTGCTGACGGTGTTTGCGCTCTGACGCTGGAGGTGGCGGGCCGGCGGACACCGCTGGCCACCCGCGGCGCCGAAGCGTTGCCCGCACGCGCGCCGTTGGGGGAAGACCTACGGCGACGCCGTCCTGACCTGGACGCTTCGCCGGCATCGGTCGGTGGTCGGGCAACGAACCACCGACAAAGGAGTGATCATGATCCACGCGCGGCGCCTCCAACTCCTTCGGGAGATTCGCGACGGACAGGACCGCCTGACCGGCGGGAAGTCCGTCGCAGAGCACATGAGAGCGATGGCGAAGCTGGCCGAGTGGCAATGCCTTGCCGAACGGATGGATATCACGCTTGAGGCGAGCTACACGGTGACGGTGAATGGCGGCGAGTTGCAATTCGCCACCGCGACCCTCACTCCCTCCGGCAAAACCGTTCTTGACGGCAGCGAGCAATCCGGGCGGGTTAGCAACGACCGGGGCGTCATCAAGCGGGCGCGGGCGGGGGCTCGCGCGCGAGGGGCGGCATGAGACTCAGGCATAGCGCGGTCGTCGCCCTCCTGACAGCGGCGGCCCCGTTGGGAGCGAGCGAGGCGCAACAGCGCGGTCCAACAGTCTCCGCCGAGGAATACGATGGCTGGCGGCAGTACAGTGTGCACTGCGCCCGCTGCCATGGGCAGGACGTCACCGGAAATCCTGTGGCGGCGAGTCTCCTCGTCTCGGCTCGCGCGGGCGGGCCGGTGGCCGATGAGAAGGCATTCGTGAACGTCGTGGCCGAGGGTCGCGCAGCTAAGGGGATGCCCGCCTTTAACGGCGTGATGCAGCTGGAGAGAATCCACGCGGTGTACGCCTATGTGAAGGGGCGCGCCGACGGCCGGATATCAGCGGGCCGGCCGGCCGGGCCGCCTCGGTAGCGCGGATGAGCGAGACGACCTCGCCAGGACCCCGCGGCAACCGGACCCAGCGCCGCATGCCGATGGGAGCCACCGCCCACATGCGCCCGCGCGCGGCGCGCGGCCGGACGCCCAATGCGGAGACGCCGCTCGCGATCGTCGCCCCGGGTGTGCAACCCGCTCAGGCCTTTGCTTGGTATGTGCGGCGGCGGGCCGGCTTTCAACTCGGCAAGCTGGCTCACAGCATAGACCGGGTGATCGTTCGCCTGCATCGGATCAGCGGCCCGAAGGGCGCCCCCGCCTTTCGGTGTCGGATCCAACTCGTACTGCCGCGCCTCGAAACGATCGTCGTCGAGGGGATCGAGCAGGTCCCCCAGGACGCCTTCGACCGCGCCATCGAGGTGGCGGCGCGCACGGCCGGGCGGGCCCTGACTCGGCACCGGCGGCGAGCGCGACGCCAGCGTTCCCGGTGGAACGGGCCGGAGAGCTGAAGAAGGGAACGCTGCATGTGCTTCGGGTGCGGCGGTGCTCGCAAGTCGGTACGCTGTCTGGCAATGGCTGGCCTCGGCCTCCTCGCCATCGCCGGGGCGCATGGTCCGGTTGCGGCCCAGTCGCGTCCGATCGTCCATGTCGTCCGGGTCCAGGGTATGATCGATCTCGGTATCGCGCCGTTCGTTCAGCGAGTCCTGAACCAGGCGAACCGCGATGGCGCCGCCGCGGTCATTCTCGAAATCAACACTTTCGGCGGCCGCCTCGACGCGGCCGTCGTGATCCGCGACGCGCTGCTCTCCGCTCCGGTTCGGACCGTCGCCTTCGTCAACCGGCGAGCGATCTCGGCCGGCGCCCTCATCAGCCTGGCCGCCGAGCGCGTCGCCATCGCCGACGGCGGAACGATCGGTGCCGCGACGCCGGTGCAGACCGGCCAACCGGGAGCGCCTGCTGCGCCCGTCGAGGAAAAGACGGTCTCCTATGTGAGGAAGGAGTTCCGCGCGACCGCCGAGAGCCGGCATCGTCCCGTGCTCATCGCCGAGGCCATGGTAGACGCCGACGTGGAGATCCCCGGGCTCATTGAGAAGGGAAAACTGCTCACGCTCTCCACCGAGGAGGCCCTCACGCACGGCGTCGCGGACTTCCGCGCCAGCACCGTGGAATCCGTCCTAGAACAGCTGGCCCTGCCGGGTGCCGACGTGCGGCGCGTGTCGCTGAACTGGGCGGAGCACCTCGTGCGCCTGCTCACGCATCCGGTGGTCAGCTCACTGCTCCTCTCCGTTGGCATGCTCGGGGTTCTTCTCGAGATCCGCACGCCGGGATTCGGCGTGCCAGGCGCAATCGGCCTGACAAGCCTGGGGCTCTTTTTGGGGGGACACTGGCTCGTGCAGCTGGCCGGTTGGGAGGAAGCGCTGCTGATAGGCGCCGGTCTCGCCCTCATCGCTCTCGAGATCTTCGTGATCCCGGGATTCGGTGTCGCGGGCGTCGCAGGCATCGGAGCCACCCTCGCCGGGCTCACGATGAGCCTCGTGGGGGCCGGAGCCGCGGCGGGCTTCATCGCCCACGCAGCGGGGCGCGTCGCCATCTCGATGCTGGTCGCGATCGGAGCGGGCTTTTTGGTGCTGCATTTCCTTCCCCGAGTGCCGTTCGGCCGGTGCCTCATACTCGAAGCGGATCTGGAGGCGCGCGAGGGATACGCCTCCACTCCCGAGAGCGACAGGTACTGGCTGGGCCGGCTCGGGCGAGCGCACTCGCCGCTCCGGCCGGCCGGGATCGCCGAGATCGACGGAGCGCGAGTCGATGTCGTGTCGGACGGGGAGTTGATTGAGCCGGGCGAGGCGGTCGTCGTCACTCGCGTTGATGGCAACCGCATCGTGGTGCGGCGACACCAAACATCAACACCGGGAGCAGAACGATGACGGGGCTCGAAGGGACTCTGGGAGTGATGATCCTCGCGCTGGTGGGGGCAGGGATCGTCCTGTATATGGTGCCCATCCCCCTCTGGGTCGCGGCGTGGGCGTCGGGCGCCTACGTCGGACTCCTCACGCTCGTCGGAATGCGATTGCGGCGTGTACCGCCCGGTACGGTCATCACGGCCCGTATCAGCGCCGTGAAAGCGGGTTTGAGCGTCTCGCTCAACGACCTGGAGGCTCACTACCTGGCCGGCGGGAGCGTGGCGCGGGTGCTCAACGCCCTCATCTCGGCGGACAAGGCCAACATCCCGCTCCCCTTCAAGCGAGCGGCGGCGATCGATCTGGCCGGTCGCGACATCGTAGAAGCGGTGAGGATGTCGGTCATCCCGAAAGTCATCGAGACGCCGAGAATCGCAGCCATAGCCAAGAACGGCATCCAGCTGATCGCCGTGTCGCGGGTGACGGTGCGCACCAACATCGACCGGCTGGTGGGAGGCGCGGGTGAGGAGACCGTCATTGCGCGCGTCGGCGAGGGGATGGTCAGCACCATCGGTTCCGCGGAGACGCACAAGGACGTGCTGGAGAATCCGGATCACATCTCCAAGCACATTCTCAGCAAGGGACTAGATGCCGGCACGGCGTACGAGATCCTGTCCATCGACATCGCAGATGTGGATGTGGGCGAGAACGTCGGCGCCAAGCTGCAGATCGATCAGGCCAACGCCGACAAGCAGATCGCGCAGGCGAAGGCCGAGGAACGTCGTGCGATGGCCGTGGCGCTGGAGCAGGAGATGCGGGCCCGCGTTGTGGAAGCGGAGGCGGATGTGCCTCGCGCCATGGCCGAGGCATTTCGCCAGGGCAACCTTGGCATCATGGATTACTATCGAATGAAGAACGTTCAGGCGGACACGGGGATGCGCGACGCCATCGCCGCCACGGGTGGGGAGCCCGAACCGGGGCGGCCAAGCTAGGAGCGACGACGCTATGCGGGACGTGAGCTTCGAGCAGCTCTTTGTCCTGACCGTGCTGGTGTTGG
This sequence comes from Gemmatimonadales bacterium, assembly GCA_044866195.1. Lineage (GTDB taxonomy): Bacteria > Gemmatimonadota > Gemmatimonadetes > Gemmatimonadales > GWC2-71-9 > DASQPE01. The sequence continues at coordinate 4,410 of JBIOTT010000186.1, forward strand.
GGCTGTTCCATCTTGCTGGGCGCTGGGTGGCGACCCGGCCCCGGGACGCGCGGTTTCGAGATCACAACGAAGACGTGGTAGGGGTCGAGGAAGGCGAGATGTCCGTGTCGGAGCAAATGCGGGCGGCGACCGAATCCGGGTGGAACCGGGCTTCGGAGCGCGCTGTCGCCTCGACGGGACATACGGTGGTCCGACGGACGCCGCCACCCTCGTCACCGCCGCCGCAGCGAGACCCTCGCGCGCGTCGCCGCGAACGGTGGCGGATTAATGTGGACCTTGCGCGCCGCGGGGTTGTCCTCGCGGCACTTCTCGAACCCTGTCGCGGCCACCTACCCGGCGACACCGGGGGGCGATCGGAGGACCTTGCCCGCTAGCCGGCGCGATCGCCAGCGCGTGGTTGGAGGTAGCCGGCCCCGATTATCGGCGAAATCCGAACAGTCCCGTGGAGGCGTGCCGATACCAACGTTTCTGATAGCAGATCGCACGCATGAGCCCGGCGGCCTTGAACCCACGACCTCTTGCTCCGGAGCGTAGGCCCGAGCAGGAGCAGGCGGGACCGGACGAGGAAAATCAATGAGTTGGCTCCTCTAGGGCGCTCCGGCGCGAGCCGGTGCTTAGAGGATTCGTCGCAAAGATTGTCACAGAGGTGCCTGGAGAAGGTGCAGCGTAGACGGCAGTTGTCCCAGACCTAGCGCACGCGTCGTGTGGCCTGGACAGTTGGCAGCGGCGCTTCGCGCTCAGCCGGGCTCTCAGGAAAAGCCGGTAACCTTGAGCGACTTGCCGCTTCGACGCACCCACAAGTTGAGGGCTCGCGTGCGCACCTCGCAAGGTGGGTTTCCTTGGCAGGTCGCCACGCCTGTCAACGCCGGAGCTTGTGCGCGTTCGGGCGGCCGAAATTCCTGATTGCCCCTCTCCGCACTAACCCTCCAAGATAGTCAGGGGTATAACCGGACATGCCCGCAGCTTCAGTCAGGCTTAGCAGTTCGCCGTCTGGCGTTTGAAGAGCTGCCTCCAACTCCGCCGCTCGATCCTCCAGCCATTCGGCTTGTTGATGGTTTCGGTACTGGCGGAGTAGCGCGGCATCTTTGCTCCACCGCTGTACCAATGCTTGAGCTGCTGTCACCTTGCCTCCGTGGACCCCTAAGCCACGGCTCTGCGCCAATGCACTCTGTCTGCTCACCTGGATTCCTTTGGGGTG
>JBIOTT010000187.1:0-6838 GCA_044866195.1 Gemmatimonadales bacterium
GACCTCGACGAGGCGATCGCGATCGCGGCGCGAGTTCCGTCGGCCCGCTACGGCTCGATCGAAGTCCGACCGATCAACCCCGAGCGACCGTGACGCGATCTCAGCCGCGGCAGTGTGAGGCCCATCACACCGTCCAACCTGGGGCGGGCTTACGCTAGTCTGCCCCCATCTGGAGAACCGCATGCATTGCCGTTGTTCGTCGCTCGTCGCGCTGCTCGCCCTCGCTGCGCCCATACCCCTCCTCGCTCAGGGCGAGGCCGGGCTCAAAGGCGGCGTATCCTTCGGCAACATTTCCAACAAGGGAGTGTTGCCTGGCAACCTCGACACTCGCACCGGCTTTGCCGCCGGTCTCTTTCTCGGCTACCGCGTGGGCTTTCTCGGCGTCGGGATCGAGGGACTCTTCGCCCAGCGGGGTGCCAAGTCAGATGAGAGCCTCGCCACGTCTCAGACCCGGCTCGATTACATAGACGTGCCGGCGTATGTGAAGGCCGCGCTACCCACCCCGTTGGTGCAGCCGTTCGTCTACGCGGGCCCGCAAGTGTCGTTCGAGGTCCGCTGCCACACGGCGAACGAAGCTGACTGCCCCGACGCGGCGACGTCCGGCCGGAAGAAGACCGACTACGCGGCCGTGTTCGGCGCCGGCGTGCGGTTCGGCGGGCTGGGGCTCGAAGGGCGCTACGTCTATGGCCTCCGCGACCTCAAGCTGAACACCGTCTCCGACCCGGAGAGCTACAAGACCCGCTCCTTTCTGATCCTGGTGAGTATCGGCCGGACTTGACGCCGCGCCTTCCCCGACGCATAATCATCCAGCGCGGCGATTTCCCCGACTTGATGGGCCGCGCGGCCGGAAGCCCCGGCAACACCCATCTAAGTCGCGGCAAGCGGCCCGCGACGGTTCTCGCGGGCCGCTTCGCGTTCCGGGCGGGGGGACCGCTGCCGCGCCACACAGTGCTCCGGGAGGGACCATGGCTATTCGTTTGGGAGATGAGGCACCCGATTTCGTGGCTGATACCACCGAGGGACCGATTCAATTCCACGCCTGGAAGGCAGGGCAGTGGGCCGTCCTCTTCTCGCACCCAAAGGACTTTACCCCGGTGTGCACCACCGAGCTCGGCAACCTGGCCGCCCTCCGTCCCGAGTTCGACCGCCGCAGCGTCAAGGTGATCGGGCTGAGCGTCGATCCGCTGGAGTCCCATCAACGCTGGACCGCCGACATCCGGGACGTCACCGGCAATACGGTCAACTTTCCGCTGATCGCCGACCCCGACCGCACAATCTCCCGGCTGTACGACATGATTCACCCGAACGCGAGCGAGACCGTGACCGTCCGTTCGGTGTTCGTGATCGGAGCGGACAACAAGGTGAAGCTCACGCTGACGTATCCGGCCAGCACCGGTCGCAACTTTCAGGAGTTGCTCCGGGTGGTCGACTCGCTCCAGCTCACTGCCAACCACGGCGTCGCCACGCCGGCCGACTGGCAGGATGGCGACGACGTGATCGTGGTTCCGGCCATTTCGGATGACGAGGCGCGCACCCGGTTCCCCAAGGGCTTCGTCGCCAAGAAGCCCTATTTGCGGGTGACTCCGCAGCCCAATCGATGAGCGAGTCCGAAGCCGCGCGGATGCGCGCCGTCGTTCGGCGGCGGAACGGTGCCGTGCACTTCGTCGCCGAGACGGAGAGCGGAGCCCTGGTGCCGATCGACGGCTCCCCCGCGGTGGGCGGGCAGGGGCTCGGAGCCCGTCCCATGGAGTTGCTATTGTGCGGGTTGGGCGGCTGTGCCGGCATCGATGTCGTCGGGATCCTCGCCAAGCAGCGCCAGGCGGTGGAAGACCTGAGGGTGACCGTCGAGGGAGAACGAGCGCCGGGCGAGCCGTCGGTCTTCAGCCGCATTCACCTGCATTTCACGGTCAGCGGGCCGGCCGACGAGCGGGCCGTGCAGCGCGCCGTCGAGTTGTCGATGGAGAAGTATTGCTCCGTGGCGCGAGTGCTCGAGCGCACGGCGGCGATCAGTTACGGCCACACGGTGACCCCGGCGCCGGCGCCGGGGCCGCCCACCCGGTGAGCCCGGCTTTGGATCACTTCGAGACCGCCGCGATCCGCACCCAGGTGCCGGTCACGCCGGAGCGGGAGCATTCGGTCCCGCTCTTCCTCACGTCCAGCTTCGTGTTCGAGAGCGCCGAGCAGGCCAGAGCCCTATTTGCCGAGGAGGTCCAGGGCAACATCTACAGCCGTTACTCGAACCCGAACGCCGACGAGTTCGTGCAGAAGGTCTGCCGGCTCGAAGGCGCCGAAGACGGGATCGCCACGGCGTCGGGCATGGCCGCCGTGTTCGCGACTCTGGCGGCGCTGCTCAAGGCGGGCGACCACGTGGTGGCGGGACGGGCGCTGTTCGGCTCCACTCACCAGATCCTCACCCGGCTGCTCCCCCGCTGGGGCATCGAGCACAGCTACGCCGAGCTCACGGAGCCGGAGAGCTGGGCCGGCGTGTTTCGCCCCAACACCCGGCTGGTGTTCGTGGAGACGCCCTCCAATCCGGGGCTCGATCTGGTCGACCTCCGCTGGCTGGCCGATCTCGCGCACGCGCACGGGGCCCCGCTCGCGGTGGATAATTGCTTCACCACTCCCTATCTCCAGCAACCCATCCGCCACGGCGCTGACCTCGTCATCCACTCTGCCACCAAGTACCTCGACGGACAGGGACGTACGCTCGGCGGGGTCGTGGTGGGCCCTCGGGCCCTGATGGGGGAGATCCGCTTCTTTGCCCGGCACACCGGACCGGCGCTCTCGCCGTTCAACGCCTGGATCCTGTCCAAGAGCCTGGAGACGCTTGCGCTGCGCATGGACCGTCACTGCAGCAATGCGTTGGCGTTGGCGCGGCATTTCGAGGGACACCAGGAGCTCGAGCTGGTTCGCTATCCGTTCCTGCCGTCGCATCCGCAACACGAGCTGGCCCGCCGCCAGATGTGCCAGGGCGGCGGCATCGTCGTCCTGGTCGTCAAAGGAGGCCTGGAGCGCGCTCGCCGGTTTCTCGACGCGGTGCGCCTGGTGTCCCACAGCCCCAACCTGGGCGACACCCGCAGCATCGTTACCCACCCGACCTCCACCACGCACTCGAAGCTCACCGAAGCGGAGCGGCGTCAGGTTGGTATCGTGCCCGGGCTGGTCCGGATCTCCGTCGGGCTCGAGCATGTGGACGATGTCATCGCGGACGTGGAGCAGGCCCTGGCCGCTTCCCGCTGACCCGACGGCCCCGTTCCGCCAGCAGGCGCCGCAAGTTGCCGTGATCGAGCGCCCGCGATGGCCGCCGCCGGCCGTCATAATACATTGCTGGCCAACCCCTTAGACCGAGCCGCCGATTGCCTCCCCGTGGTTCGATCCCTGCAGGGTCCTGACCCGTCTTCGCCGCCCACTGACCCGTGCCCGAGCCCAAGCGCAAGGCCTTGCAGCCGTTGGACCGAACCAGCCGCTGGATCAGCGGCAGCGTCGGGCTGGGCGCCGCCCTGGCGACCATCCTCGCCTCAGCCCACTCCTGCGGTCTCATCGGCGACCAGACCACCCGTCTGTCGGTGGCCAACCTCGCGGTGAGCTGGATCGGGCTCGCGCCCGCGAGCGACACAGCCGCATCGCTGGGCGACACGCTGCGCTACGTTGCCACCGTCACCGACCGGCGCGGTACCGCCCTGGTCGGCGCTGCGATCGAGTGGCAGGTCGAAGATTCTTCGGTCGCATCGGTGGACAGCGCTGGCTTCGTCGTTGCCCGGGCAGCGGGGGCGACCGGCCTCACCGCCGCGGTGGCCGGCAAGGTCGCGCGGGGCCGCGTCGTGGTGTGTCCGAGCGCGGCCCGATTCGAGTTCGGAGCCGACAGCGTGCTGCGGGTACCGGAGGGGGGCCGCGTTCCGGTCGTGGTCCGTTCGCTGGATGCGCGCGGACACCTCCTTGGCCGTTCGGCAGCCGCACTGCGGGTGGGGGACAGCACGCTCGCACGGCTCGAAGGCGGCGAGCTGGCTGGCCGGGCGGCCGGGCGGACGACGCTGGTGGCCGAGCTGGATGGCGCGCGCGACAGCATGCCGCTCGAGGTGATTCCGGTTCCCGGCCGGGTCACCGTGATCAAGGGGAATCAGCAGCGCGCGAGCGTCGAAAGCCGGCTGCCTGAGCCGGTGGTGGTGCGGGTGGAGTCGCGGATGGGGCGGCCGATGGGCGGCGTGGTGGTACGCTTTGTTCCCGCAGAGGGCGCCGGCTCGGCCCGCCCCGATTCGGGGCTCACCGGGCCGGATGGCCTGGCCTCCTCGGTGTGGACCACCGGCGATCGCCCCGGGCTCGAGCGCCTGCTGGTCACCGTTTCCGGCGTCGACAGCGGGGCGGCGGCACTGGCCGAAGTGGAGCCGAGCCGCGCCAACACCCGCGTGGTTGCGCTCGGCGACCCGCCCAATGGGCTGGTGGCGGGGCACGACCCGGTGGTCGTCGGCGTTCAGCTCACCGACTCGTCGGGGCGGCCTCTCCCCGGCGTGCCGGTCGCCTGGACCCCGCTGGATGGGGGCCGCATCGCTCCGCGCGAAGCGCGCTCGGACTCGGTGGGAGAAGCTCACGCCGACTGGTGGCTCGGGCCGCGGGCGGGAGTACAACGGGCCCGCGTGGTGGTCGGCACCGGGCGCGGCGTCCCGCCGGCAACGGTGCTTGCCGCTGGGTTCCCCGGTGCGCCGGCCAGGCTCGTCGGGCTCACACCGGCAAACCTGCATGGAACGGTCGGGAGCGGGCTGTCGGCGCCCATCGGCGTCCGGGTCAGCGACTCCGCGGGGAACGGCGTGCCCGGCGTGGCCATCGCCGTGACCGGCGGCGGTGCGAAAACCGACTCGCTCCTGGTTACCGACTCGACCGGCCGGGCGTCGGTTCGATGGATGCTGGGCGAGAAGGCCGGAGCCCAGGCGCTCACCCTCGCCGTCGATGGGGTCGCGCCGCTTCGCTTCACCGCGCGGGCCGACCCGGCTTCGGCGGCCAACCTGCTCTTCATCGGGACCGGAGCCGGGGCCCGGGCGCCGCGCTCCGGGATGCCGGCACGAGTGCGAGTGACGGACGTCTACGACAATCCGGTCGCGGGCGCGCTGGTGGCGTTTACCGCTTCCACCGGGTCGGTGCGCCCGGCACGAGTGATGTCAGGTAAAGACGGAATCGCCGGCACTACCTGGGTGCTGGGCCGCCGGTCGGGCCTGCGGAGCCTGACCGCCGCACTTCCGAAGACCGGCGTCAAGGACGTGTTGGAGCTTGCCCCGCTGGTGGGCGCCGCCTCCCGGTAGTTGCGGCCGCCTCAAAGCGGCTTGAAGGAGAATTTCTGCCCGCCGACCGAGGCCTCATACATGAGGCCGCCCTTGGCCATCGTGACGATCGCCACCCCGTTCCGGTAGGCCAGGTCGAGGGAGGCCCGCGCGGTTACCGCGATGGCCGACGCCTGCCCGTCGAGCTTGAGCCGGCCCCGCTTGAAGCTCTCCATCGCGTCGTGGTCTTCCAGGTAGACGATCTCGCTGTACGCCTGACCGCCGAGCTGGAGGCCGATCGTCACCTGGGTGAGGGTGGAGCGGCCGATCAGCTTGCCGCGTTCGTACACGTACCCCTTGCCGCGCGCGCCTCCCAGCCCGATGCCGCCCTTGCCCACAGTAGGAAACACAGCGTATCCGCGGGCGTTGGAGAAGAACTTGGCGAGCTCGGGCTTCTTTTCCTTGAATTTGGCGATCACGGCTCGAGCGTCGGCGTCATTGCCCTGCGCTCGGCCTGGCGGCGCGAGTAGGGTCAGGCCGAGAAGGGTCCCCAGGAGGGCGGTGCGCATGACCCCAATATACCGAAAGCCAGTGCGCTGGACTCGCCGTCATTTTGGTGTTTCAATCCATCGGGGGGAGCTCCAATGGAAAAGCGGATTCTGGCGTGGGTGGCCACCCTGGTGGGCGGGACTATCGTCCTGGCCCTCGTATCGCTACTCGTGGTCACCCGGTCGGCTGCCCGGCGCTCCGATCTGGGATCGCCCAAATCCCTCGACTCGCTGCCTCCGGCTGGACTCCCCGGCACCACCGACGCGCCGTCGCCTCGCCGCGACACCACGGTTAAGCCCACGCCCGCTGCCAAACCCAACCGAAAGGTTCCCAACGAGGGACCGATAGACAGCACCCTGCTGGCGCTGGCTCGTGGGCCGCGGCAGCGAGCGGCGTTGAACGTCGTGATCCGGAAGGGACTCTTTTACCAGGTCAGGGAGATCAAACCCGACTTCATGCGGGCGGTTGTGGGCGCCGCGTTCTTCTCCGAGCCCAACAAGTACACCAATCCGCTGATGCGCGATCTCTACCATGCGTTCAACGATGGGCGGCCGGCAAACCAGCCGTACTGCATCGAGTTGTGGAGTGTCCGGGAGAAGTGGGGCGAGTACGTCAGCGACACCTTCTTCTGGGGCCCGCGCTATGCCAAGCCGCGCTGACGCTTTCTTGCGGTGACGAGCTCGGTGTTCATCCCGGCCCAGTGGAGGCTGCCAGACCAGCGGCCGTGCTCCATCTTGACGCAGCGATCGAGCACCACGGCGAGGCCGGCCCGCTCCGCCAGCTCGGCAGCGTCCAGGGCATCGATCCGGAGCTGAAACCAGATGGCCGGAACCCGGGCCGCGATCGCCTGCTCGGCCACGGCCCGGCATTCCGGCCCCGGCCGGAACACGTCGACCAGGTCGACCGGAAACGGGATGCTGGCCACGTCGGGCCAGGATTTCTCCCCCAGGATCTCGCTCGCCTTGGGGTTCACCGGCACCACCCGATAGCCCTCGTGCTGCAGGTAGGTACCCACAAAATGACTCGCCTTGGCCGGATCG
>JBIOTT010000188.1:0-4756 GCA_044866195.1 Gemmatimonadales bacterium
CTTCGCTCAGGGTGACAGGGCTTCGTGACAGGGCTTCGTTACACGGCTAGAACTCGATCAGTTCCTGCATTTTGGCCGCGATCCCCTCGACGCTGGGGAGGACGGCGTTCATCAGTCGGAGGTTGTACGGCGTCGGCACGTCCGGAATCGCGAGGCGGGAGATCGGCGCGTCGAGGCTCAGGAACGCCTGCTCCGCGACCACCGCGGCGACCTCTGCGCCGAATCCGGCCGTGAGCGTGTCTTCGTGGACGATCAGGCAGCGCCGGGTCCTCCGGACCGAGTCGAGCACCGCAGCCTGGTCCCACGGCGCCACGGTGCGGAGGTCGAGCACTTCGATCGACTCCTCGAGCTCGCGCGCGGCGCGCTCGCATCGTTCCACCATGGCGCCCCAGGTGACCACCGTGAGCCGGTCGCCGTCGAGGACGACCCTGGCCTTGCCGAGCGGAAGCACGAAGTCGTCCCCCGGATACGGCCGCCGCGCCGATGCCCCATCGAGCAGCGCCCGGTGCTCGAAGAAGATCGTCGGGTTGTCGCTCCGGAGCGCCGCGCGAAGGAGACCCACGGCGTCCTCCGCGTTCGACGGGATGCAGACCTGCCAGCCGGGGGCGTGTACCCAGACCACCTCCCCACAGACGCTGTGCCACGGATCTCCGCATTTCGGCGCGTACCCGCCCGGCATCCGCACCACGATAGGGGCGGCGAAGCGGTTGTGGGTCCGCCACCGCATCGTGCCGCAGTTGTTGAGCTGTTCGGTGGCGGGGTCGGCGTACTTGCGAAACTGAATCTCCGGGACGGGCAGAAGACCACAGAGCGCCAGGCCGACCGCCCGCCCGATGATGCCCTCCTCCGACAGGCTGGTGTCGAATACCCGCCGCTCGCCAAAGGTGCCCTGTAGTCCCATCGTGGCGGCGTGCACACCCCCCTTGGGGCCCACATCCTCACCGAACAACAGCATCTTGGGATTGGTGGCGAGCTCGTGTTCCAGGGTCCGCCGGATGGCGGTCAGCATGTTGATACGGGTCGGCTCGGGGTGAGGCACCTCGGTGCCCGCCGGAAACCGGTGTCCGGTCGGCGCGAGACCGCCGACCATCTGAAGCTCGGGCGCTCCGTCCCGAGTGGCGGCGTACACATACCGGGCCACGCCGGACGGGTCGGGCTCAGGCCGGGCCAACGCCGCCGCGAGCGCGGCCTCCACGTCCGCCTTGACCTGCGCCTCGATTGCCGCCAGCTCCGGCTGCGACAGCACACCGGCCCCGAGGAACTGGTACAGCCTGGGCAGCGGATCGCTCGCCTGCTCCTGTGCCAGGCGCTCCTTGCTCTTGTACGCTTGGGTGTCCTGCGCCGAGTGCCCGCTCAGCCGCGGCACGGTGAGCCGGAGCAACGCGGGGCCCTTGCCCGCCCGCACGTGCGCCACGCTCTCCTGGAGCAGGCGGGTGGCCTCGCCGGGCTCGGAACCGTCGCCGTTGAGGACGAGGAGGCTTCGGAACGACCCCAGGTTGGCCGCGATGTCCCCACCCGGCGTCTGGAAGCTGGCCGGAACCGAGATGCCGTAGCCGTTGTCTTCGACGTAGAAGAGCAGGGGCAGGGTGAGCGTCGTGGCCATCGTCAACGCCGACCAGAAGCCATTGGTTGCGACGGAGGCTTCGCCGCCCAGCACCACGGCGATCGAGCGGTCGTAGCTGCGGTCGTCCAGGACATCGCGGTGGTAGACGATGCCCTGCGCCCATCCGGCAGCCGGCGTGTACTGGGAGCCGACGTCACCGGACATCGGTAGCACGATGGCGCCTTCCGGCTTCGGAAGGTTGCACACGACGCCGATATCCCGCCCGTTGCTGAAGCCGCCCGACTTTCCCATCGGCGCCGCGAGCGCGTCCTCGAGCGAGAGGCCGAGCGTCAGAAGCATCGGTCTCGAGCGGTAGTACGCGCCCACGGCGTCGTGCGGGTGGTCCAACAAGGTGCCCAGAATGGTCTGGGCCATCTCGTGTCCGCGAGCCGAGAACTGGTACAGCACTTTCTGCTGGGGGACCAGACGGGTCTCCTCGATGTCGTCCAGCGCCCGCGAGGCGAGGCTCAGATAGAGCACCCGCTTCCAGTCGACCGAGGGCCCCGTGCCGGTGGCGCCAGGCGCCCGGGCCTCACTCACTCCCATCGGGCCCCACGTCGTGCTCGCGGTCGGTCTGGAACACCGTGCCGCGGAAGAGCCCGACCACGCTGCCGTCGCTTCGGGTGACGCGCACTCGGTAATACGCCAAGCGCCGGCTGCTGGCCTCCTGCTCCGCCTCCGCCAGGAGCACGTCGCCCACCCGCACGGCGGCCGGGTAGGTCATGCTGTTCTCGATACTGACCGTCACCTTCCCTCCAGTGTTGCACGCGAAGGCCAGCGCGCTGTCGGCAAGGGCAAACGTCACCCCACCGTGGCCTACCCCGAATCCGTTGGTCATGTCCTCGCGCACCGCCATGCGCAGCGTCACCTGGCCCGGCCGCACCTCGAGGACCTCCACACCCAACCAGCGGCTGAAGGCATCGTTCGCCAGCATGTGCCGGACGATGGCAGCCGCGCGTCGCTCCGCGTCCACCGTCAGCGAGCTCACGCCCGGAGCGTTCCGCCGGAGCCGGCCAGCCGCCGGAGCAGTGGACTCGGCCGATAGCGATCTTCCCCGTACTCCGCCTGCAGGGCCTCCAGACGCTCGAGCGCGACGCCATACCCCAGTTCTTCGGCCCACGCGATGAGCCCCTTGGGGTAGTTGACGCCCTTCACCATCGCGACGTCGATGTCCGCCGGCGTCGCCACGCGCCAGAAGACCGCGTCCACCGCCTCGTTGATCAGCATTGCCAGAATCCGGTGGAGGATCGCACGCCCTAGGCCCTCGTCCTCCTTTGGTGGTGGTCGGACGGCGCCGTTCTGGTAATCGTAGTAGCCCCGGCCGGTCTTGCGTCCGAGCAGGTTGGCGTCGACCATGCGCCGCTGGGTGAGTGAGGGCTTGTAGCGGGGATCGAAGAAGAACCCCTCATATACCGCCGAGGTCACGGCGAAGTTCACGTCGTTGCCGATCAGATCCATCAGCTCGAAGGGGCCCATCCTGAACCCGCCGAGCGTGCGCATTGCCCAGTCGATGGTGACGCAGTCGGCGATGCCCTCGTCCAGGATCCGGAGCGCCTCGCCGTAAAACGGCCGGGCGATCCGGTTCACGATGAAGCCCGGCGTATCGGCGGCGACCACGGTGGTCTTACCCCAGCGCCGAACCAGGGCGCAGGCCGCATCGATCAGCCCTCCCAGCGTCGCCTGCCCGCGGACAACTTCCACCAGCGGCATCAGCGGCGCGGGATTGAAGAAGTGAAGGCCGACCACTCGCTCGGGGCGGCGGCAGGCGCCGGCGATGGCTGTGATCGACAGCGCCGAGGTGTTGGTCGCGAGCGTCGCGTCCGGCGCGACCACCTGCTCGAGCGCGGCGAAGGTCTCCCGCTTGGGCCCCAGCCGCTCGACGATCGCCTCGATCACGAGGCTGCAGGACGCGAACGGGGCGAGGTCGGCGCCCGCGAAGTACTGGATCCGGGCCCGCGCGGCCTCGGATGCGGGCGGAGTCAGCCGACCCTTCTCAACCTCGCGCTCGAGCGCTCGCTCGATCCCGGTGCGCGCGCGAATTATCGCCGCCTCGTCGACGTCCTGCATGACGACCGGGTGCCCCGCGACCGCGGCGACCTCCGCGATGCCGCTGCCCATCGCACCGGCGCCGACCACTCCCACCGTAACCGTCTCTGGGTCGGAGGCTCGCATCAGTCACTGTCCGGAGAAGACCGGCTTCCGCTTCGCCAGGAAGGCCGCCACCCCCTCGGCGTAGTCTGCGGTGCGTCCGGCCGCGCCCTGGCACTCGGCTTCGAGCTCGAGTTGGGCATCGAGGTCGTTGACCAGGGCGGCGTTCAGCAATCGCTTGGTGAGCCCAAGGCCCAGTGTCGGTTGCGCAGCCAGATGGACGGCGAGCTTGGATGCTTCGTCGTGCAGCGTTGCGGCGGGGCACGCCCGGTGGATCAATCCGATCTGCACCGCCTGCGGCGCGGTGACCTTCTCGCCCAACATCGTAAGCGCCGTCGCTCGGGCGAGCCCGACCAGTCGCGGGAGAAAAAAGCTTCCGCCGGCGTCCGGCACCAGGCCGATCTTGGCAAATGCCTGGACGAAGGAGGCCTCCTCTGCGGCCAGAACCAGGTCGCACGCGAACGCGAGGTTCGCCCCCGCCCCCGCCGCGACGCCATTCACGGCGCAAACCACCGGCTTCTCCAGCGCGCGGAGCCCGCGGACCAATGGGGTGTAGACCCTCCGCGCGTGGGCGGCGAAATCGTCCACAGCTGCCCCGGGCCGGACCTCGTCGAGGTCCTGGCCGGCGCAGAAACCGCGTCCCGCCCCGGTCAGGAGCAGGGCCCGGATCTCCCGCTCCCGCCCGGCCCGGGCCAGAGCGTCCTGAAGCTCGCCCGACATGGCTGTATGGATGCTGTTGAGCACGTCGGGTCGGTTCAGCGTGATGCGGGCGACACCCCGATCGACCTCGAACAGAATGAACTGATAGGTCACCGAAGATCCTCTTCAAGAGCCTGCCGCGGGTGGATAATACATCCAAACTGCAACTGCACACCACAGAGGCACGGAGAACAGCATTTTGAACCGCAGAGGCGCAGAGAACAGCGTTTTGAACCGCAGAGGCGCAGAGAACTGCGTTTTGAACCGCAGAGGCGCAGAGGACACAGAGGAAGTCTTTTGTGGGCG
>JBIOTT010000189.1:0-28214 GCA_044866195.1 Gemmatimonadales bacterium
TGGCCGGCAGACCCTCATCGCCGAGCCTTCGAGATCGCGGCCCAGGGCGGGCTCGGCATCACAGTGCACGCGGGGGAGGCGGCCGGCGCGGACTCGGTCGCGGAGGCGGTTCATCGCTGCCGGGCCAACCGCGTGGGCCATGGCACCCGGCTGCACGAGGATCCGGCGTTGCAGGACTACGTTCGGGACCGGCGCATATTGGTCGAGATCAACATCACGAGCAACCTGAAGACCCATGCCGTGGAGCGAGCCGAGGACCACCCGGTTCGCCGCTACGCCGATGCCGGGTTGGCGGTGAGCCTTTCCTCCGACGGCTGGTTGATGAGCGGGACCACGGTCACCGATGAATATTGGCTCGCTCACCGCGCCCTGGGGTTCACTCGCATGGAGATCGATCGGATGATTCTCGACGGCATGGCGGCGGCGTTCCTGCCCTGGCCCGAGCGCCGGGCCCTCCTCGACCGGACGCGAGCCGAGCTCGCGGCGATTCCGTGAGCGGCCGCTTCACGGGGCTGATCGGGATCGCGCTCATCGTAGGGCTCGGCATCGTCCTTTCGCGCGATCGACGCGCGATCCGCTGGAGCGTCATCGCGTGGGGGCTCGGGCTCCAGCTCGGGTTCGCTCTCTTCGTCTTGCGGGTGCCGGCCGGGCAGGAGCTCTTTCGCATCCTGGGAGATGGGGTCCGCACCCTGCTCGCCTACTCCTACGCGGGGTCGCAGTTCGTGTTCGGGGAGCTGGGGAAGGCTCATTCGAGCCTGGGACTCATCTTCGCGTTTCAGGTGCTTCCCGCGATCATCTTCGTGTCGGCCGTCTTTGCCATCCTCTACCACCTCGGCGTCATGCAGATCGTGGTGCGGGCCTTTGCGGTGGTGATGACTCGGCTCATGGGCGCCAGCGGGGCCGAGAGTCTCAACGTGGCCGCCTCGATTTTCATGGGGCAGACCGAGGCGCCGCTCACCATCCGCCCGTTTCTTCCCCGGCTCACGCGATCCGAGCTCATGACGGTGATGACCTCCGGGATGGCGCACATCTCCGGTGCGATCATGGCGGCCTACATTGCGTTCGGGGTCGAAGCGCGCCATCTGCTCACGGCCGTGATCATGACGGCCCCGGGCACGATCATGATGGCCAAGTTGCTCGAGCCGGAAACGGATCGGCCGGAGACTTGGGGCAACGTGAAGCTCGACATCCCCCGGACTGATCCGAACGTGGTGGGTGCCGCCGCCCGGGGCACGACCGACGGGCTGCACCTCATGCTCAACGTGATCGCGATGCTGGTCGCATTCGTGGCGCTGGTCGCGCTGGTGAACGGGATCTTTGGCGCGCTGCACGGCGTGGCCGGCTGGTTCCCGCCCGACCTCCAGACGGTCCTGGGATGGATTGGAAGCCCGGTGGCCTGGGCGCTGGGCGTGCCTTGGAAGGATTGCCCGGCCATCGGGGGGCTGCTCGGCACCCGCGCCGTGTTGAACGAGTTCATCGCTTTTTCCGAGCTGGGCCCGCTCAAGCCGGTGCTCGACCCCCGCTCGTTCACCATCGCATCGTTCGCGCTCGCCGGATTCGCCAACATCAGCTCTGTCGGGATCCAGATCGGCGGGATCGGCGCACTGGCGCCCGAGCGGAAGGCCGACCTGGCGCGTCTCGGGTTCCGGGCGATGCTGGCCGGGACGCTGGCGAATTTTCTCTCTGCGGCCATCGCGGGCATTCTGCTGTGAGCGGGGCGGAGGACCTCATAGCCAGGGCAGTCGGCGTGATCAGGCCCCGCCTGGACGGGCTCGAGCCGGAGTTGGCCATCGTGCTCGGCTCGGGCCTGGGTGGATTCGCCGGACGGATCGGGGACGCAAGGAGAATCTCCTATCGCGACATACCGGGGTTCCCGCTTCCGACCGTGCCGGGGCACGGGGGCGAGCTGGTGGCCGGCACGGTCGCAGGGCGTAGGCTCCTGGTGCAGAGCGGTCGTTTTCATCTCTACGAAGGGCACGACGCCGGGACCTGCGCGCTCCCGGTTCGCGTCTTTGCCGAGCTGGGGATCCGCGTGCTGGTCGTCACCAACGCTGCGGGCGGGATCCGGCGCACGTTCTGCCGAGGCTCGCTGATGCTCATTGCCGATCACCTCAATCTCACATTCCGCAATCCGCTGATCGGGGCGGTGCTGCCCAAGGAGGAACGCTTCCCCGACATGTCGGAGCCTTACGATGCCGAGCTGCGGCGGCTGACCCGGGCGGTGGCGCGCGAGCAGAGGGTTCCGCTGGAGGAGGGAGTCTACGCGGGACTGCTGGGTCCGAGCTTCGAGACGCCCACCGAGATCAGAATGCTGGAGCGATTGGGGGTGGACGCCGTAGGAATGTCGACGGTCATCGAGGTCATCGTCGCCCGAGCGCGCGGGCTCCGGTGTCTCGGCCTCTCGACCATTACCAACTTGGCTGCCGGGATCAGCCCCGGCAAACTCTCACACACCGAGGTGATCGAGACGGGTGAGCATGTGCAGGGGGCCCTGGGTGCACTGGTGGAGGGGGTCATTGGTCGGGCCTGACCCGCGCCGGAGGGACCGGCAGTGACCGAACCGCGCGTCCGCAAAGGCATTCGCACCGCCCAGACAGGCCTGCTGATCAATGCGGTGCTTGCGGTCGTCAAGGTGGTGACGGGGATCGTGGGTCACTCGCAGGCGCTGATCGCCGATGGCATCGAGTCGAGCGCCGACGTGTGCTCGTCACTGGTGGTCTGGAGCGGCCTTCGCATCGCGGCTCGCTCGGCCGACGAAGACTACCCCTTCGGATATGGAAAGGCGGAGCCGCTGTCCGCGCTTGCGGTCGGGCTGTTTCTGCTGCTGGCGGCCCTGGCTATCGCGGCCGAATCCGTGCGCCAGATTGTGACGCCGCATCTGTCGCCCCGGCCTTTTACCCTGGTGGTGCTGGTGCTGGTAGTGCTGGTGAAGGAGTTGCTGTTTCGCCGGGTTCTCGAGATTGGAGCGGATGTGGGAAGCACGGCCGTGCAGGCCGACGCGTGGCATCACCGGAGCGACGCGATCACCTCGGCCGCCGCGTTCATCGGCATCAGCGTCGCGCTGATCGGCGGCCCTGGGTGGGAAGCGGCCGACGACTGGGCCGCCCTGCTTGCGTCGGGGATCATCGTGTACAACGCGATGGGAGTCCTCCGGCCGGCGACCCAGGACCTGATGGACCGGGCGCCCGGAGAGGAAATGGTGTCCCGGGTCGCGGCGGCCGCTGCGGCGGTGCCCGGCGTCTCCGCGATCGAGAAGCTCAAGGTGCGCAAGGCAGGAATGGGGTATTACGTGGACCTGCACGTCCAGGCCGATCCCGCGATGCCTCTGCATGCCGCGCACGTGCTGAGCGGCATGGTCAAGTCGGCGATCCGGCAGGCGGTGCCGGAGGTGGCGGGTGCGTTGATACACATGGAGCCATACGAACAACAGCGTGAACAGTGAACGGTGAACGGGGGCGTTCACCGTTTACCGGGTGCCGGAACGGTATGGTCGAGCGGGCCTCGTCCTCCGCCCAGACCGGGCGCCGCCGCAATGGCCCGATGCACGAAGTCGATCGCGTCGGTCACCGCGCTCTCGAGCGACCGCCCCAGCGCGAGCCCGGCGGTAACCGCGGCAGATAGTGTGCAGCCGGTGCCGTGGGTAGACCGGGTCGCGAGACGCGCCTGGCGGTAGCGGCGGATGCCGGCCCGAGTCACCAGCACATCGGTGAGCGGCCCGGTGGTCAGGTGTCCGCCCTTGACCAGTGCGGCGTGGGCGCCCAGCGCTAGCAGGTCGGCGCCGGCGCGCTCCATCGCGGCGACGTCGCCGACAGGCCGCCCGGTGAGAATGGCGGCTTCGTCGAGGTTCGGGGTCACCAGCGCGGCGAGCGGGACCAGCGTAACGCGCAGCACCGACTCGCCCTCTGCGGTGAGTAAACGGTCGCCGGAGCTTGCGACCATCACCGGGTCTACTACCAGCGGGCCCCATCCGTTGGCGCGGATGGCATCGGCTACCAGCCGAACCAGGTCGGCATCCGCCAGCATTCCGGTCTTGAGCGCCGCCGGCGGCAGGTCCTCCGCCAGGGCGTCGAGCTGGGCTCGCACCAGTGAGGTAGAGACCCGCTCGACTGCCCGGACGCCGTTCGTGTTCTGGGCCGTGACGGCTACGATCACCGAGGTGCCGAAGACGCCGAACTGATGGAAGGTCTTGAGGTCGGCCTGGATGCCGGCGCCGCCGCCGGAATCCGAGCCGGCGACGGTGAGAGCGACCTTCACGCGGCCGACCGGCCGAGGATAACGCGACGAATGGGGGGCTCCTTGCAGACGCTGATTCGGGATCTCCGGCTCCGCCGGGGCCGCGAGCGCCGGGGCCTCGCCCTCGCGGAAGGAGTTCGGCTGGTCGAAGAGGCGGTCAGTACCGGCATCGGTCTTCGCGGCGCCGCGATCGCTCCGGCTCTCGAAGGTACAGCCCGCGGCAGGACACTCAAAGCAACGCTCGAGCGCGCCGGCGTCACCCTCGTGGCAATGAGCGACCGGGAGCTCACCGAGCTGGCCGACACGGAGCACCCCCAGGGCGTGGTCGCAGTGATCGAGCCCCCTCGTTGGCAATGGGCCGACCTGCCGGCGCGGCCGGGGAGCGTCGTGCTCGCGCTCGACGGGGTGCAGGATCCTGGCAATGTCGGCGCCATCCTGCGTACGGCGCTCGGGCTCGGCGGAGCCGGCGTCATCGCGCTCAAGGGCACCGCGGACCTGCTCAATCCCAAGGTGGTTCGCGGCAGCATGGGTGCGCTGTTCCGGATTCCGGCAATTTCGGCAAGCGAGGACGAGTTGGTACAGTGGCTGAGCCAGAACGGGGTCGAGCTGTGGCTCGGCGCGGCCGACGGCACCTCGATTCGAGACCTTCCTGCCGGCCCACCGGTCCGCCCGCCGATCTGTCTTGCGTTGGGCAACGAGGGGGCCGGCGTTAGCGCGGGACTCGAATCACGCGCAGGGGTTCGAGTCGGGATCCCGCTCGCCGCGGGCGCCGAATCGCTCAACGTCGCCGTTGCAGCCGGGATCCTGCTCTACGAGCTGACCCGTGCCCGCTGAGCTGGCTCAAGCGCGGCCACTCTTCATTATGCTGGCCGGCGTGGTCGGCGCCGTGTTCGGCAGCTTTCTGAACGTGTGCATTCTCCGGTGGGGCGCCGAGCCGAAGCAGTCGGTGGTGCGGCCGCCCTCACGCTGCCCCAAATGCGGTGCCGGGCTGGCCTGGTACGACAACATCCCGGTTCTGTCGTGGCTCCTGCTTCGAGGCCGCTGCCGTCGCTGTGGTGAACCCATCTCGATCCAGTACCCGCTGGTCGAGCTCACGACGGGACTCCTCTGGGCTTTCCTTGCCTGGCGCTACGACCTGAGCCCCGAGACGCTTCGGGGCGCTGTCCTGGGCACCATTCTCCTCGGCATCGCCCTGACCGATGCCCGCGCGTACATCATTCCGGATGAGTTCACCTGGGGTGGCCTGGTTCTGGGATTGCTCTTCGCCGTTGCTGGCGGATTTCCATCCCTGACCCAGGCCCTGATCGGCGCCGCGGTCGGGTTCGGGCTGCTCTGGATCGTGGGCACGGTGGGGACGTGGGTGCTGAAGCAGGACGCCATGGGGGGCGGCGACATCAAGATGATGGCGATGGTGGGCGCGTTTCTCGGATGGCAAGGCGTGCTGCTGACCATCTTTCTTGGGGCGCTGCTCGGCAGCCTGATCTTCGTGCCGCTCGCGCTCGCCGGACGCCGGCCGCTGGTGCCGTTCGGCATCTTTCTCGCGCTCGGCGCCGCCGCGGCCTATCTCGTGGGACCCGCGCTGTACGCCTGGTACCTTGGCACCATGGGAATAGCCTGATGGTCCGTCTCGCGCTCGCGGCGCTGGTGCTTTCGCTCGCTTGCCGGGGCGTCCCGGTCCGAGCCCAGCGCGATGCCGCCATGGCCCGCCTGGTCGACAGTCTCAAGCCTGCGGTTGAGCGCGCCGCCGGCTTTCGCTTCAAGCGCACACCCCGCTCCGGCCTGCGGAGCCGCGAGCAGGTCCGCGCATACCTGATCGCGAAGCTCCATCAGGAGCTGCCGCCGTCCCGCATCCGCGGGATCGAGAAGGCCTATCGCTTGCTGGCCCTCCTGCCGGATACGCTGGCGCTCGAGCCCCTCCTGGTGGACCTCTACAGCGAGCAGGTGGCCGGCTATTACGACCCGGACTCCACCATGCTGTTCGGGGTGAGCGGGGCGGATCCGCTCCAACTCCGGCTGGTCTTGGCCCACGAAATGGTCCATGCGCTCCAGGGGCAATACCTGCCGCTCGACTCGATTCTGCACGATATCCGGAGCAACGACAGGCTCACGGCCGCGCAGGCCGTCCTGGAAGGGCAGGCGACCCTGGTCTCCATCCGGGTACTCTCCCCCGAGGTGGACGTCACCGCCCAGCCCGAGTTCTGGGAGCAATATCGGGAGCAGGTTGCCGACCAGCAGGAAGCCATGCCGGTGTTCGCCCATGCGCCGCTGCTGATTCGGGAAACGCTGCTGTTCCCCTATCTCGACGGCGCCCAATTCATGCGCTGGTGGAGCACGACGCCGCTGCGCGATTCGCTGCCCTCGGGAGAACGGATGCCTGCCTCGACCGAGCAGATTCTCACTCCCAACCGGTACCTCAAACGGGACCGGCCGCTGGTGCTGCACTTCCTCGCCGGACAGCCCCGCTCCTACGAGGACGGGCTGGGCGAGCTGGAGATCCGGGTGCTCGATGCCCAACTGCGCGGCGACGTGGAGGTGCCGCGCGAGATGACGCCGATCGGATGGGGCGGCGACCTCTACGGGCTGTACGATTCACCCCAGGGTCCGGCGCTGGTGTGGTACGTGGTGTGGGACGACGCCCCCAGCGCGGATCGGTTCGTGCGAGGCACCGGCAGCCGGCTGCGGACCCGTGCGCGGGCGGGCTATCGCAGCGAGCTGGCCAGAGTCGAGCTGGACGGTCGGCCGGCCTCCCGCTTCGTCACGGCCCCGGACGCCTGGGCGGGTTGGCAGGACATTCCCCGAGCGGCGCTCGCTCGCTGACGATGGCTGCCGCATCGCTTCTGGGAAGGCTGGGGCGGTGGGCTCCGCTCGTGCTGCTCCTGGCCGGGTCCGTGCCCTCGACGGCGCGGGCGCAAGACCAGGCGCAGCTCGGGTGGTGGGTGGATAGCCTGCGGATCTATGTCGAGGGCGCCACCCGGCTCAAGTACCGGCACGAGCCGCGCTACGCCCTGCACACGCCGGCCCAGATCAGCGCCTATCTGCGGCGGCAGATGGAGCGCAAGCTGCCGCCGGGCCGGCTCGACGCCATCGCCGCTGCGTACCACCTGCTCGGGCTGCTGCCCGACACCCTCGCGTTCCGGAACGCCGTCCTCGATTTCAACGCCGCCTCGGTGGCGGGCTTCTACGATCCCGAGACCGACACTCTGTACTGCCGCACCGGGTTCGGTCCGGAGCAAGTCCGTGAAGTGCTCACCCATGAGATGGTGCACGCGCTGCAGGCGCAGTACGTCAATCTCGACTCGCTGATTGATCCGTTACGGGACAGCGACCGCGCCTTTGCCTCGAAGGCGGTCATCGAGGGGCAGGCCATGTTCGCCACCATTCGGCTTCTGGCGGGAGGCCGAAACGTGGTCGCCTACACCGGGGTTTGGAACGCTCTGGTCGAGACGGTACGGCTTCGCACCGTCGCGACTCCGCGTACTCGGCGAATTCCCCTGCTGCTGCGGGAGAGCTTGATCGCGCCATATCTGTTCGGCGCCCAATTCATGAGCGCCTGGCAGGGCTACCGCTGGTCCGACAGCGTGCCGTTCGGGCGGCTCATGCCGCAATCGAGCGAGCAGATCCTTCACCCTGAGCGCTATGCTGCGGGCGACGCTCCTATCGACCTCCGGTTCAGCGATTCGGTAGGCCCGGTCCGGATCGAGGACGTGCTGGGCGAGTTCGATCTGCACTTGCTGGAAGCTCAGCTCGCGGGCGCGACCAGGCTGGGCAAAGTGAGCGTGCTGGGCTGGGGCGGCGACCGGTACCGGGTATACGAGAGCTCGAGGGGTCCGGCGCTGGTGTGGTACATCGTCTGGGACGACGTCGCCGCAGCGAACGCGTTTCACGCGGGTGCGGGTGCCAAGCTCGGGGCGAGACGACGGGCAGGCTGGCGCGGTGCGATCGAGCGGCGCGACATCGGAGGTCGCCCGGGCACGCGGTACGTGTGGGCGCCAGACCAGTGGGAAGGATGGGAGAGGATCCCGGAGGTGGCCGTCCGCTTGCCCTAACTCATTCCCGCCGCTACTCTTCTGAGCTTATGTTCGACCAGCTCTCCAACCAGCTCAACGCCGCGCTGACCCGGCTCACCGGGCGGGGGGTGCTCACCGAGGAAGCGGTGCGGGAGGGCCTCCGGGAAATCCGGGCGGTGCTGCTCGAGGCCGACGTGAGCTTCGAGCTCACCCGCCAGTTCCTGGAACGGGTCCAGGCCAAGGCCGTCGGTGTGACGACGCTCAAGGACGTGCGCCCCGGCCATCAGCTGGTAAAAATCGTCTACGACGAGCTGGTCGCTTTGCTGGGCGAGAAGCAGGCTCCGCTGGCGTTCGCGTCCGTGCCTCCCACCGTCATTCTGATGGTCGGATTGCAGGGCTCCGGCAAGACGACGACCGCCGGCAAGCTGGCCAAGCGGCTCAAGCTCGAGCAGAAAGCGCCGTTCCTGGTAGCGGCCGACGTCTACCGGCCCGCGGCGCAGGAACAGCTCGCCACGCTCGGCAAGCAGGTCGACGTCGGGGTGCATACCGAGCCCAGCGCCACCGACGTTGTGAAGCTGGTGAAGCACGGAATCGAGGCTGCCGGCAAGGCCCGGGCGCGCACGGTCATCGTGGACACCGCCGGCCGGCTGCAGATCGACGAGGAGATGATGGCCGAGCTCGAGAAGCTCAAGGCCGCGGTGAGCCCGCAGGAGATTCTCCTCGTGGCCGACGGGATGACCGGCCAGGACGCGGTGCGCATCGCCAAAGGCTTCCACGATGCGCTCGGCATCACCGGCGTGGTGCTGACCAAGATGGACGGTGACGCGCGGGGTGGCGCGGCGCTCTCGATCTACGGGGTTACCCGGGCGCCGATCAAGTACGTGGGTGTGGGCGAGCGGCTCGACGCGCTCGAGCCTTTTTATCCCGAGCGCATGGCCGGGCGGATTCTCCAGCAGGGCGATATCCTGTCACTGGTGGAGAAGGCCCAGAGCACAATCGACGAGAAGGAAGCCGAACGGCTCGCCAAGAAGGTGAAATCGAAGAAGGGACTCGACCTCGAGGACTTTCTCGGTGCGATGAAGCAGATGCAGAAGATGGGGCCGCTCAAAAACGTGCTGGGCCTGCTGCCGGGCATGAACCCGGCAATGCTCCAGGCAGCCAAGATCGACGAGAAGAAACTCAAGCACGTGGAGGCCATCGTGCTCTCGATGACGCCGAAGGAGCGCTCGGACCCGGAGATCCTGACCGGCCAGCGGCGCCTCCGGATCGCCAAGGGCTCCGGGCGGACGGTGCAAGAAGTGAATCAGCTGCTCGCGCAGTTCAAGCAGATGCAGAAGGTGATGAAGATCGCGGGGAAGACCGGGGGGTCGTTGCCCCGAATGCCGTTCGGGCCGCGCTTCCCCAACTAACCCGCTACCCGGAAACTCAAGACATGGCCACTCGCATTCGCCTGCGCCGCATCGGTCGCAAGAAGCTGCCCCTCTACCGCATCGTGGTCGCCGACAAGGAGTCGCCCCGCGACGGGCGCTTCATCGAGGTGCTGGGCACCTATGATCCGAAGGGTGCCACGGCGGCGGACAAGGTGCGGCTGGACGCCGAGAAGGCGCGTCAGTGGCTGGCAAAAGGCGCCACCGCGACGGACACCGTCCACTCGCTGCTCAAGCAGGCCGGAGTCATCGCGACGCCATCGGCGTGACGGCGGAGCCGCCGCGCCACGTTGCCGTGGCGCGGCTCCGGAAGCCACACGGCCTCAAGGGCGACCTCGTGGTCTTCCCCCTCACCGACGATCCCGCGGCGGCATTTGCGCCAGGGCGTGCGCTGTGGGTGGTCGACCTGGCCGGGACGGTGACCGGTGGTCCGCTGGTGGTCGAGCGAAGCCGGGCGTATCATCGGCAATGGCTGCTCAAGTTCCGCAGCCTGGAAAGCCGCGACGCGCTCGAGCCGTTGCGAGGATCGTTCTTGGCCCTCCCGGCCGATGAGTTGCCTCCGCCGGTGGACGACGAGGTATACCTCCACGAGCTCGAGGGCTTCGCGGTACAGTTGGAAGACGGGACCGCCGTGGGACTGGTCTCCAGGCTGTACGAGTTGCCTGCGGGGCTCACGCTCGAAGTGCAGGGTCTGCAGCGCGAATTCCTGCTACCCTACAAGCGGGAATTCGTGCGCGGGGTGGATCGCGATGGGCGGCGGCTGACGGTGGCGTTGCCGGATGGGCTGCTCGATGTCTAGGGGGACAGGGACCACCGGGTGACCTGATGCTGACGATCGACGTCGTGACCCTGTTCCCCGAGGTGATCGAGCCGTTCGTCTCCACCAGCATCCCCCGGCGAGCGGTCGACGCCGGTCTGGTTGCGGTTCGGCTGGTGCAGCTGCGCGACTTCACGCACGATCGCCACCGAACGGTGGACGACTACCCGTACGGCGGCGGGGCCGGGATGGTCCTCAAGCCGGAGCCGTTCTTCGAGGCGGTGGATCGGCTGCTGGAGCAGGGGCCCATGGGGCCGATCGTGCTGCTCTCCGCCCGGGGCCGCCCGTTCCGGCACGATGACGCGGTGCGGTTCTCGCTGGGCGCGCGACTGACCCTGCTGTGCGGGCACTACAAGGACGTCGACCAGCGGGTGGCGGATGCGCTCGCCACCGAAGAGCTCTCGCTCGGCGACTTCGTCCTGTCCGGCGGGGAGCCCGCCGCGCTCTGTGTGCTGGACGCCGTGGTGCGGCTGCTGCCGGGTGCGCTGGGTGATCACGAGTCGGCCAGCAGCGACTCGCACTATGACGGACTCCTGAGTCCGCCGAGCTACACGCGGCCGCCGGAATACCGGGGGTTCGGCGTACCCGAGGTGCTGCGCTCGGGCAACCACGCGGACATCGAGGCCTGGCGCCGGGAGCGGGCCGAGGCTTTGACCCGGGAGCGGCGCCCGGACCTGTGGGCGCAGTATCTTGAAGGACGGCTGTAGGTACCACACCAGGCGCCGGACGGCGCGGAGGGTTCTGCGATGGAGCGGTTGGCAGAGGTCGCCCGTGAGGGCTTGCGCTCGGACATCCCCGCGTTCGAGCCGGGGGACACCGTCCGAGTCATGGTGCGCGTGAAGGAGGGCGAGAAGGAGCGTCTCCAGGCGTTCGAGGGCCTGGTAGTGGCGAAGCGGGGCGGCGGGATCAGCGAGAACTTCACGGTCCGCAAGGTGTCAGCCGGCGTGGGCGTCGAGCGCATCTTCCCGCTCCACAGCCCCACCATCGCCTCAATCGATCTGGTGCGCCGGGGCCGGGTGCGCCGGGCCAAGCTCTACTACCTGCGGCGGCTTTCGGGTAAGGCCGCCCGGATTCGGGAGAAGCGCGAGGGCTGAGCGATGGCGGCCCTCCGGGTGCCGACGCTGACCCGCGAGCGGGCTGCGTGGCGCGAGGGGCGGCTCCTCGTCGGCGTGGACGAAGTCGGCCGCGGCCCACTGGCAGGACCCGTGGTGGCCGCGGCCGTCGTCTTTCCCGAGGGCTGCCGCAACGTTCGCGGGCTCCGGGACAGCAAGATGCTTCCGCCGGAGCGGCGTGAGAAGCTCGCGGTCGTGATCCGCAGCAAAGCGCTCGCCATCGGCCTGGGCGCCGCATCGGCGCGCGAGATCGACCGACTCAACATCCGGGTCGCGTCGGCGGTTGCCATGCGACGCGCTTTGGGTCGGTGTCTGGGGGCGCTCGCCTCCCGGGGGGGGCTGGCCATGCCCCGCCAACCCCAGCCGCCCCCACGAAGCGAACGCCCCCAGACACTGCACTGCGCCTGCGGCGACGCGCCGACAGAATGCTGGATCATCATCGACGGCCTGCCGCTCCCCGAGATCGGCATCGCCCATGATGCCCTGGTCGACGGCGATGCGCGCTGTCACTCGGTCGCGGCCGCGAGCGTCGTGGCCAAGACTGTTCGCGATGCGCTCATGCACCGCCTGGCTGTCCGCTACCCCGGCTACGGCTGGGGCACCAACGTCGGCTATGCCACCGATAGTCATCAGGAGGGCCTGCGCCTGCTCGGTCCCACCCGTCACCACCGGCGCAGCTTCTTTTCCGTCGCCCAGCTCCGGTTCGACTTCGTGGGCGGCGAACTGCACAACGGCGAACTGCACAACGGCGAACTGAACACCACAGAGGCACAGAGGCACAGAGAGTGAACAGAAGTAATTCTCGGCGGCCCTCCGTGTCTCCGTGCCTTTGTGGTTTGCAGTTTCTAGGGCTGTGGCTGTGCCTGGCCACGTTTGCCGGCGGCCAGAGCAACGCGGACCGGTTCCTCACCGACGAATACACCCGCTCCCACGACTACGACCTGGTCCACCAGCGGATCGAGGTGTGGGGCTTCTCCTGGGATTCGCTGACCTTTGATGGGCGGGTCAGCACCACCCTGGTGGTCCGCCGGCCCGACCTGGCCGACATCGCGCTCGATGCGGGGCGCCGCCTGGAAATTCGCAAGGTAACCCAAGGAAAGGCGCAGCTCGGCTTCGACCGCGCCAGTGATTCCCTGATCATCCACCTGGCCCACCCGGCCGAGTTCGACGACACCCTGCGGTTCGTGGTGGACTACCACGGAAGAATCCTGCAGGGTCAGGGCCTCTACTTCTTCAGTGCGGAATCGGGCCGCTGGGGGCGCCAGGTGTACAGTGGCGGGGGCACAGATGGGAATCCCAACTGGTTCCCGACCTACGGAGGGGCGGAGGACAAGCTCACGTGGGAGCTGGTCGCCACCGTGCCCCGGGATCTCACCGTGGTCTCCAACGGGCGGCTGGTGAGCGATCGGCCGGCCGCGCGAGGCACCCATACGGTTCAATGGGCGCAGGAGCAGCCTGCCTCCAGCTACCTGGTCTCGCTGGTCGCGGCGCCGCTGCTCAAGCTGAGTGATCGCTGGCGGCGAGTCCCGCTCGCCTATTACGTGGCGCCGGCGGACAGCGCGCGCGCCCGCCTCGTCTTCGGTATGACACCGGGCATCCTGGAGGTCTATGCCCGGCTGCTGGGGGTACCGTTTCCCTGGGCCAAGTACGCCCAGGTGACGGTGGCCGACTACTTCGGTGGGATGGAGAACGTCAGCGCCACCACCATGGCCGACTGGATCCCCGACCGGCTCGCCCTGTTGGACCGCCCGTGGTACACCCGGGTCCTCCTCCCCCACGAGGTCGCCCATAACTGGTTCGGGAACTATGTCACGACCGCAAACTGGGCCAGCTACTGGCTCAACGAGGGGTTCGCCCAGTTCATGGTCGGCCAGTACTGGCGGGTAACTGCCGGCGAGGCCGCCGGCGAGGAGGCCTACCTCAGTGACTATGTCCAGTATGTAGAGGATGATGCTCGCCGGCGCACGCCATTGGCGGCCTTGGGGTCGAACAACATCTACCCCAAGGGATCGTTGGTGCTGCGCATGCTCCGGCTCGAGCTCGGGGAGCAGCGGTTCTGGGCCGGCGTCCGCCGCTATCTCACCCGCCATGCCTTCGCCAATGCGACCAGCGCGGACCTGCAGCGGGCGATTCTGGAGGCGACGGGTGACAACCTCTCCTGGTTCTTCGACCAGTGGGTCTACCGGGCCGGTCATCCTGAGTTCGCGGTTGCCGCGGCGTACGACAGCGCCGCTCGCAAGCTCACACTCAACGTGGCGCAGACCCAGCAGGACACGCTGCGTGCCGATTCGACCGGTCTTCGGTACAGCGTCCCCACCGTCTTTCGGGGCCGGGTCGCGATCCGGGTAGGAACGCCCGCCGGTGACGTCGTTCGCCAGCTGACCCTCCGGCAGCGGGCCGAGACCCTGACCGTGGCTGATCTCGCGGGTCCTCCCACCATGGTCGTGTTCGATGACGAGAACCGCATGCTCAAGACGCTGCGGTTCGACCAACCCACCGCCTGGCTCGCTACCCAACTCGCTCGCGCCCCGAATCTATGGAACCGCGCTTGGGCCATCGAGCAGCTCTCCGGCCGCACCTCCGATGCCGGCGCGGGGGCTGCGCTGGTCGCTGCGGCGCGCGAGGGGGGTGATATCACTGTACGCGGTTTGGCGGCTCAAGCCCTTAGTCGTTTTCCGGCGACCGTCGCGCTCCCTGGGCTCGCAGCCGCGTCCCGGGACACGTCTGCCAACGTCCGCGAATCGGCGGTCAGAGCGCTCGCCGCCATCCGCAGTCCTGACGCCCTGGCGCTGGCGCGCGCGGCGTTCGCGCGTGACTCGAGCTATGCCGTACGCGCCGCCGCGGTGGGGACAGTCGCGCAGCTAGACTCCGCCGGAGCCCGCGATGTGATCGTCCAGGCGCTGGCGCTGCCATCGTACCGCTCAATGGTGCAGACCGCCGCGCTGGCCGCGGCGTTGCACACCGAAGACGCGTCGCTGATCCCGGTGCTGGAGGAGCGCTTGGGCGACCAGCCGCTGGTGGCGATCGCGCTTGCCTGGTTCGGCACCCACGGCAGCCCCGCAGCCGTCGAGGCCTTGGGCCGGCACCGCACCGACGAGCGCCCCTGGGTGCGCCGCTGGGTCGACGCGGCCTTCCGGCAGGCCCGGCTCGCTCCCGACATCTCGGCTCCTGGCTCCGGTGACTGAGCTTGGGCGTGAACCGATTGTGACCGACACATCCCGGTTTCGTGACCGGTCTCCGATAGGCTACGGGGTCGGATTCCGGGGCAGGCGATGCGGCCGATCGTGGAGCGGCTGGGCGCACTGGACCAGGTCTGGCTGGCGCGACTCGCGGCGCGCCGTGCGCCGGGCTGGGTGGATCGATCGTTCCGGCTGCTGACCTATGCCGGAGGGGCGGCGCTCACCGCCTCGGTGCCGGTCCTGCTGCTCCCCTGGGAGACATCGCGCACCTTCGGGCTCACGCTGCTGCTGGCCAATGCTGCCTCGCACGCCTGCGTCCAGCTCCTCAAGCGCACCGTGGTCCGCCGGCGTCCTCACCTCGCCCCCGGCGGCCCGCTGGCCCTGGGCGCGATTCCCGACGCCTTCTCGTTTCCCTCCGGTCATGCAGCCGCGGCCATGTCGCTCGCGATTCCGTGTCTCGCGGTGGGCGGGGCCGTAGGTCTTCCGGCGCTGCTCGTCGCGTTTGTGGTTGGGGCGTCGCGGGTCTATCTCCGGGTTCACTACCTCTCGGACGTCGTGGCGGGGCAGGTCCTCGGGGCTGCCGGCGCGGCGATCGCGGTTTCGATCATGTACTGAACAACTGCAAACCACGGAAGCACGGAAGCACGGAAAACAACTACCAATTTCTTCTCCGTGCCCTCCGTGCTTCCGTGGTTTGCCTTTTTCCCCTCTATCTTGTCCGCGGGAACCAGCGGTTGAGAAATCCCCGCACCGCCTGCCAGTAGCCTTCCTGCCCCGGGGTGTCCTTCCACAGCGCGCTCGACCCGTGGCGGCCTTCGGCCTCGGGCACGTAGGCCCGGCGCAGTGAGGGCGCGAGCGCAGCGAAGATGGGCCGCCAGTCGCTTGCCTCCGAGCGCGCCGAGGTGATGAACACCGGAACCCGGATCGCCCGGGCAGCATCGGCGACCAGCGTTGGCCGGCCGGGGGCTACCGGGAAGTACTCCCCTGGTGAAAACGCCAGCACGCCATCGACCAATCCCCGGTCCTCGCCGGCTATCACCAACGCCAGCGCGGCAGAATACGAGCTGCCCCAGGCCAGCAACGGCCCGCGGGCGTAGTGCTCTCGCGCATATCGCAGGGCGGCCTCGAGATCCTGGCGGGCAGACAGCATGGAGACCGGCTGGTGGCGGTTGCTCGCCTCTCGCGCGCTCTGATTGCGCACGCCGTTCACCGCGTCGCCGGAGCGCTGGTCCACCGCCATGCAGTTGAACCCCATCGCGACCAGCTTTGGGGCGATCTCTCGATACTCCCCGCGGCTCGCATCGGCCTGATGGAACAGGACGATGAAGGGTGCGGCAGGAGGCCGTGGGGCGTAGATGTCGGCTGTGAGGGGCAGGCTGTCGGCCGACGGAAAGGTGATCGTCCTGGGCACCTGGCCGGCGAGCGGGCCCGCCACGAGCAGGCCGGCCAGCACCGACCGGCTCACAGCCATCCCGAGACGTCCACCAGCCATGGGCTTGCCTCGTCGGGTTGGTGGACCCGGGGCACCTCGCGGATGCGATCGATGCCGGAGAGCCGCGCGATTGCGGAGGCGTTGGATCCGGTGGCCGCGTCGGGCTGGGCCGGAGCGTTGAGCACGATACCCCCAACCCGGAGGCCCGCGAGGTCGAGCGCGCTGAGCGTGAGCAGGGTGTGGTTGATGGCTCCCAGCTGATCGCTCGCGACCACGAGGGCGGTTGCCTCGAATGCCTGGGCCAGGTCGACGATGTTCCAGTCCCACCCGAAGGGCACCAGCAACCCACCGACCCCCTCCAGGAGGAGCAGGTCCGCGTGCTCGGCCAGCGACTCGATCTCGGCTGCGAGCTCGTCGAGATCGACGATTCCGCCCTCCAACTCTGCGGCGACAGCGGGAGCTACCGGGGCGCGAAAGCGGCGAAGCGCGCGAACCGGCTCCCGCTGGCCGGTCGCCGCGGCCAGGCGAACCCCGTCCTCGGAGGAGCCGGCTGCGTCGCCGCACCCGGTCTCCACTGCTTTCACTCCCATCACGGTCCGGCCGGCGTGCCGGAGCGCGCGTGCCAGGGCGCAGGCTACCCAGGTCTTGCCGACGCCGGTATCGGTACCGGTCACGAGGACCGTCGCCGTCACGCGCGCGCCATGTCGGCGGTTGGAGCCGGATGCGGCCAGGTCATCCGGAGCTCAGGGGCCAGAGGTCGCAGCGCCCGGGGGGTGGTAGAGGAAGATCTTCTGCACTGCCCGCAGCCGATCGGGGAACTCGAGGGGCGTGAGGTCGTACACCTCGTCGTCGGCGCCCGTGAGGGCCGCCATGGCTCCGCCGGGATTGCCCAGTTGCATCTCGGACTTCTTGATCAGCCTGAGCTCGGTGATCTTCGCAACCGGGACCACGGCCAGCGAGTCGCCCCGCCGGACATGCAGGGAGTCGCCCGCTAGCTTCACCAGCCGGACATCCCAGAGCACCTGGCCTTCGCCCAGGGTGACCTGCCAACGGTCTGCGTCGCCCGGAGTCTGGGCGGTACAGGGCGCAGCCACGAGGAGTGCTGCGCAGGAAAGGGGAATGCCGAATCGCATGGCGCTGGCCCCGCGTTCTCTTGAGTTTCCGGTAGGGTCCGGTCACGTTTCGGAGGCGAGGGCGTAGCTCAATTGGTAGAGCAAGGGACTTTTAATCCCTAGGTCGTGGGTTCGATTCCCACCGCCCTCATCCGAGCAATATACAGGTCGCCCGAGCGGTTCCCCAGGCAGGTCGGACTGCCGGGCCCAAGTCACACCGCACCACCGGGTTGACGAGGTCCCTGGCCTTTGTTCTGCCGTTCTGATAAACTTCCCACGGTCGTCGCATCACCATCACGAATGAGGCGGACCGCTCGGTCGGCAATGCGGGCCGCGCTGGGCTCTGGCGCGGTCCTCGCCCACGAGGATCGCGGACGTATCCACCGTTTTGAAGGGGGTCGTATGCGGAGGTTCGCTTGGCTTCTGTTGCCGGTCGCTCTCGCCGCTGGCTCTACCGGCTGCGCCGATCGGGAGAAGCTGAACGCGGCGTTGGCCGAGGCAAAGCAGACGGCTGCGGAGAAGGATAGCCTGCTCAACGAAGTACTCGAGACCACTAAGTTCGTCAACGATCTGAACGCAGAGCTGGCGCAAGTGAAGAGCGTCGGCGTTGCCCCGGTGCCGGCCAGCGAAAAAGCTTCCTCCGGCGCGAGCCAGGACCGGGTGGCGGTTCTGGGCAAGATCAAGGAAGTGATCGGCCGGCTCAATGAAAGCGAGCAGAAGCTCGACGCGGCCAGCACGCGTCTCAAGCGGTCGAGCTCCCGGAACCAGCGGCTGCTGGCCCAGCTGGAGTCGGCCAAGCAGACGGTGGCAGATCTCAAGGCGGCGGCCGAGCGGCAGGAGCAGGAGTACACCGCTACGATCGAGCAGCAGAAGCTCGAGATTGCGTCGCTCAGCAGCAAGGTCGACACGGTGAGCGCCGAGAATCAGCAGCTGGCCGCAGCCAAGGTCGCCCTGACCGACACCGTCTCCCAGCTCACCACCTACAAGAACACGGTCTACTACGCGGTCGGCTCCAAGAAGGAGCTGATGGAGAAGGGCGTGCTCGCCAAGGAGGGGTCGAAGTTCCTCTTCTTCGGTGGAACCCACCTCGTGCCGGCGCGCACTCTCGATCCGGCGGCGTTTACCCGGATCGACAAGACCCACGACCTGACCATTCAGCTTCCGCGCGAGAACAAGAATTACAAGATCATTTCGCGCCAGAGCCCCGAATACCTCGCCGCGAACTCGGTCACCAAGGATGGCAAGCTCCATGGTGCGCTCCAGATCGAGTCGCCCGAGGAGTTCTGGGCGCCGTCCAAGTTTCTGATCGTCGTAGAGGACTGAGCCAGCTCGGGAACCCCCTTGCTCGACGGCCACCCCTCAAGGGTGGCCGTCGTGCATAACGGCCGGAACGTCCTCTTGACCAGTGCGGGTGGCATAGGGCTTGCCACCTTGCGCTGCGCCCTGGCCTCGTTTTCCGGTCGCGGCGATCGCCCATCGCGGAGGCGGTACGACCCCTACTGACAGCTTCTACGGCACCTCCGGCCAGCCCTCGGACGCCTCGTCTGCACCGGTGCTCCCACACGAGCGGCTTCGGTTCGCGGAGTTTGTCCTGGACCGCCTCTCCAATGGGCGGTGTCGGGCGCGAGTCGGGTTGACCTGGCGGCGCTCGGAACAGTTCGCGGGTCAGTGCGAGGGGCTGGCTTCCCAGGCCGGCGAGCTTCGCTGTGCAGCCCAGGCCTGCGTCAACGCGCTGGGACAGGCAGTGGCCGGGGCGATGGCGTTCGAGCTCCTCGGGGTCAAGGCCGTGCGGGCTTTCGACGCCACGGTGGTCATTGTGTCCTTGGCAACCCAGGGCGAGCAAGGGGCGCAGCGCGTTGTGGGGTCGTACCTTACCGAGTCGGACCCAGCCCGGGGCGCGGCCCTGGCGGTGCTGAACGCCACCAACCGGCTGCTGGGCAACCGGCT
Organism: Gemmatimonadales bacterium; assembly: GCA_044866195.1. Taxonomy (GTDB): domain Bacteria; phylum Gemmatimonadota; class Gemmatimonadetes; order Gemmatimonadales; family GWC2-71-9; genus DASQPE01. The sequence goes on from JBIOTT010000189.1 coordinate 19,267, forward strand.
GTTCATGCGGTAGGTAAAGAAGTCCGTATCCTGTCAAATCGCACCTGAATCCGCGGATTGCCGCCCACTCCGGCGTGCCCGCTGGGAACAAACACCGAAGCTCGCCCGGCTCCTGTGGACGACCAGTTTGTTCGCCGAGAGAATCCTGTTGCCGAACCGGCGCCAGTCGAGGCGCCCGAGGGAGAAAGTTCATGCACCGGGTTTCGGTCCTGTTCCTGCTCTTCCTCGCGGCCTGCGCCGGCCACTCGGCGCCACCACCACCTCCGACGCCGGATCCGGCGCCCCCAGCCCCCGCCACAGCGCCCACGATCAGTCAGGCTCCGGTCGAGCTGGAAGTAGTTCCCGCCCCGGTTGCGGATTCCGTGCTGGACCGGGAGCTCCTCGAAGAGCTCCGCATCGCGGCCGACTCTGCGGCGGATGAGGCCATCCTGGACAAGCTCGCAGACCTGCACACCGAGCCTCCCGAAGAGGCTTCCCCCGAGGAGCCTCCCGCCGAGGAGGCGCCAGCAGTAGTCGAGGGCTCCAAGGCCCTCGCCAACGAGCCGGTCACGTTCGACATCGAGGTCGAGCGATTCAACAACCACGATCGGGTCCAGTATTACCTCGACTTCTACCGCACGACCGGTCGCGAGCGCTTCGGAGTCTGGCTCTCGCGGATGCCGCGCTATGAGGCGATGATCCGGCAGCGGCTGCAGGCGGAAGGGTTGCCGGGCGACCTGGTGTACCTCGCCCTGATCGAGAGCGGGTTCTCCAACACGGCGACCAGCCGCGCGCGCGCGGTCGGAATGTGGCAGTTCATGAAGGGTACCGGACGGCTCTACGGCTTGCGGGTCGATCGCTGGGTGGACGAGCGCCGGGATCCGATCATGGCCACCGACGCCGCGGCCCGGCACCTGAAGGACCTGACCGGGATGTTCGGGTCCTACTACCTCGCTGCGGCGGCGTACAACGCGGGTGCGGGGCGCGTGTCGCGCGGGCTCAACCGGCTGCCGGACGACGAAACCGACACCATCCCGTCCGACGCCACCTTCTTTCGGCTCTACGACACCAAGCTGCTTCGGCGCGAGACCAAGGACTACGTCCCGAAGCTGATCGCCGCCGCGATGATCGCTAAGGAGCCGCTCAAGTATGGGTTCCCGGCGCTCGTACCAGAGACGGCCGCACCGTACGACTCGATCGTGGTGCCGGACCAGACCGGGCTCGACGTGATCGCGCGGCTGGCCGACACCACGATCGCGGCGCTCCGCGAGCTGAATCCGCAGTACCTCCGGCTCACCACGCCGCCTGGCGCCACCAGTCTGGTGCGGCTGCCGCCCGGGCGAGGCGAGGCGACGTCATTGGCCTACGCCGAGCTGCCGGCCAACCGGCGAATGAGCTACCGGGAGCACTTGGTCCGCGGCGGCGAGACGTTGGGGGGACTGGCCAAGCGTTACCGAGTAGGGAAGGCCGATATCGTCGCGGCCAACCCGCGGCTACGGGGACGAAGCCTGCGGGCGGGGCAGACCGTGGTCATTCCGACGCTGGGCCCGTTGCCGGCGGAAGTGACCCGGCAGCTCGCGACGGCCCCATCCGACGCCGACTTCCATCGGGTGCGCCGGGGTGAGAATCTGCGGCTCATCGCGGGGCGCTACGGCGTCACCCAACATCAGTTGCAGGTGTGGAACCGATTGGGGAAGAAGACCCGGATCCGCGCGGGGCAGCGGCTTCGGGTCTCGCCGCCTGAGGTCCGGGTCCGGACGGCGACCAAGGCACTGGCCAGGTCGCACAGCGCGGGCAGCAAAACCGCCGCACGAAGCCATGTCGTACGGCGGGGTGATACGCTCTCGGGCCTGGCGAGACGCTACGGGGTCTCGGTCCAAGCCCTGAGAGCAGCCAACGGGTTGTCGGACGATGCCAGGCTCCGCCGCGGTGCGCGGCTCAAGATCCCGGCCTAACGCCAGCTCGCTCCGCTCCCTTCGGTTGCGACCGTTCGGGGCGGCCGATATCCCTTCAGCACTGCGTCGGAATAGCCGTTCTTCGGATCGCCACCCTGAGCGAGAATCTCGGCCACCTTACCGGGGCCCCGGTTGTACGCCAGGAGGGCGAGGTGCATGTCGTTGTTGAACTGCCCCAGCAGGTCCTTCAGGAATCGGAATCCGATCCGCAGATTCACGTCGCGCCGCAGCAGCTTGGAGTCGGTGATACCGGCATCGTAGAAGCGTGCCGTCGCGAGCTGCAGCTGAGTGTAGCCGAGCGCCCCGGCCGAGCTGTGGGCGTCGTGCTTGAAGTCGCTTTCGACTTTCACCAGCCGGAAGCCGAGCGCTGGGTCGATCCCCTCACTCAAGGCAATGTCGTAGATCGCGGCGGCGAGATCGGCCGGGATCTGGTATTTGGTCGAATACTCCATGACCTTGTTGGCCCGGTCGAGTTGCACCAGGACCAGCGCGGTCTCGCCGCGAGCCGCGGCGGCCTCCTCACTGAGCGAGCCGAATTGGCGTGCCAGCCGGCTCGGATCCACTGCGGACTTGTGATCCGCTGCGCGGACCCGTTTGGTCCACCCGCCCAGAGCGCCAATTGCCAGCGCTCCGGCCACGAGCAGGGCACCGCGCCAGACCAGCCGCTCGGTGCGGTCCCGCGTCGCGGGTTTCCTACGGGTTGGTGACCTCATCGCTGCCCTCCTGTATGGGAAACCGGCCAGGCATTACCCCGCGGGCCGGCGCCAATCGCCCCGGGTTCCCCCGGTCTTGCTTACCAATCGCACGTCTTCGATAACCATCCCTCGGTCGACTGCCTTTGCCATGTCGTAGACCGTCAAGCACGCCACGGCCACCGCCGTGAGCGCCTCCATCTCTACTCCTGTACGACCGCTCAGCTTTGCGGTCGCTCGTACGCGTACTCCAGGAAGCGAAGCGTCCAACGCAACGTCCACCGCGAGGTGATCGAGCCCGAGCGGGTGGCACAGCGGTATCAATTCGCCGGTCCGCTTGGCGGCCATCGTCCCCGCAACCTTGGCGACGGTCAGAACATCACCCTTTTCGATCGCGTTCCCCGCGACCAGCTCGAAAGCCTCCTGTGACATTCGAACGGCGCCTTCGGCTTCCGCGGTGCGCTCGGTCACCGGCTTGCCTCCGACGTCCACCATCCGGGCGGCGCCCCGCTCGTCCAGGTGCGAGAGTTTCACAGTACCTCCGCCAGCTCCTCGCCTAGCGTCGCGAGCAGGATCTGGGGATTCACGTTGCCGGCCGCCGCCTCGCGGGCACCGGCCACCCGCTCGATCGCCCGAACCAGGGCCACCGCATCGCGGCGATTACGCAACGCATCGGGGAGGGGGCGGCGGGGCGTCTCACCCACAGCAGCCCGAGCGGCCTCGCTCAGCGTGTCGGCCAAGGCATCGAGCATGGCCGTAAACTCGCCCCGCGCCGCCCAAGGGGTCTGGCGGAGCGCGCGCTCCATCCGGGCGGGGAGGCCAGCCTGTCCGGCCAGCACCGCCTCAAGCATTTCGCGGGCCGCGTCGTAGGCTGCCCCGGCGGCTTCGTCCTGCGCCAGGGCGACCCCCACCGACCCTTCAGCCAGGGCTACCCGCTCGCGGAGCGCCTGGTCGGTCGGGCCGGGGCGGGCCCCTGCCCGGAGCACCTCTGCAACCTCCTCATCGTTCAGCCGGCTCAGGCGCAGCGGAACCGCTCGGGAGCGGATCGTCGGCAGCAACCGGCGCGCATCGACCGTCGTGAGCACGAACAGGCTATCTGCGGGCGGCTCCTCCAGCAGCTTGAGCAATGCGTTGGCGGCCTCCTGACTCGCTTCCTGGACCACCAGCCGATCGGCGTCGCCCAGCAGGAACACCTTGCGCCGGCCCAGGACCGGGGTGAGTGCGGCGCGCCGCTGGAGCAGGCGAACGCTCGCCAGCCCATGGCTTGCCATCGGATCCGGGGCCGGATAGAGGCTCGCAGCCCGGCGCTCTTCGAGCACCTGACCGAGGGCTTCCTCAGCCTCTTCCACCTGCTTTTCCCGATCTGCGGCCTTGGGCCGGGGGATCGGGATGAACCAATGCAGATCGGGGTGCACCAACCCAGCAACCGCCCGGCAGGCAGGACACCGCCCGCAGGGCTCGTCGTCGGGCTCGGCACAGAAGACAAGCGCCGCGAGCCAAAGCCCGAGGCGTTGCTTGCCAATCCCCGCCGGCCCGGTGAGCACCAGCACCTGGGGCAGGCGGTCCGCTCGGAAGGCTCGCGCGAGGCGGTGGCGAGCATCCCAGTGGCCGACGAGGGGGTGCACCGGCATGGGAACAAAGGTACGGCTGGGGGTCGGATTCCGGTAGGGTCAAGCGGTGTAAAATCTTTTTCCACAATAACTTAAGTGCCAAGTTCTGCAGGTTTGTTGTGCAAAGCATGGGCGACCTGACCAGCCCAGCGAATGCGAGCACTCGCTCACATACGGGGAGCCGTGAAGCCTGGCTCGCAGTGCGCCGCGTGTGGCGGAACGCAACCCTTTCGCCGAATGATGCTTAGGCGGGCAGGAATGGCTATTGTGATGCCGGTCATGGGCCGGGTTGCGGCCAAAGTGAACCTTCGGGCCGCCACGTGGGTTAATGGTGCGTCAGGTGCGAATCTGCCGCGTTCCGAACGATCGCAGAATGAGCGTAAGCGCGCCAACACTGGCAGACATGCCGCCCAGACGCCTTCGCAGCGACGGGCGGGAGCATCCTGCCGTGTCGCGAGCCGTCGCCTATCTCGAAGCCTCCGCCGGGCCAGTCTCGCTGGACGCCCTGGCCCGGGTGGTTCAGCTCAGCAAGTCGCACCTCGTGAGGCTGTTTCGAACCCAGATGGGACTCCCGCCCCACGCCTATCTGCTCCGGCTGCGGATCTCCCGCGCCTGCCGGCTTCTGGCGGGCGGGATGCCGATCGCCGAGGCGGCGCACGCGGCGGGTTTCGCGGATCAGAGCCACCTCACCCGTCACTTCAAGTACTACCTGGGGCTTACCCCGGGCGCCTACGTCCGCGCGCTCCGGCCGGCCCCCGATCGGAAGCGGCGACCTTCATCGAAATGAACTCGGCTCGTGAGTGATCGGCGATTAGTTTTGGAGTCCAGCCCGATACAGGGAGGCTCGGTGACCCAGCCGACACGCGCGATTTCCGCCGCCCGGCCACGCCAGATCGGCCGGACCACCACCGTCCGTCTCGCCATCTACTATCTGGTCGCCGGTGCAGCTCTCTTCGGCCTCGGCCGGGTGGTGGCGCTCCTGCCGCCGCAGATGGGCGTGGGCACGGGGTCCTTTCCCGGCTGGGCGGACGCTGCGCTCCAGATGATCAGTGCGCTGGTTCTGGTTCTGCCGATGGCGCTGGTGTACGTGCGGACCCGCACTCGGCACAAATATGACGCGTCGCTGGTGCAGACCGTCATCGTTCTGCCGATCACGGTCGCCGCGGTGCTGATCGTGGTCCAGAACAGCCTGGCGCTGGCATTCAGCCTCGCGGGCATCGTGGCCGCGGTGCGGTTCCGGAACACGTTGAAGGAATCGCGCGACGCGGTCTACATCTTCGGGTCGCTCGGCATTGGCTTCTCGACCGGCGTCCATCAACCCGCCATCGCGCTCGCCTTGTCGCTTCTGTTCTGCGCGGTCGAGCTCGCCCTGTGGAAGTTCGACATCGGGGGCGCCGAGCACGAGGAGACGCTGTGCCGGTTCTGCGGGGATGAAGCCTCGACCCAGCCTGCTGCGGCAAGCCCGGCAGCGGGCGGACATTCCAACGGCGCACCCGGGCCGCGCGACCTCAAGGTTCGGGTTTTCGTGCTCGATCCGGGGCTCGCCCGCCGGGCGGTGGAGCCGGTTCTGGACGAGCTGGCGAAACGGTGGGAGTTCGTTACAACCGCGGAAGGTGATTCCGGTCGCTATCTGGATTACAATGTCCATCTCAAGAAGCGTGGGTCTCCGGATCAGCTGGGTGGAGAGCTGCAGGGACGGGGTGGAGGGCAGGTGGTGAAGCTGGACATCGTGGCGGTCCCGCCCGAGCCGGTGATCTCCCGCTGACGACCGGTTGTGAAGCCGATCTCCTGTCGGCATCTGGCGGAAGCGCGGCCGGTGCGGCCGCGTACCGAAGGCTGTGAAGAGTGTCTCGCGTCGGGGCAGCGCTGGGTCGAGTTGCGGATCTGCCTTACCTGCGGCCACGTCGGCTGTTGCGATCTCTCTCCGGGCAAACACGCCACGCGCCATTTTCAGGATACGGCGCACCCCCTCATGCGCTCGCTCGATGATGGCTGGACCTGGTGCTACATCCACGAGGCGCTGGTAAGCAGCTGAGCTATTGCCCCCAACGTGTTCGGGCCCCGGGCAGCCGCGGGGCAAGGAGCCTCGTGTCATCGCTCAGGCGCGTTGTCCTGCTGATCGCCCTGGCCGCGTGCCGCAAGCCGGCGGCGGCCGGACCTCCTCCACCGGAAGTCACGGTTCTCACCGTCCAGGCGCAAACGGTTCCTGCCAAGTTCGAGTGGGTAGCGCAGGCCGCCGCCTCGAAGAGCGTCGAGGTGCGGGCGCAGGTGTCCGGCGTGATCGTGTCCCGGCCGTACGTCGAGGGCACCGACGTCAAGAAGGGAACGGTGCTCTTCCGGATCGACCCCCGCACGTACGAGGCGAACTATGAGAGTGCGCGGGCGCGCTTGGCGCAAAGCAGGGCGACCCTGGCGAACGACCAGCGGAACCTGGCGCGGCTCGAGCCGCTCTTGGCCGAGCGGGCGGTCGCCCAGAAGGACGTGGACGACGCGCGGACGGCTGTAGAGGAAGCGCAGGCGGCCGTGCAGGACGCCCAGGCGGCGGTGCGGGCCGCCAAGAAGAACTACGACGACACCTTCGTCCGCGCCCAGATCGACGGGCGGGCCGGCCGCGCCCTCATGGTGCTGGGGGCTCTGGTTTCCGGACCCAGCGATCTGCTCACCACGGTGGAGCAGGTCGACCCAATCTACGTCCTGTTCAGCCCGTCGGACCAGCAGGTGCTCACCTGGCGCCGGGACATCGCCACCAAGCGGCTCATCATTCCGCCCGGCGTACTCGACGTACAGGCGACGTTCAGCGACGGCAGCGTGTTCGGATCCAAGGGCAAGCTCAACTTCGTCGACATCGCGCTCCAGCCGTCGACCGGAGCGCTGCAACTCAGGGCCCAGTTCCCCAACCGCGAGCACTCCTTGCTGCCGGGCCAGTTCGTCAGGGCCCAGGTCCTGGGGGTCAAGCGCACCGCCGCGATCCTGGTCCCGCAGCGGGCGGTCCAGCAGGGACTGAGCAGCGCATTTGTCTACCTGCTGGGGCCGGGCGATAAGGTCGCAGCGCGAGACGTTTCCGCCAGCGACTGGTCCGGAACCCAGTGGTTGATCGAGGGCGGGCTCAAGCCGGGTGACCGGGTGATCGTGGATGGGGCGCAGAAGGTCACGCCGGGCCAGCCGGTGCGGGCGACCCCCTACCGTCCCGAGGCCGACACCACACTGCGGGCGCGAACCGACACAGCCGTCGTGGCGCCGCCGGGCGCCCCACCACCGATCCGGGAGCAGCGATGACCGACGCGCCGCCCATCCGGTACTTCTTCATCCGCCGGCCGGTGTTCTCGGCCGTGGTGTCGATCGTGGTGGTCCTGCTGGGGCTCTTTGCCCTCAGCACGCTCCCACTCAACCGCTATCCCCAGCTTACGCCTCCGGTCGTCCAAGTGACGGCGGTCTACCCCGGCGCCACGGCGGAGGATGTGGCCCAGGCGGTGGCGGCGCCGATCGAGCAGCAGCTGTCCGGGCTCGACGGCCTGCTCTACTTCAAGTCGTCGAACTCGAGCGACGGGACCATGAACCTGTCGGTCTACTTCGACATCTCTCGCAATGTCGATCTTGCGGCGGTCGACGTCCAGAATCAGGTCGCCCTCGCGGAACCGCAACTGCCGCAGGAGGTGGTCCGCCAGGGGATCACGGTGAAGAAGGCGCAGACTGACATCCTACTGGTCACGGCGCTTCAGTCGGATGATCCACGCTACAACGCAGAGTATCTAAGCAACTACTCGAAGATCTACGTCGAGGACGAGCTCAAGCGGGTTCCCGGCGTGGGCGACGCGCTCACGTTTGGGCAGCTCGAGTTCTCCATGCTGGTGAGCCTCGATCCCGACCGGATGGCGCAGCTCGGCCTCACGGTGGCAGATGTCTCGAACGCGGTGCAGGAACAGAACACGACCAATCCAGCGGGCCGCATAGGACGGGAACCTGCGCCGGCGGGTACCCAACTCACGATTCCGGTGACGACCTTGGGACGGCTCAAGGACCCCAAGGAGTTCGAGAGCATCATCGTGCGGGCGCGGCCGGACGGGTCGCTGGTCCGGGTGAGCGACATCGGGCGGGTGACCCTGGGAGCGCGCAACTACGATCTGGTGGGCCGGGTCAACGGCAAGTCGATCGCGAACATCCTGGTATACCTGCGTCCAGGCGCCAATTCGCTGGACGTGAAGAAGGCGCTGCTGGCACGGCTGAACCAGCTGGCGCAGACCTTCCCGCAAGGGGTGCATTGGAGCATCGTCTTCGACACCACCCCGTTCATCACGGCGTCGATCGACGAGGTCGTCACGACGCTTTTCGAGGCCATGCTGCTGGTGACGCTGGTCGTGTTCGTCTTTCTCCAGAGCTGGCGGGCGACCCTCATCCCGCTGCTCGCGGTGCCGGTCTCGATCGTCGGCACTTTCTTCGGGCTCCAGCTGCTCGGCTTCTCGATCAACCTGCTCACCCTGTTCGGCCTGGTGCTGGCAATCGGCATCGTAGTGGACGACGCGATCGTAGTGATCGAGAACGTGGACCGCATCATGGAGGAGGAGCACGTCCCGCCCGCGGTTGCGGCGGACCGGGCCATCCGGCAGGTCGCGGGGGCGCTGGTCGCGATCGTGCTGGTGCTCTGCTCGGTGTTCATCCCGGTCGCATTTCTCGGCGGGATCACCGGCCTCATGTACAAGCAGTTCGCCATCACC
>JBIOTT010000190.1:0-9013 GCA_044866195.1 Gemmatimonadales bacterium
GCGATGGCGGCGGAATCCGCGGCCTACGCCGGGTTGTTCGGCGCCGTGACCGGGCTGCTCACGGCGCTGCTGCTGGGCGGGCTGCTGCGACTTGCCGCCGGCCCGGCCGCAGGGCTCGATCTACCCACACAGCTCATGGTCTCGCTCGGGGCCGGGATCTACGAGGAGCTGCTGTTTCGGGTCCTGATCGTCGGAGTGCTGGCCTGGCTTGCACGGCGGGTGCTCGGGTGGGGGCCGGTAGCGGCCGGCCTGTTCGCAACCGTGACCGGGGCGCTGGTCTTCTCGTTCTTCCACTACATCGGGCCTTACGGTGATCAGCTTCGGCTGGCCTCATTCGTCTTTCGGGCCATCGCCGGGGTGCTGTTCAGCGCCTTGTATCTGACCCGCGGCTTCGGCATAGCCGCCTGGACGCACGCGTTGTATGACGTGCTGGTCACCGTCTAGGAAGAGCGTGAACAGTGAACGGTAAACGGGGGACTCCGCGGCCCACCGAAGCTCCCCGTTCACCGTTCACCGTTCACCGTTTACCGTTTTACGCTCTTTGCCTTGAAGATCGAATCCAGAATCTCCTTCCACAGCTGCACCGGCTGCGCGCCGACCAACAACCCGCCTTCGATGTAGAAGGTCGGCGTGCTTTGCGCGCCGGACCGCGCAGCGGCCTGGGCGTCTGCAGTCAGCTCGGCACGCGCCGCGCCCGTGGTCAGGCATGCCTCCATCGGCTGCCGGGCGACCCGCGCGGAGTCGGCCAGCGAGAGGAGAAAGGGGCCGGGCTCCTTGAGCGGAGCCCAGGTGTCCTGATACTTGAAGAGCAGATCGTGCAGTGGCCAGAACTTGCCCAGACGGGCGCCGCAGAGGGCGAGCTCGGCCGCCGCGGCTGCATTGGGGTGGACCGACGTGAGCGGAAAATTGAGGAACACCCAGCGCACCTTGCCCGGCTTGATGTAGGCTGCCTCGACTGCAGGGAACGTCTCCAGCGCGTGCTGCCGGCAGTACGGGCACTGGAAATCCGACATCTCGTACACCGTGATCGGCGCGGTCGGCGATCCCTTGGAGCGCTCGGCCAGGATGTCCGTCTTCCGGCTTGCCTGCGCCCGAGCGGCAGACGGGAACACCGCCGAGAGCAGCACGAGGGCACCGAGCCCGGGGAGCAGGGGAGCGATGATGGCCATGAGGCGGCTCAGTACTTGGGACGCCGGGTACCGCTCCTGGCATCCAGGAGCACGGTGTCAGCCGCGACCTTGACGTTCCAGTACCACTCCGTGTTGGGATCGGTGGCGTCCCACGACCGGGCATAGATCCACCACGCGCCGCCCGGCAGCCTGAAATGAGCCCACCCGTCGCGCCCCGTGGTGTCGGTTACAGCAGTCAGTGCGCGCTCGCGGGCCAGCCGGCGAACGATGCTGTCGTATCCCTGGTAGGTGCTATCTTCCCACCGTCTGACCCGGGCACGAAGGGTGTCGCTCCGGGCAACGAACGTCGCGCGGGCAGTGTCCAACGCCGCGCGAGCGCTTCGCTCCCGCTTCTCCGCTTCGAGCAGAGCGGAGCGCTGTTGTCCGAAGCGGGCGTACAGCATGCGATAGTCAGGCGCGTTGCGGGGCAGCGAGTCGAGCCGCGCCTTCAGGGTGTCCAAGCTTCCGCGGAGCTTCTCGGTCTCGTAGCTGACGCTGGCGTACTCGGCGAATGGCACCCGGAAGCGCCGGAACAGGCTGTCCAGCTCGGCGGTGGATGGGCGAGGCGTTGGAGCGGAGGCGGCGAGAGCGCGAAGCACGCTGTCGCGATCATATGGCAATGCGATCAGGCCGACGCCGGGCACCGGGGCGGCGACCGAATCGGGCCCCGGGATCGACACGCGGACGGCAATCTCTTTGGGCTGGTCGCAGGCGGCGACGGCCAGGGCGAGGAACCACCAGAGGCGTGACACTGCTCAAAGGTATCGTGGCTGCGATAGCCCTTCAACTCGTGGTGACATCGGCCGGCGCGCAGCAGGATGCCGTCACGCGGCTCTTTCCCGCTCGACCGGCCGGCTACGTCACCGACGTCGCAGGATTGATCGACCCTTCCGCGAAGGCCCAGCTGGAAGGGCTGCTGGCGCGGCTCCGGGAGGTCACGGGAGCCGAGATCGCGGTGGTGACCCTGCCGACGATCGGCGATCGCGACGAGGCGGAGGTCGCGCTCGCGATCGGGCGCGCGTGGGGAGTCGGAGCCAAGGCGCCGATCGGCGAAGCGCGGCGCAACGCCGGCCTGGTGCTCCTGCTGGTGCCCCGACAGAACCGGGTGCCGGGAACCGGGCACGTCCGCATCGAAGTGGCACAGGGCCTGGAGGGCATCGTGACCGATGCTACGTCCGGCCGGATCCGGCGCGAGGTCATGGGCCCGCTCCTCGCGGAGGAGCGCTACCAGGACGCCGTGGTGGCAGGCGTGCGGGCGCTCGTCAGCGTCGTCGCGCGCGGCTATGGTGTCGCCGATTCCGCGCTCACGGCTTACCGGGTCCCGGAGGGAGGCGGCCCCGAGGTGTCGGTTCCGCCCTGGCTCCCGTTTCTTCTCTTCTTTGCGTTCTTCATCTTCGCGAGCATCATGCGCGGCGCGGCTGGCGGCCGCAGGAGACGGGTATATTGGGGTGGCCCCTGGATCGGGGGAGGATGGGGCGGTGGCGGTGGCTGGGGTGGCGGGGGCGGAGGCGGCGGATTTGGCGGCTTCGGCGGCGGAGGAGGATTCAGCGGCGGCGGCTCGGGAGGACGGTTCTGATGCACGAGCTGGTTCGCCGCGTGGTCGACCCGTTCCTGACAGACGTCGACGCGGCGCTGGGAGCCACGTACACCGCGATTCTCTTCGGCTCTGCCGCGCGGGGTGACTATGTCCCCCGCCGCTCTGACGTCAACCTCATGCTGATCGTCGAGCGCGCAGACCCTGCGGAGCTGAGCCGGCTGCGGCCGGCGTTCGCCCGCTGGCGCAAGACGGTCCCCGAGCTGCCGCTGATCATCTCGCGCGACGAGTGGCTCCACGGCGTGGACGTGTTCCCCATCGAGATCTGCGACCTTCGCGCGGCGTATCGGGTGCTCCGGGGGCCGGATCTCGTCGCCCAGGTCAACTACCAGCCGGCGGACCTGCGCCGGGCGCTGGAGAAGGAGTTTCGGGGCAAGCTGCTCCGCCTGCGCCAGCGCTATGCGGCCCAGGGCGACCAGGATCTCGGGGCGTGGGCGGGCGGGACGGTCGGGGCCATCGTGCTGTTCTTCCGCTGCCTGCTCGTGCTTACCGGAGGCTCCGCGCCCGCGGGCGCCGCCGACGTGATCGAGACCGCGGGTCGGGTGGTGGGGTTCGATCCGGCGCCGCTGCTTCGGGTGCTCGCCTGCCGCACCGCGCCGAAGACCCGCCTGGCCGCGGCCGACTTCGAGGCCTACCTGGGCGCCGTCGAACGAGCGGCGCACTTCACCGATCAACTCGAGCTTGGAGATCTGCACTCATGACCCGCAGCCGATGGCCGTCTCGCGCGGCGTTGCTCGGCACCGCTCTGTTGCTCGCCGGATGCGGCTACAACCGGATGCAGTCGATGGATGAGCGGGTGAATCAGTCCCAGGGGCAGATCCAGACCCAGCTCCAGCGCCGGGCTGACCTGATTCCCAACCTGGTGAACACGGTGAAAGGGATCACCAAGCAGGAAGACACCGTGTTCATCTCGATTGCGAATGCGCGGGCCCGGCTCTCAGGGGCGGTGCAGGCGGGGAACGTCCAGGAGATGGCTGCGGCGAACGACCAGCTGAGCACCGGGCTCGGGCGGCTCCTCGCTATTTCCGAGAATTATCCCCAGCTCCGCTCCAGCGAGAACTTCAAGCAGTTGCAGGACCAGCTCGAGGGCACGGAAAACCGGATCGCGGTTGCCCGCACCGACTACAACGCGGCGGTGGGAGAATACAACGCCTACATCCGGCGCTTTCCTTATAACCTTACGGCCAAAATCTTCGGATTGGACAAGCCGCGGCCCTACTTTGCGGCAGAGGCGGGCGCCAAGGAAGCGCCGAAGGTGCAATTCTAGTCGGTCACCACCGACTCGGGCATGACGTAGCGCAACGGATCTACCGCCCGCCCGTTCACGTGCACTTCGTAGTGCAGGTGCGGGCCAGTGGCGAGCCCGGAGTTCCCCACCAGCGCGATCCGTTCACCCCGTTGCACCCGCTGCCCGCGCTGCACCAGGATCCGCGAGGTGTGGGCGAACCGGGTGGTGATCCCGAACCCGTGGTCGATCTCGACCACGTTGCCGTAACCCGCTTCCCAGCCGGTCGAGCGAACGACGCCGTTGGCCGGCGCCTCGATTGGCGTGCCCATCGGGGCCGACACGTCGATGCCCTCGTGCGGCCTGGCGATATGCAGAATCGGGTGCTCCCGCATGGCCGCAAAGGCGCTCGACAACCAGCCCTGCGTCGGCATGATCGAGGGCGTGGCGGCGAGCCGGTCGGTATGAGATGCCAGGCTGTCGGCAGCGGCACTGAACGACGAGGCCAGCAGGTTTGCCCGCCGGATCAACGCGTTCACGTCCACCCGCACGTCGGCTGTCTTCCGCAACAGGGCGGTCGACGCATGCGCCGGCAACGCGGCCGACAGAGCCGGTCCGCCGATTCCGGCCGCCTGCACCTGGGGGTTGATTGGCTCCAGATTGGCGAGAAGGCGAATCTTGGCGTCGCGCTGGGAGATACGGCTGATGGTGTCGGAGAGCGTCGTGAGCCGGCCATGGAGCTCGCCCAGCTCCAGGGCGAGCCGCTGGTTTTCGTCCTCCAACCGGGCCGTGCGGTTCAGATCCACCCGCCGGGACACGGTCGCCGTGCCGACCAGGAGCGCCGCCACCACGAACAGCATCGCCGCCGCGCCCGCCGCCTTGACGGCCCCCCACGACAGCTCGACTACCTTGGACGGTTCCGCGCCGTGGGGCACGAGCACGATAGTCCAGCGACGCTTGGCCATTAGCGGGTCTCTGCTCCCAGAGAGGCTTCTGTCGTCACGGGCAACCCCTCCAGGAATCAGGCTAACGACTGCCGCGCCAGGCCGCTGTGGGCCCGGGTACGTACCTGCCGCGATGAACTACCGAAACGGTGGATCGGCGGGACTCAACCCGGTCGAAAAAGCAGGCTAAAGTCATGCCTGCCGAAACCCTTGTCAAGGCGACTTAAGTATCGGCTAAGCATTTGACAGGGCGATGGTTTGACACGAACCGGCTAAGTCTCAGGCCGGCGTCGGCTTGGGGAACAGCACCTCAGGCTTCCTGGTAGGCGTGCCAGCCACCGGCGGCTGGTCCAGTGAACTCCACTGCGCTGCGGCTGATTCGCCCGCCTGGCCGAGGGCCTGCCACAGTGTTTGCGCCTTGCCCGGCACGAAGGGGCTGACCAGGACCGTCAACCGATAAAGGCATCGGCCCAGGCTGCCCAGAACCTCGTCCAGGTCACGGTCTTTGCCCTCTTTTGCCAGGGTCCAGGGGGCACTCTGCTGGATGTAGAGGTTGGCTTGGGACACGAGGTCCCAGGCTGCGTCGGCCCCGGCCCGCAGGTCCAGCCGGTCCATCGCCTCGACATAGCGGCGAACGCACGCCTGCCCCACCTCTTCCAGCCGCGTGGCCGTCCCGGCATCGGGCACTGCTCCCCCACGGTACCGATCGAGCATCGCCAGCGACCTCGACACCAGGTTCCCCAGCCCGTCCGCCAGGTCCGCGGTGTAACGCTCGTCGAACCGTTCCCAGGTGAAGTTTCCGTCGGCTTCGAACCCGACCTCCCGAAGCAGGAAATAGCGCAGGGCATCCGGGCCGTGCCGCTCGATCGCCTCGTCCAAGCTCACTGCCGTGCCGGCCGACTTCGAGACCTTGGCCCCGGACCACTGCACGTAGCCGTGGGCCCAGACCTTCCGGGGCAGCGGAAGCCCGGCGCTCAGCAGCATCGCGGGCCAGATGATGCAGTGGAACCGGGTGATGCCCTTTCCGATGACGTGGAGGTCGGCCGGCCACAGCCGCTCGTAGCCGGGGTCGGGGAAGCCGGTGCCCGAGAGATAGTTGATGAGCGCGTCGAACCAGACGTACACGGTCTGGTCGGGATCGTCGGGGAAGGGAATGCCCCACGAGAGCCGCTGGCGGGAGATGGAGATGTCTTGGAGCCCGGCTTCCAGCACCCGAAGCACTTCGTTGCGGCGGATGGCCGGCTCGACTGCCAGGTCACCCGAGCGGATCCGCCTCAGGATCTCATCCCGGTAGCGGCTCAGCCGGAAGAAGTGGTTCAGCTCCCGGGTGTGAACCAGCTCCAGGTTGGGATGCTCTTCGCAGTGGCCGTTGACGATCTGGGCTTCCTGCTTGAACTCCTCACACCCCAGGCAGTAGAGGCCCTCGTACACACCGGTGTAGACGTCGTCCGGGCTCTGCACCCGAATTCGCTCGATGAGCGCGATGGTGGCGCGGTGGTGCCGGGGCTCGGTGGTGCGGATCCAGTCGTCGTGGGTGCACAGCAGGCGGCGCCAGGTGGCATCGAACCGATCGGCCAGCGAGCGCACCCACTCCGCCGTCGGGACGCCGGCCTGCTCCGCCGCTTGCGCGACCTTCTGGGCATTCTCGTCCATCCCCATGAGGAAGTGCACCCGATCGCCGCGGAGCCGGCCGTAGCGCGCGATGCAATCGGCCCCAACCTTCTCCAGCGCATGGCCGAGGTGAGGCTCGCCGTTCGAGTAGTCGATGGCGGTTGTGAGGTAGAACTTGGGCACTCAGGACTCGGAAGCGGGCGGTCCGCCGGCCGATCCCCCTTCACCACCGCCGCGGTGGCGACGCCGGCGCCGTGCGGGCCGGCCGCCATTGGGGCGGGCGGCGCCGTTGGTCGGGGTATGGCCGTTGGTGGGAGCGACGCCGAGTCCGGGAGCGGGCACAGCGACCGGGATGGCTTCGGGGGTCGGCAGCGGCTGGCGGCTGCGGTTCTCGGGCACCGCCGGGAGCTCGGCCGCCCGCTCCATCTCTTCTCGCAGCTGAGCGAGGGGGATGATGCGGGAGCTGTGCTCCTCGCCCTTCAGGAACACGCGCTCCCGGAAGATGTCCACCGCAATCACCTTCTCGGCGCCGAGCGAGGTCTGAAGAATCTTTCCTTCCTTGGGGAACCGCTTCCGGGCCGTGACGTAGAACTCGTGCTCGTACTTGAGGCAGCAGAGCAGCCGGCCGCACCCGCCGGAGATCTGGGAGGGATTGAGCGACAGGTGCTGGTCCTTGGCGAGACCCAGATTCACCGGCGAGAGCTCGGTGAGCCAGGTCGAGCAGCAATATTCGCGGCCGCAGCGGCCCACGCCCGAGAGCCGGGCCGCTTCGTCCCGCACGCCGATCTGACGCAGCTCGATGCGGGTGCGGAACAGCGAGGCGAGGTCCCGGACCAGGGCCCGGAAATCCACCCGCTTTTCCGCGGTGAAGTAGATGGTGAGCTTGTTCCGGTCCCACTGCCACTCGGTGTCGCTCACTTTCATCACCAGCGCGTGGGTGCGGACCCGCTCGATCACCTTGCGCCGGACGTCCTCCTCCGAGCGGCGGCCCTCGTTGTGCTGGCGGACGTCGTCGCTGGCGGCGCGGCGGAGGACCGACTTGAGAGGCTCGGCTGTGGCCGGCGTGGCGGCGTCGCTGGACCCGGTGCCCACGGCGCAGCCGCTGCAGGAGGTGCACTTCCGGCTCGCCACGTCGCCGACGGCCGTGACCCGGCCGAAGTCCTGGCCCCGCTCGGCCTCGACGATAACCGGCTCGTTCAGGTGGAGCGGTTCGGAATCTTCGGGCCAGGTGAAGTAGGCCTTCCGGGTACCTTTGAACCGAACCTCGACAGTCTGCGGCATCAGGCTTCGCTGAATACGCCCATGGCGGCGTACTTCTCGGCGCGGCGCTTGACCAGCTTCTCCGGACGAATCTTGCGGAGCTCGGTGACGTGGCGGATGAGCGCCTCTCGCAGCGCTTCGCCGGTCGCGTCGGGGTCGACGTGGGCGCCGCCCACCGGCTCCGGCACGACCTCGTCGATGAGCTTGAGGCGGAGCAGGTCGTCGGCGGTGAGCTTGAGCGCCTCCGCCGCGCGCTCCCGCTGGGTTGCGTCCTTCCAGAGAATCGCGGCGCAGCCTTCCGGGGAAATCACGGAGTAGACCGAGTTCTCCAGCATCAGCACCCGGTCTGCGACGCCGAGCGCGAGCGCACCACCCGAACCGCCCTCCCCGATGACGCAACTGACGATGGGCGTCTCCAGCCCTGCCATCTCCAAGATGTTGCGCGCGAGTGCCTCCGATTGTCCCCGCTCTTCGGCGCCCAGCCCAGGGTAGGCGCCGGGCGTATCGATGAGCGTGATGACCGGCGCTGCGAATTTCGCCGCCATTTCCATCAGCCGAAGCGCCTTCCGATAGCCCTCCGGGTGCGGCATCCCGAAATTGCGCTTCAGGTTCTCCTTGGTGTCCCGGCCCTTCTGATGTCCGATCACCATGGCCGAGATCCCGGCCAGCCGGGCCCAGCCGCCCACGATGGCCGGGTCATCCCGGAAGAGCCGGTCGCCGTGCAGCTCGATGAAGTCGGTGAAGATGGTGCTCAGGTAGTCCAGCGTGTACGGGCGGCGGGGGTGGCGGGCGACCATCACGCGTTGAATCGGCGCGAGGTTCTGGTAGATCTCTGCCCGCAGGCTCTCGAGCTTGCCCTGGAGCCCCTGGAGCTCCCCGTCGACGTCCAGCTGCCGCTCCTCCCCCAACCGCTTGAGCTCTTCGATCTGCTTCTCCAACTCGAGGAGCGGCTTCTCGAACTCGAGGGTGTACGTCGGCGGCATGCCTCAGCCCGCTTTCACGTAGTGGACCGCATCGGTGCCCAGGAGGTTCCGAAGGGCCTGCACAAGCTCGTCCGCTGCCGCCACGCGCACGCGCTTGGCGCGGAGCCGGACGGCCTCGCCGTTCCCATCGGACCACTCAATATAGACAGGGACCGGTCCCGGATGGGCGCTGCAAAGCGCTGCCGCGGCCCTGAGCGCCTCCGGCTTCGGGCCCGCGGGCGCGCCCC
>JBIOTT010000191.1:0-4586 GCA_044866195.1 Gemmatimonadales bacterium
GAAACGGAAGGTAGGCAACGCTGGTCGTCGAGGGGAACGCGGTGATCGCACAGCACCGCCCGCCACGCTCGACCATGGCGGCAAGGTTCGGAAGGTTCCCCGCCGCGAGCTCGGCCTCGGCCAGGTCGCGGCGCAGCCCATCCACGAGCAGCAGGAAGCAGCGGGTCATGTCCGGCGAATGATAATCGCGCCCTCGGGGAGGTCGGCGGGCACGCTTGACGGCGTCGGCGGCAGCCTCCAGCCTTCGCCATGCGCATGATCTGGTACGTAGCCTTGGGGAGCGCTCTTGGCGGGGCGGCTCGATTCCTGTTGGGGGGCTGGATCCAGAACCGCTTCGGCCCCTCGTTCCCGTTGGGCACGCTCGCCATCAACATCACCGGCTCGCTGCTGCTGGGTTTCCTCCTCCGCTACGCGCTGGAGACGCCGGCCATCGGTCCGGATGCGCGGGCGCTGCTCACTACGGGGCTCTGCGGCGGGTACACCACGTTTTCGACCTTCAGCTACGAGACTGTGCGGTTGGTGGAGGACGGCGAGTACCGCCGGGCCGCGCTCTACGTGGCTCTCAGCGTGGGAGTTGCGTTCCTTGCGATGGCGTGCGGCATGGTGCTGGCCCGGGAGGCGGTGGCGCTTCGGCGCCGCTGGTGAGTCGGGCCCGGTTTCGGGTCGAGGGAGGACACATGCACGGCTTCAAGGGCGAGCGCACCCTGATGCGGATCCACATCGGCGAGCGCGACCGTTATCACGGCAAGCCGCTCTACCAGGCCATCGTCGAGCTGCTGCGAGCTCGGCACTACGCCGGCGCGACCGTGTTCCGCGCCATCATGGGCTACGGTGCGAGCGCCCACGTGCGGAGCGACCGGATCGAGCTGCTGTCGCTCGATCTGCCGATCGTGGTCGAGTGCGTGGACACAGAAGAGCGGATCGAGGCCATACTGCCGGAGCTGGATGAGATGATCGGAGGCGGCCTCATCACACTGGAGCGGGCCCGCGTCATCATGTACCGGCCGGACCTGCCGGCCGGAAGCCGCACCGACAGCTGGCCCATCGAGCGGACCGGGCGCTGGCAGGGGGAACCGGGCTCCGGAGCTTGATCAAGGCTGCACCCAGCGCGCTGCCACCAGCAGCGAGAGCCCACCCAGTGCGCCCCACAACAGCACTCCGTGCAGCAGCGGCCGGGGGCCCACCGCGCGGAGCGTGCTTCGGGTCAGGCCTGCCCCGATCAGGAAGAGGGTCAGCACCAGCGCGACCCGGGCACCGTGCGCGATGCCGTCCAGCGTAGGGATCGCGGCCGGCGGCAGGGCCGACCGGGCCATCGCGGCCAGCACGAACAGGCCGATGAACCAGGGGAAGGGCGGGCGGGTCGTGGCGGTGCTCCCGGCACTCCGGCGACTGGCTACGGCGGCGGCGATCGTGAGCGGCACGATCCACAACGCACGAGCGAGCTTGAGTACCGTGGCCTGCTCCAGCGCGACCGAGCCGTAACTGGCCGCTGCGCCGACGACCGAGCTGGTGTCGTGAATGGCGATCGCCGCCCACACCGCGAACTGGTGCTGGCTCAGATGGAGCAGGTGGCCCACCGGCGGGAAGAGATACAGCGCCACCGCGTTGAGCAGGAATACCGTAGCCAGCGATACGCTCATGGCCTCGCTGCGGGCGCCGATGGCCGGACCCACGGCCGCGATCGCGCTGCCGCCACAGATGCTGGTCCCTGCGGTAATCAGGAACGCGGTGTGCCACTCGATCCGGAGCCAATGTCCGAGCAGCAGCCCGAGCGTGAGCGCCGTCCCGATCCCCGCCACAGTGTAGCCCACGCCAGTCCGCCCGGCGGCGATGACGGCGGCAAACGGCATCCCGAAGCCCAGCCCAACTACTGCGATCTGTAGCAGCCATTTGGCCGCACGCCCGGTGAGCAGCGGCGCGGGGTTGCCGAGGGTGAGTGCGACGGTGATGCCAAGACCAAGGCCGACGGCCGGCGTGGCCCAGGGAGTGAGGGTGAACCCGGCGGCCAGACCGAAGACGACGGCGGTCAGACGACTCGAGCTGAAGCGCTGGGGGCCGCGCATGGGGTCCGGGTCGGGGAGGACGGAGGATACTCACCGAGCTGATATGCACGCCAATACCGGTTCGTGCCACATGGCTTAACTTCAGGTTATGCCTCTCAACCTCAATTCTCTCCGGCTGTTCGAGGCCGTCGCCCGCGCCGGCAGCTTCACTCGGGCTGCCATGGCCGCGCGAGTGAGCCAGCCTGCCATCAGCAAGGCGGTGCGCGAGCTCGAGCGAGGTCTTGCGGTGGCCCTGTTCGAGCGAGGCGCTCGGGGCGCCCGATTGACCGAGGCGGGCGAGGTGCTGGCCGAGCACGCACGCGCGATCTTCGGCCTCGCCCGAACCGCCGACGAGGACATGCGGGCCTTGCGCGAGCTGGGGCGGGGCACGTTGCGCATCGGCGCCAGCACCACGATTGCCACCTATCTGCTGCCGCCGCTGCTAGGTCGCTTCGTCGCTGAGCATCCGTCGGTCGACGTCCGCCTCACCAGCGCCAACACGCAGGAGATCGTGCAGCGGTTGCTGGGGTACGAGCTGGATGTGGCGCTGGTCGAGGGCCCGGTAACCGATGATCGCGTCACGGTGACGCCGTGGCGAGAAGACGAGCTGGTGCTGATTGCGCCCGGCGGTCACCCGCTGGCGGGCCGGGAGGTGGGCTGGGCCGAGGTGGTGCGCGAGTCGATGCTGGTCCGGGAGCCTGGATCAGGTACCGGAGAGGTCGCGGCGGCGGCGCTGCAGGAGCGCGGTCTGGTGGCGGGGCGGACCATGGAGCTCGGCAGCACGGAGGCGATCAAGCAGGCGGTTGCTGCCGGCCTCGGTCTCGCATTCGTGTCGCGGGCAGCTGCGGCGGATCAGCTCGCGTTGGGCACTGTGGCCGTGGTGGAGGTCCGTTCGCTCCGGGTCCGGCGGACGCTGACCCGGCTCGCTCTGGTAGGGCGGCGGGCAAGTCCGGCCGCGCGGGCGTTCGAGTCGGTGCTGGGGGTTGGCTGACGCTAGGAAACCGCCACGAGCTTGGTCTCGAAACGGGAGAGCAGCTCCTGAAAGCCGCCTTGGTCGCGAAGGGATCTGACCGAGCAGCCGAAGTAGCGTTGCAGGACGCGGGTGACCCCGCTCGCGTGGGAGAACTGCATTTCGGCGACAACCTGTTTCGCCGACCACCCCTGCTCGTCGAGCCACCAGGCGGCGTGCAGCGCCGTGCAGGACCCGAGTACCGTGGCGGCGCCGGGTAGCCGAGCGTGGAGCAGCGATCGCTCCAGCGTGCGTCGCGGGATGCCGCTCAAGCTCGCCGCGGTACCGACGCGGAGCCGCGGCGAGGCGTTGAGAGCGGTCACCAAAAAGAACGGCCGGAAGGGAACCGGAACCGCCGGCACCACGTGCCGCACGAGCGTCTCCGCGGCGCTGGGCGCTCGCGGCGGCATGAGCAACGAGCGGAGCGCGAGTCCGAGGTGCTCGTAATTGCGAAAGACTACCTCGACGCCCCCGGTCGCCGCGATGAGATCCGGGATGTCCCGCAACGCAGCCGGCGTGGGTGCGGAGTACAAGACCAGCGGAAGGGTTGGTGCGCTTCGGCGGATCGCGCGCAGCACGGGCAGAGTGCTGGCGCCGGATACGTCCCAGAGGTCGGTTACGACCGCATCGATACCGCCCTTGGCGACCAAGGTCGCGAGTGCGTCGACGGTTTCGCAGAAGCAGGGCGTGGCCCGCGCGCCTATCTGCTCAGCGGCAAGCCGCCGCGCGGCGGCTCCGATGATCATTGCCGCGACCGTGGGCATACGCCACCTCCTCCCTCCTGGCCGGAAGTCACCGTGGTTTGGCGGGGGCCCCGTGTTTCGTGGGTTGCTCGCGGAGGATCTTCCCCTCCGCTATGACGTATAGCAAAGAATGAGGACCCGGTCCATTGGTGGCCGCAGAGGTTTTCGGGTGCCTGTCGCCTCTGATCGCCATCGGCGACAACCCCGGTCTGCTCACCGCGGCCAAGGCCCTGGACGCCAAGTTCGAGGCTCTGATCACCCCGCGCCACGCAAAAAGCCCCACGGTGCAACCAACCGTGGAGCTTTGAGTTATCTAGTCGGGGCGCCCGGATTTGAACCGGGGACCTCCTGCTCCCGAAGCAGGCGCGCTAACCGGACTGCGCCACGCCCCGATCCCGCATGCGCTCAGAGGGACTCGAACCCCCAGCCTTCTGATCCGTAGTCAGATGCTCTATCCAATTGAGCTATGAGCGCAAAGTGGAGAAGGGCCAACAAGGTAGCCACCCTGCCGCCGCCCTCGCAAGCCGACCGGGTGTAAGAGAGATCGTCTGAGATTCCCGGTTCATGCCTTGCGCTCCCGCAACTCTGCCCCACCGAGGACTACGGCCAGTAAGGTAGCGTCATCGGGCTGCTGGTAGTGCTTGAGCAGGACGTTCGTGGACTTCCACCCTCCGGCTGCCGCTACGTCGGCAAGCGGTAAGTGCTTCCGGGCAGTGGCCCACGCCCGCCGGTAGGGGTGGAATGATCCGCCCGTCTGCGTCGGGATACTCGTGTTGGCTTCGGCTCGCATGA
>JBIOTT010000192.1:0-11288 GCA_044866195.1 Gemmatimonadales bacterium
CGGCTCGCCGGCGCACGCCTTACGCTGGTGCATTGCCCACCGCTGGTCGACGAGCTTCTGCGCACGACGGAGTCCCCATGACCATCAGCGACACTCGCCGGCCCGCTCTCGACCCGGGCCTGGGCAAGGCTTTCGTCGCGGGTGAGCAGCAACGCCATGGTGAATGCCGTGCCCAACGCTGGCAGGACCAGCGTCTCGAGAGCGGGCCGGCGAGTGTCGCTGATGGTCATGGGGACTCCGTCGTGCGCAGAAGCTCGTCGACCAGCGGTGGGCAATGCACCAGCGTAAGGCGTGCGCCAGCGAGCCGCTGCAGCACTTCGATACCGCGCGTATCCACGAAGTGAACGCCACCCAGATCGATCGCGACCGGCGCACCGGTGGCCTGCAGCGAGAGACACTCCTGCTCCAGGAAGGCGCCCCATTCGGCCACGATGTCGCCCTCGACCTTGATCATGGTTCCGCGCGTCGTGTCGTGGAGTTTCGTCAACCGCAGCATGCTCTCGTTGTCCGGCTGGAATTGCCCAGTGAACTGGCAGGTGGCGTGCCGCGTTGGCGCGGCTGGTTTGGCTCAGCCTATGTCATTGGTAGGCAGCCGATTGGCTGTTTAGCAACCAGGCATGGGCCCGGCTGGGTCACGAAATATCGTGACCGTCCCGACGGGTCGGGACCCAGGCGATCGTGAACTCTGGTCTTTAGGGATGATCAAACAGGCGCGAGCCGGCCGGCTTCGCGCCAACCAATGTCGCGGCGAAATAGCTTCCCGGTGAAGTCGATTTGCTCTGCGGCGGCGCGACTCAGGCGTTGCGCCTCTGGGAAGGTGGGTGCCACGCCGGTGACGTTGAGCACCCGGCCCCCGGCAACGCGCAGGCTCCCCGCCTCGTCCCGCGCGGTTCCGGCGTGGAAGACCAAAACGCCCTCCGGCAGCTGATCCGGGATCCTGATCGCCGCCCCTCTTTCCGGCTGATCCGGGTAGCCCCGGGCTGCCAGAACGGTGGTCACGGCAGCCGCCGGCTGCCCTCGGATCGGAGAAGGGGGCTCGCCGTGCGCGATCCGCCAGCAGGCCTCTGTGAAGCCGCCGCTCACGAGGGGCAGCACCGCCTGAGTCTCGGGGTCGCCCAGCCGGCAATTGAACTCGACCACCCAGGGTGCGCCCGAGCGGTCGACCATCAACCCCGCGTACAACACTCCCGAGAAGGGCGAACCGCGCCGCTCAAGCTCCGCCAGCACCGGCAGGTAGACCTCCCGGCGCGCCCGTTCGAGCAGCTCCGCTGTGGCCAGCGCCACCGGGCTATAGGCGCCCATGCCGCCGGTGTTGGGCCCGGCATCGCCCTCGAGGAGCCGCTTGTGATCCTGCGCCGCAGGAAGGAGCTCGATGGCCTCGCCGTCGGTCAGCCCGAACAGCGACACTTCTTCGCCCTCGAGAAACGCCTCGACCACGACGACCCGTCCCGCGTCGCCAAAGCTGCCGTCCCCCAGCATGGCTCGCACTGCGCCGGCGGCCTCGCGACGGGTGGCACACACGACCGCCCCCTTCCCGGCCGCGAGACCCGAGGCTTTCACCACGAGCGGCTCGGCGTGACGGTCTACGTATGCGAGCGCTGGAGCGAGCTCGGTAAATGTGCGGCTGGCCGCGGTGGGCACCCCGGCAGCCGCCATCACATCCTTGCCGAATGCTTTGGATGCTTCGATCTCCGCGGCTGCTGCGCTCGGTCCCACGACGGCGCGGCCCTCGGCGCGGAGCCGGTCGGCCAGCCCCCGGGCAAGCGGCACCTCGGGCCCCACCACGGTGAGGTCTATGCCGAGCATGTCGGCCGCATCGACCAGACGGTCGATGTCGTCGGCGGCGATGGAGAGGTTGTGGGCGAGCGAGTCGGTGCCGGGGTTCCCTGGAGCGCAGTGGAGGTCGGCGTCGGGGTTTTCGCGGCGGAGGGCCCAGCAGATCGCGTGCTCGCGCCCCCCGCCCCCGACGACGAGAATTCTCACCGGCGCTGGGCCGAACGGAAGGCTTCCGCCGCGCGCTCCGCGGCCCGCTTGGCGGCGTCGGCGACGGCGCCAGCGAACTCGCGGGCTTCGGCTGCATAGTGGCTGCCGGCGGCGCTCAGGTCGTCCACCAGAGGCCGCGAGGCGGCTTCGGAGCCGCGGCGCACGTATTCGCCGCGCAGAATCCGATCGTATTCCCCGCTCGCGACCCACTGCTGGAGCTCGGCCGCCCGGATCGTGTTCATCGGATGCGTGAGGCCCAGCGTGTTGAGGATCTTGTAGATCGCATCGAACCCCTCACGGCTCGAGAGGTACTCGTTGGCCTGGACCATGAAAGCGTCCACGCTGAGCTGGCCGCTGTTGATCTGTCCCCGGGTGCCGCCAGCCATCTTCATGAAGACCCGCTGCGAGGCAACCACGTCCTGGCTGCCCAGCAGGCCGGCCCGGTCGGCCGAAAGCTCCGCCTTCCGGGCCCATTCCAGGATGGCGAGCCGGATCGGGAACAGCGCGATACCGGCCAGGATCGGCAGCGCTGCCAGGCCCACGCTCAAGAGAATTTCTGCGATGGTACGGTAGAGCGCGTGGCCGCTCACCACGTGACCCATCTCGTGGGAGAGGAGCACCCGCAGCTCGTCGTCGTCCAGCATCTCGAGGGCGGCGGAGTGAACCACGATAAAGGGATCGTCCACGCCATAGGCGCCGGCGTTGAAGACCGGGG
Source organism: Gemmatimonadales bacterium (assembly GCA_044866195.1). Taxonomy (GTDB): domain Bacteria; phylum Gemmatimonadota; class Gemmatimonadetes; order Gemmatimonadales; family GWC2-71-9; genus DASQPE01. The sequence continues at coordinate 2,699 of JBIOTT010000192.1, forward strand.
TCTGCGAGACGTACAGCTCGGGGACTTTGAGCCAGTCGAAAGTCCCGGCCACCTCGGTCTGAAGGCTCCAGAGCTTCGGAAACTGGACCCCACTGGCCCGGACGGCGTTGCCCTGGAAGAGGAGCCGGATGCCCCGCTCACCACCCAGGAAGCTGATCACCTTGCGGACCAGATCGTCGAACCCGGGCACTGCCCGGAGCGACTGGAGCGCCGCGCGATCGGCGGGGTGCTCCCAGGAGACCCCGGCAATCTCGGGAAACCGCGTGCGGGGCCGGGCGGTGGGGACGGAAGTGGTCATGGTCGACTCTCACAAACAAGGGGTGCTCGCTCTACGATATCGGCCGAGCTTTGTTTCAGATTGAACCGCAAAGGCGCAGAAACCGCAGAGAACAGCAACCACATGTTGTGTTTTTCTCTGCGTCCTCTGCGCCTCTGCGGTTCGCGGTCTTTGGGATCACCGGCTGGCCTCGAACGCCTGCTCGAGATCTCCGATCAGGTCCTCGGTATCCTCGCAGCCGCAGCTCAAGCGCACCAGACTATCCGTCAGCCCCATCGCTTCGCGCAGGGCCGGCGGCACCGACGCGTGGGTCATGGACGCCGGGTGTCCGATCAGGCTCTCCACGCCGCCCAGGGATTCGGCCAGGGAAAAGATCCGCACCTGCTCGACGAAACGCCGCGCCCGCTCTGCCCGGCCCAGGTCGAGCGAGATCATTCCGCCGAAGCCGGTCATTTGCCGGCAGGCGAGCTCGTGCTGCGGATGGGAGGGCAACCCGGGATAGTAAAGCCGGGCCACCTCGCGGCGGGTGGTCAGCCACTGCGCAATCCGCCGGCCGCTGGTGTCGTGCTGCCGCATGCGAAGCGGGAGCGTCTTGATGCCCCTGAGTGCCAGCCAGCAGTCCATCGGCCCCGGCACTGCACCGGCCGCATTCTGGAGGAACCCGAGCCGTTCCGCCAGATCGTCCCGGCTGGTGACCAGCAGTCCACCCACCATGTCGCTGTGGCCATTCAGGTACTTGGTGGTCGAGTGGAGGACGATGTCGGCGCCGAACTGGAGGGGGCGCTGGAAAAACGGAGTGGCGAAGGTGTTGTCCACCGCGTAGAGCAGGCCGCGAGCCTGGGTGATGTCCCCCACCGCGGCGAGATCGGTGAGGAACATCATCGGGTTGGTGGGTGTCTCGCAGAAGACCAGGCGGGTCCGCGGTGTGATCGCGCGCTCGATGGGCCCGATCTCGCGCATGTCGACGAACGAGAAGTCGAGACCGAGATCGGCGTACACCTGGGTCATGAGCCGCATGCTGCCGCCGTACACGTTCTCGCCGCAGACCACATGGTCGCCGGCTTTCAGCAGCTTGAGCACGGCGTCGAGAGCGGCGAGCCCCGACCCGAAGGCAAAGCCGTGGGCCCCGCCCTCGAGGCTCGCGACGTTGCGCTCCAGTGCTTCCCGGGTGGGGTTCTGGGTCCGGGCGTACTCGTAGCCCTTGTGGCGGCCGAGCGCGTCCTGGACGTAGGTGGACGTCTGGTAGATCGGCGGCATCACCGCGCCGGCCAGCGGATCCGGGAGTTGTCCGGCATGGATGGCTCGGGTGGCGAAACCCCGATCGGAATCCTGGGAAAGCGCGCGGGTCATCGGCGGAGGCCGGCAGAAGTGTTGGAAGCGTAACGGCTTTCAACGCGTCCCGGCAAGCGGCTGGTTGAACATTTCGGTAGCTACCTCTACTTTCGCGGGGTGACTTCCCAATCCCAGCGCGGTCCCGTCGCTGCGCGCTGTCTGGTCGTGGACGACGATCCGCAGGTGCGTAGTGCTCTGGTGCGCGTCATTCAGTCACAGGGCCTCACGTGCCTCGAGGCCTCCTCGGGTACCGACGCGCTGGACGTGCTTCGCCGCGACGGCGAGGTGCCCGTCTGCATCTCCGACATCTACATGCCGGAGATGGACGGCGTGACCTTTCTCCGCCAGGCTCTGCAGCTCTATCCCGACATGGCCATCATCATGCTCACTGGGGTCGCCGAGGTGAGCACGGCGGTGGAATGCCTGCAGGTCGGCGCCCTCGATTACATATCGAAGCCGGTCCTGATTGACGAGGTCAAGGCCAGGGTCGAAAAGGCGCTCGAGAAACGCGACCTGATCCTGCAGAACCGGTTTTACCAGCAGAACCTCGAGAGCCGGGTGCGGGAGCTGGACCGGCTCAACAAGCAGTCGCTCATCAACGGCGTGCAGATGCTGGTGCACGCGCTCGAGGCCAAGGACGCCTACACCAGCGGCCATTCGGCCCGGGTCAGTCGGTACGCGGTCAAAACCGCCGTCGTTCTCGGCTTTACGGGCGACCGGGTCGAGCAGATACGGCTGGGTGGGGAGCTGCACGACATCGGCAAGATCGGAACCCGGGAAGCCGTGCTGAACAAGCCCGGCCCGCTCACGGCGGACGAGTTCGAGCACATCAAGGTTCACGTCACGCTCGGGGAGCGTATCCTCGCGCCGTTCCTCAGCGAGTCGCCGGCCGTACTCCGCATCGTCCGGTCGCATCACGAACGGATGGACGGAGACGGCTTCCCCGATCGCCTGGAGGGGAGCGAGATCCCGATCGAGGCGCGGATCGTGGCGGTCGTCGATGCGTTCGATGCGATGACCACCAACCGGGCCTATCGTCCCTCCCGCACGCCGGCCGCAGCGATGGAGGAGCTCCGCCGCTGGGTTGGAATGCAGTTCGACCCGGAGGTCGTGGACGCGTTCCAGGCGGCGTTTCCCGACATGGCCGCGCTTCCGCTGCCGGTCTAGCGACGGCTTCGTGGTGTCCTCCAGCTTGATGATCAGCGTCTCGGGCATGCGGGGTCTGGTCGGGTCCGACCTGACGCCCGAGCTGGTGGCGCGTCACGCTGCCGCCCTGGGCGCCTGGGCACGGGCGGCGGGTCATCCGCTCGTGGTCCTCGGGCGTGACGCCAGGACCAGCGGTCCCATGTTCGCGCAGGCCGCGACCGCGGGCCTCATGTCCACTGGGGTCGAGGTGGTCGACCTCGGTGTGGTGCCCACGCCCACGGTGCAGCTGGCGGTGGAGTACCACCACGCCGGCGCCGGTCTCATCCTCACGGCAAGTCACAATCCGATCGAGTGGAATGCGCTCAAGTTCGTGGGCCCTGACGGCATCTTTCTGGATGCCGAGGCCGGCGCGGCGGTTCGCGCGCTGGCGGAATCCGGGCCGCCCCGAGCCGATTGGAGCGGCATCGGCGCCGTACGGGCCGACCCGGCCGCCCTGGAGCGCCATCTGGCGGCGGTTCTCGCGTTGCCGGTGATAGACGTCGCGGCCATTCGGGCCCGCCGCTTCCATGTTGCAATTGATTGCGTCCGGGGGGCGGGAGGTGTCGCGCTCCCGCCGTTGCTCGAACGCCTCGGGGTGCGGGTGAGCGGCATCCACCTCGAGCCGGACGGCCACTTTCCCCATCCGCCCGAGCCCATTCCGGAGAACCTGGGAGACCTGTCCAGCCTGGTTCGGGAGAGCGGCGCGGAGCTCGGCCTTGCGGTCGATCCGGATGTCGATCGGTTGGCGCTGGTCGACGAGACCGGAACCGCAATCGGCGAAGACTATACGCTCGCTCTGGCAGTACGAGCCGTGCTTGCCAATCGCGGGAACCCCGACGGGCGAACCCCGGTTGTCGTCGTGAATCTTTCGACCAGTCTGGTCGTGGAAGACGCGGCGCGCGACTTCGGCGCCCGGTTCGTACGGGCGCCGGTGGGGGAGGCCAACGTCGCGCGGGCCATCCGGGATGAAGGCGCGCTTATCGGGGGGGAGGGGAACGGCGGGGTGATCCTGCCCGCGCTTCATATAGGCCGCGACGCACCCCTGGGGGTGGCCTTGATCTTGCACCATTTGGCCAAGGTTGGGACCTCCCTGTCTCGCGTGGTAGCGGCGGCGCCGCGATACACGATTCTCAAGGCGAAGGTGCCGCGCGGGCGCGATTTAGGGCCGCTCTTCGATCGGATGCGTCAGCGTTTCCCCGATGCCACCGCCGATGAGCGCGACGGTCTCAGACTCGCCTGGGCCGACCGCTGGCTTCACGTCCGGCCCTCGGGTACCGAGCCGATCGTCCGCCTCATCGCCGAGGCCCCGACGGCCGCCGATGCGGAACACTTAGTGGCGGCAGGACGAGAACTCCTGAACTAAAGGACCACGCACGGATGTGTGGCATCGTCGGATATATCGGCCCTCGGCCGGCAGCAGGATTGCTGATCGATGGCCTGAAGCGATTGGAATACCGCGGCTACGATTCGTCCGGTATTGCCATCGTGAACGGCAAGGGCCTCGAGATTGTGAAGGCCGCCGGGAAAATCTCGGCGCTCGAGCAGCAGCTCGACGGCAATCTGCCCGTGGGCACCGTCGGCATCGCGCACACGCGCTGGGCAACCCACGGTGCACCCACCACGCCGAACGCTCACCCCCACACTGACCAGTCCGGCCGCATCGCCGTCATCCATAACGGCATCATCGAAAACGCCTCGGCCATCCGGAAGGCGCTCGAGCAGCGCGGTCACAGCTTCAAGTCGGAGACCGACACCGAGGTGCTGGCGCATCTCGTCGGCGAATTCTATCGGGGCAACCTCGAGGAGGCAGTTGCGGCGGCCCTGCGAGACGTTGACGGCGCCTATGGCCTGGCCTTCGTATCGGCCGACGAGCCGGGGGTGCTGGTGGCGGCGCGAAAGGGCTCGCCCCTGCTGGTGGGCGTGGGTGAGAACGAGTGGTTTGTCGCCTCGGATGCGTCCCCGTTGTTGCAGCACACCCGATCGGTGATCTACCTCGATGACGGTGAGATGGCGGTCTTGAGCCGCGACGGATACCGGATTCGCAATCTCGACACCGCGAAGATCGACAAGCCGGTCAATCAGATCGAGTGGGACCTCGCGACCATCGAACGGGGCGGCTACGCCCACTTCATGCTCAAGGAGATTTGCGAGCAGCCGGAGAGCTTGCGGAATACGCTGCGGGGGCACCTGCTCGAAGACGAGGGGACCGCCCGAGTCACCGGGCTCAACCTGTCGGACGACGCCCTCAAGCAGGTCGAGCGGATCATCATCACCGCCTGCGGCACATCGTGGCACTCCGGGCTCATCGGCGAATACATGCTGGAGGAGATGGCCCGCATTCCGGTGGAGGTGGAATACGCCTCCGAGTTCCGCTACCGGAACCCGGTGGTGGACACCAAAACTCTCGTAGTGGGAATCTCCCAGTCCGGCGAGACGGCAGACACGCTCGCGGCCATTCGCGAGGCCAAGCGGCGCGGCGCCCGGACCATCGGGATAGTCAACGTGGTCGGCTCGACCATCGCCCGCGAGGTGGACGGCGGGTTGTACCTCCACGCCGGCCCCGAGGTCGGGGTGGCGAGCACCAAGGCGTTCACCAGCCAGGTGGGTGCGCTGGCACTCATTTCCCTCCGCATCGCCCGGCTCCGCAATCTGAGTATTCTGCAAGGGCGGCAGATCATTCAGGCCCTGAGCCGGCTACCGGACCAGATGGCCGAGATCCTGGCCCGGGACTCCGAGGTCGAGCGCCTCGCCGACCAGTTCCTCAGCGCCACCCACAACGCGCTCTATCTGGGCCGGGGGGTCAACTTCCCCGTGGCCCTCGAAGGAGCGCTCAAGCTCAAGGAAATCTCGTACATCCATGCCGAGGGCTATCCGGCGGCGGAGATGAAGCACGGCCCCATCGCGCTGATCGACGAGAACATGCCGGTCGTGTTCATCGCCCCGAGGGATGCGGTCCACTCGAAGATCGTGTCGAACATCGAGGAGGTGAAGGCGCGGGGTGGCAAGGTTATTGCTCTGGTAAACCCCGGTGACGCCGAGATCGAGCGGTTGGCAGATGCAACCTTTACGATCCCGGAGACGTTGGACCTTCTGACGCCGATCTTGACCAGCATTCCCTTGCAGCTGCTGTCGTACTACGTGGCCGTGCGCCGCGGCTGCAACGTGGACCAGCCGAGAAATCTGGCCAAGTCGGTGACGGTGGAGTAGCGGGCGAACTGATAACGCCCCCACATCGGCATCGATTTGGTCGTATCTCTCGCCCCCAGGGCTTCGGCTCTGGGGGCGTTTGATGTCCGGCCGGCCCTCGAGTCAGCCGTGCTCAAGCAAACCGCTTGCTCTGCCGATACCTATCTCTGATGAAGAGTGCTCGTACCCAGGCACCGGTGTCTTCGCGAGGCCTCTCGCCGCTGGCCGCCCGCCAGGCTCAGCCGTTCGTCTGCGCCGGCATCGGCGCCCGCCTGTTGTCGGGAGAGGCGGGCCGGGAGGCGCTGATGCTGCGCCAGGCTGCCGGGGCTCCGCTCGGCATCGCCGTGGTGACCGGACCCGCCCACCACCTGGACCCGGCCCGCTGCGCGGCATTGGGGGTCGACCTCCAGCTCCACACTCCCCCACGCCGGGATCATTTCGAGGCGGCGCTCACCCGGCTGCTCGTCGTGGGGTCACCCCCGATGGCTGCCTAGCCCGGCCACTTCTCCGGCATCGTCCAGGTCTGTCCCACCTGCGTCACCGCCACCCGGTGCCGCTCGGAGCCTGCGGCACGAAGCAGCCGCTCGATCGGCTCGTGCATGGGCTCGCGGCTCAATCTGAAGGTCGAGTGATGGACCGGGAGAACGTGGGCCGCACGCATCTGGCGCGCCATCTGCCAGGCCTCCTCGGGCGAGGCGTGATTGGCGATCCATGGGTCGTACGCGCCAATCGGGAGGATGGCGAGGTCGATGGGTCCCCGGCGGGCAAGCTCCCCGAACCCGTCGGTGTAGGCGGTGTCGCCGGCGAACACAACGGTCCGGCCCGCCCGTCGCAGCACATAGCCTCCATAGCCGCGATGGTGGTCGGTGATCATGCGCGCGCCCCAGTGCCGGACCGGCACCGACTCGATCTCGGTCCCGTCGACCGTCAGCCGCTCCCCCCACGCGAGCTCTTCCACCCGGCGAAACCGGCGCACCAGGTCGCGGTTGCCGGGCTGGACGATAACGTGCAGGTCTCGCGGGAGCGCCCGGAGGGTTCCAAGGTCGGTGTGATCCATGTGGGCGTGCGACAGGAGCAGGAGGCCGATATCCGGCAGCTCCGCGGGGCGCAGCGCGGGAGCGATCAAGCGGCGAGGCCCCAACTTGGCGCGGCCCCGGCCGAGTCCGATGCGGGTCTCGAGCGCGGGGTCCGTCAGGATCCAAGTTCCGTAGAAGTTGGCGAGCACGGTTGCATGGCCGAGCCAGGCGAACGTGGCACGGTCATCAGGCCACCGCGCGGGGTCGGGGCGTTGGGGCGCGGGTATGATGCGGCAGCGCGAGTCGGTCCGCTCGGCGCTGGTTGAGTCGGGTAGGTCGGTTCGGTATGGCTGGGCCATCTGTTCCCCTCAAGAAATTGAACTGGAACTGCAAACCGCAGAGGCGCAGAGGGCACAGAGGCTGCATACTCCGATCTCCGGCCCGGGCCAGTTAACTTAAACCGTTCGTTTCTCTGTGTTCTCTGCGTCTCTGCGGTTCAATCACGAGCGACAATGCGGGTCGTGCTCCAGCGTGTCTCCAAGGCATCGGTCAGGATCGGCGGGCGGGTGGTCGGCTCCATCGGCCCCGGCTTCTGCCTCCTGGTGGGATTCACCCACAGCGACACGCCCGCCCAGGGTGAATGGATGGCGGAGAAGGTGGCCGGTCTCCGACTGTTCGCCGATACCGAGGGCAAGATGAACCTGGGTCTTGCTGACGTGAGCGGCGCCGTACTCGTGGTCTCGCAGTTCACGTTGTACGGCGACACCGAAAAGGGCCGCCGCCCATCGTTCGTCGACGCGGCCCGACCGGAGGTAGCCGTCCCCCTGTACGAAGCGTTTGTCGCCGCACTCCGGGCGCGGGGACTCGAGGTCGCGACCGGACGCTTCGGGGCGATGATGGAGGTCGATCTGGTCAACGATGGTCCCGTGACCCTCCTGCTGGAGCGCTCGGCATGAGCCGACCCGTGCTGGTCCTGGCGTCCGGATCCCCCCGCCGCCGGCAGCTGCTCGAGATGCTGGGCCTCACGGTGGACGTCAAGCCACCCCACATCCCCGAGATCCGCGGGCCCGGCGAGCCGCCGCGGCCGTACGTGGAGCGGCTCGCCCGCGAGAAGGCGGCCAGCGTGACGGGCGATCTGGTGCTGGGGGCGGATACTACCGTCGTGGTCGGGGGAGAACTGCTGGAGAAGCCGGCCGACGCCGAGGACGCGCTCCGGATGCTTCGGCAGCTGCAAGGCCGCACCCATCACGTGATCACCGCGATCGCCCTGAAGACGCCCGGCGGCATCCTGAGCGCGACCGACGTTACGGCGGTCTCCTTCCGCCCGGCTGACGACGACTTGCTCCGGGCCTATGTCGCGACGGGGGAGCCGATGGACAAAGCCGGCGCGTACGGAATTCAGGGATATGGGGCCGCGCTGGTGGAGTGCATCCAGGGAGACTTCTTCAGCGCGATGGGCTTGCCCGTGCGGCTGGTGCTGGACCTGTTGGAGCAGGCCGGGCATCCGTATCGGTTTGATCGGGAGTGGGCGGGAGACGGGAGCAGTCGGGAGCGGACGGGAGCGGACGGGAGCGGACGGGAGTAGCACACTACC
>JBIOTT010000193.1:0-4923 GCA_044866195.1 Gemmatimonadales bacterium
TGGCCGCGTTGCCGGGCGAGTACCGCGCGGTGGCGACGCTCTACTTCATCGAAGACTTTTCCTACGAGCAGATCGCCGAGGTTCTCGGCTGTCCCATCGGAACCGTCCGCTCTCGCCTGCACCGTGCGCGGAAGATGCTCCAGCGGGCGCTGTGGCAGGTAGCGGTGGATCAGGGGCTCGTGCCGCGGCCGGCGGCACCGGAGGCAACGTGAAATCGGACCCGATCGATCCCCTGACCTGCCGGGAAGCGGTTGCGCGGCTCGACGACTATGTCGATCGTGAGCTGAGCGAGGTCGAGATGCGGCGGGTGCGCGAGCACCTCGAGACGTGCGAGGCCTGCGCGGGCCAGTTCCGGGCCGAGGAACAGCTGCTGGATCAGGTGCGAGAGAAAGTCCGGCGGATAGCGGTGCCGGCCGGGTTGCTCGAGCGGATTCAGGATCGGCTAGCCGGAGGGTAGCTATCCGCTATCCGCGATCCGCTATCCGCCGCTGTCCGTGGCGGATCGCAGAGCGGACGACGGATAGCGGATAGCGGATAGCCTATCGGGAACCATTTCCTGCCCTCACGCATTCCATCCCCAGCCACTCACCGGAATCTGATCCCATGTCCGACGCCGAAACCCGCCGCCTAGAGCGTGACGCACAGCGGCTGGAGAACTGGAAGCGCTGGGGCCCGTACCTCTCGGAGCGCCAGTGGGGCACCGTGCGCGAGGATTACTCCAGCGACGGGAACGTGTGGGACTACTTTCCCCACGACCACGCCCGGAGCCGAGTCTATCGCTGGGGCGAGGATGGCCTGCTCGGCATCACCGACCGGCAGTGCCGGCTCTGTTTCAGCCTTGCCCTGTGGAATGGCCGGGATCCGATCCTCAAGGAGCGGCTTTTCGGGTTGACCGGTCCGGAAGGCAACCACGGCGAGGACGCGAAGGAGTGCTACTACTATCTCGACTCCACGCCGACGCACTCCTACCTGAAAGCGCTCTACAAGTATCCGCAGGCCCGCTTCCCCTACGACCAGCTGGTGGCCGAGAATCGCCGGCGCTCGAAGACCGAGCCCGAGTTCGAGCTGGCCGACACCGGCGTGTTCGACGAGGGGCGCTACTTCGACGTCTTTGCCGAGTACGCCAAGGCGTCGACCGAGGATATCCTGATCCGCATCACCATCGCGAACCGCGGCCCCGAGCTCGCCACCATCGCCGTCCTGCCGACGCTGTGGTTCCGCAACGTCTGGAGCTGGGGTCGCACCGGCGAGGGTTACGGTCCCCGGCCGAGACTCGAGAAGCTGGGTCCGGACAGCGTGCTCGCGCAGCACGGTGGCTTGGGGGACTACCGGCTCGATGCGGAGGCGGCGGGCAACGGGCCCGAGTGGCTGTTCACGGAGAACGAGACCAACATCGCGCGGCTTTTTGGTGCACCGAACCAGCATCCCTACGTGAAAGACGCCTTCAACGAGTACGTGATCGCGGGACGGCACGAGGCGGTGAATCCGGGCCAGACCGGCACCAAGGCCGCGGCGGTGTATCACCTGCGGATCGAGCCCGGCGCCGAGATGACGATCCGGCTCCGGCTACGGCAATCCGAGGCCCAGGGCGAGGCTTTCGGGCCGGGATTCGACCGGATGTTCGAGGCCCGGATCCGCGAGGCCGACGAGTTCTACCAGAACCGGCTGCCGGCGCAGGTGACGCCGGAGGAGCGGCTGGTGCTGCGGCAGGGCTACGCCGGCCTCCTCTGGAGCAAGCAGTTCTACCACTACGTGGTGAACGACTGGCTCGAGGGCGACCCGGCCCAGCCGCCGGTCCCTCCGGGCCGCAAGTTCGGCCGGAACAGCGAGTGGTTGCAGGTGTTCAACCGCGACGTGATCTCGATGCCGGACAAGTGGGAGTACCCCTGGTTTGCTGCCTGGGATCTGGCCTTCCACATGATACCGTTCGCCCGGATCGATCCCCACTTCGCGAAGGAGCAGCTGCTGCTCCTGCTGCGCGAATGGTACATGCACCCGAACGGCCAGATTCCGGCATACGAGTTTGCGTTCTCCGACGTGAATCCACCAGTGCACGCCTGGGCAGTATGGCGGGTGTACAAGATGACCGCCGCCCGCGGCCAGCGCGACCGGTTCTTCCTCGAGCGCGCGTTCCACAAGCTGCTGCTCAACTTCACCTGGTGGGTGAACCGGAAGGATCCGGAAGGACGCAATCTGTTCTCCGGCGGCTTCCTGGGCCTCGACAACATCGGGGTGTTCGACCGCTCGCGCCCGCTGCCCACCGGCGGTCACCTGGAGCAGGCCGACGGCACGGCGTGGATGGCGTTCTACTGCAACACCATGCTCTCGATCGCGCTGGAGCTCGCCTGCGAAGACCCTGCCTACGAGGACGTCGCCTCCAAGTTCTTCGAGCACTTCATCGCCATCGCGGACGCGATCAACTTGCTGGGCGGCACGGGACTCTGGGCGGACGACGATGGCTTCTACTACGACCAGCTCCACGTCGACGGCAGCATGGTGCCGCTCCGGGTGCGCTCGCTGGTGGGGTTGATGCCGCTGATCGCGGTCGAGGTGCTCGACGACGTGAGGATCTCCAAGCTGCGCGGGTTTCGGAAGCGGATGGATTGGTTTCTCACCAATCGGCCCGACCTGGCGCGCCATATCTCGTGCATGCACCCGCGCATGGCCGAGTCCGGCTCGCACCGGCTGCTGGCAATTCCGTCCAAGGACCGGCTCATTCGCGTGCTCCGTTATCTGCTGGACGAGACCGAGTTCCTGGGTGCCCACGGTGTGCGCTCGGTGTCGCGGGTCCACCGCGAGCATCCGTACGTGTTCGACGTGATGGGCGAGCGCTACCAGGTGGACTACGTGCCGGGCGAATCGAACACCGGCCTGTTCGGCGGCAACTCGAACTGGCGCGGGCCGATCTGGTTCCCGATCAACTTCCTGGTGCTCGAGGCGCTGGAGCGCTACAGCCACTTCTACGGCGAGGAGGTCACGGTCGAGTGCCCCGTCGGCTCGGGTAACGTGGTCACCCTGGAGGGAGCGGCCCGGGAGATTCAGCGGCGGCTCGCCTCGATCTTCTTGCCCGGCCCCGGTGGCGAGCGGCCGTGTCACGGCGGCGAGTCGCGCTATGCCACCGATCCGTACTGGAAGGACCTGGTGCTGTTCCACGAGTACTTCCATGGCGAGACCGGTCGTGGGGTGGGTGCGAGCCACCAGACCGGCTGGACCGCGCTGGTGCTCCGCTGCATCGAGGACCTTGCCCGTGCACGCTCGACCGCAGCACCACAGCCTCGCGAGCGCCGCCCGGCGTTGAGTGAAGCATGAGCCCGGCATCGTTACCGGCGCCGGCCATGGTCGAGCCCGAATGGCTCGAGCCGGACGGCCTGGGCGGCTTTGCCTCGGGAACGGTGAGCGGGATCCGCACCCGCCGTTATCACGCGCTGCTGCTCGCGGCGACGGCACCGCCCAGCGGGCGGATGGCCCTGGTCAACGGGCTGGATGCGTGGGTGGAGACGACCGGAGAAAGGGAGAAGGTCTTCCTCTCGCGGCAGCGGTATGCCCCTGATACCGTAGCGCCCGACAATCCCGCGGAGCTGGAGTCGTTTACCCACGAGCCGTGGCCGACGTGGACCTTTCGCCTGCCCAACGGCACCCGGATCTCGCAGGAGCTGATCGTGCCGGCCGGAAAGCCCGCAGTGGCGCTCCGGTGGCGGGTGGTGGGCGGGCCACGCCGTGGCGTGCTGGTAGTGCGGCCGTTTCTGTCGGGCCGCGACTTTCACTCGCTCCATCACGAGAACCCGGCCTTCCGCTTCGATGCCGAGACGACCGACGGCGGGGTGCGCTGGGTTCCTTACCTCGGCGTGCCCGCGGTGACCGCGCTCTCGAACGGGGCATATGCCCACGAGCCGGTCTGGTACCGCGGCTTCGCCTACGCCGAGGAGCGGGCCCGCGGGCTGGACTACGTCGAGGATCTGGCTGCACCGGGCAGCTTCCGCTGGAATCTGCGCGACGGCGCCGCTGTGCTCGGGTTCACCACCGACCCCGAGGCGCTCGGCTGGCACACCGCCGCCACCGCCGGATTCACCCGCCTCGCCGCGGCGGAGAAGCGGCGCAGGGCCAAGTTCGCAACCCCGCTAGAGCGTGCCGGCGATGCATACCTGGTCAGGCGTGGCGCCGGACGGACAATCATCGCGGGCTATCCCTGGTTTGGCGACTGGGGCCGCGACACCTTCATCGCGCTGCGGGGGCTCTGTCTCGCAACCGGGCGGCTGGGGGAAGCGCGCGAAATCCTGCTCGAGTGGGCCGCCCAGGTGTCCGAGGGGATGCTGCCCAATCGCTTTGCCGATCGGGGCGACGCACCGGAGTTCAATGCGGTGGACGCGTCGCTGTGGTACATCGTTGCCGTGGGTGAGTACTTGGGGGCGGGAGCAGACGGGAGCAGACGTGGAGGGCGGACAGGCGGACGGGCGGACAGGCGGACAGCCGGTCGGGATCTGGAACAGCTCCAAGCAGCCTGTTCCTCGATCGTTTCCGGCTATGCGCGCGGGACCCGCTACCGCATTCATCTCGATTCCGACGGGCTCCTCGCCACCGGCGAGCCGGGTGTCCAGCTCACTTGGATGGACGCCAAGGTGGGCGACTGGGTGGTAACGCCGCGCGTCGGAAAGCCGGTCGAGGTGCAGGCGCTCTGGCTCAACGCGCTCCGGATCGTGAGCGAATGGGACTCGGCGTGGCAGGAGCCGCATGAGCGGGGGCGCCGAGCGTTCGAGCAACGTTTCTGGAACGCGGCCGGATATTTGAATGACGTGGTCGATCCCGATCACCAGCCGGGAACGGTCGACCCGACGTTCCGCCCCAACCAGATCTTCGCGGTGGGCGGACTCCCCTACCAGTTGCTCGAGGGCGAGCGCGCACGGAGGGTGGTCGAGGCGGTGGAGC
>JBIOTT010000194.1:0-22518 GCA_044866195.1 Gemmatimonadales bacterium
TGTACCTGCTTGACGGCGGATACTTCAAGTGGGAGCTCGAGCAGCGCCCGATCGGGAAGCCCTACCCCAAGATCGCTGGCGCGCCGCTTCCCAGCGGCCGATTCGCGCCACGGCGCGGCGTACGTCCTCCAGGGTCGCGATGGGTGGCGCGAATCGGCCGCTGGGAAGCGGCGCGCCAGCGATCTTGGGGTAGGGCTTCCCGATCGGGCGCTGCTCGAGCTCCCACTTGAAGTATCCGCCGTCAAGCAGGTACACCCGGGGATGGCCGTAACTCGCGAGCAGCCACACCAGAAAGGTGGCGTCGATGTTGTGGGTTTCGCCGGCGCTGTACACCACGACCGGCTGGTCCCACCGGATCCCCAGCCGAGCGAAGAGCTCCGCGTACCATTGTCCGGAGAAGAGCTGCATCGGGGTCCCGCGTTCTGCCGCCCGGAGCGTTTCGGTGTTCAGATACACCGCGTCGGGAAGGTGGCCCTTGAGGTAGGTAAAGGGGTCGGTCCGCACGTCGACCAGCCGGAAGGCCTCCCCTCGACGCTGCCACGCTGCGAGCTGATCGGTCGATATCAAGGCAGGCAGGCGGGCGGACGGATGGGCGGACGGCCGGACGGGCGGACCGGCGGACAGAGTGCCCGGGGCGGGCTGCGTTGCGCACGCGACGAGTAGCAGCGCTATGCCTGGCAAGAGCCCCCGGGGAACGGACCAAGCCGTCCGCCCGTCCGCCTGTCCGGCCGTCCGCCCGTCCGCCGTCCGCCCGTCCGCCTGTCCGCCCGTCCGCCCGCGAGTCCGCCCGTCCGCCTTCATTGAGCCGAGTCTCCGCCCAGCCCCATCAGGTCCTTCTCCTCCTCGACGTACACCCGCGCCGCGTTCCGGCGGCGGCGGGAGTTCAATGACACCGGCCGGTTTTCGTCCGCCGGCGGGAGCGCGTCCAGCGCGCGTTTCATCGGGACCCCCTCCTGCACCGCCGCCCGCATCTCACCGCGAAGCTGGGTCATGTAGGCCCGGGTACGTTCGATCAGCACTCCCGCTTCGGCCGGAAGCGCCCCGTGCCCCGGCACGACCGTCCTCGGATGAAGCGAATCGATCTCGTCCAGTGCCCTGAGCAGCGCCGGCGCGCTTCCGTCGACCACCATGGTAACCCCGTCCTCGACCAGGACGTCGCCGGCAAACAGAACTCGCTCCTCGGGCAGCCAGACCATGAGGTCGCCCGGCGTGTGCGCCGGGCCGGGCGCAAATACGATCAGCGTGCGGCCGCCCAGCCGCAGGGTGTCCGCTCGAGTGACGGGCCGGTCCGGCGCATCGGCGTACTCGAACCCTCGCATCGCGTCGAGCCCCACGACCCGGATCCAGTCGATCATCTGGTTGTCGAGCCCTCCTTCCGACGCGAGCGTGCGGGCGTCCGGATGTGCGATCACCTTGGCGCCCGCCTTCCGGAAGATGACGGCGCCGAAGTGGTGGTCCGGATGATGGTGGGTGAGCACCAGCCAGCGGATGCGGCCCTGCGAGACGGATCGGATGGTGCGCAGCAGGGTTGCTCCGTCCCGGGGGCTGCCCTCGGCATCGATGACGACCACGCCGTCGCGGGTGACCACGAACCCGGCGTTGGCTCGCCCCTCGGAGCCGCGGCCCGTGTCGCCCATGACCGCATAAATGCCATTGGCGAGCCGTCGGATGGGGAAGAGCGGCGGGCTCGCCGGAGCCGCAGCGGAAACGCTCCATCCGGCCAGAGCCGCATGGAGCGCGAGCAGGACGGTCGCGGGCAGGAAGAAGTCGCTCGGAATCAGGCCGCGGTGAACGCGATGTCCACCGATTTGCTGTACACCCCGCCCTTGTTGTCCTTCCAGGTCATGGAAACCGGCGCTTCGCGGTCTGCCTTGAGGCTGAAGCTCACCACCGGGTCGCGGCTGACGCCGGACGTCCACTCGAACCGGGCCACCTCCTCGCCCCCGTAGGTCACCACCACTTCGCTGATGAAATACGCCGGGATCGGAGCTCCATCCCTGGTTCGGAAGAAGCCGGTGTCCATCGGATGCGAGACGATGGAGTTCACGGTGATGACATCGCCTTTGGCGATGCGGTCGGGAACCCGCAGCCGCGCGTCGCCCACGTTGCCTGGCATGGTCAGCCGCACCCGTTCAGCGTGACGAGCACCTTGGCGTAGTCCGCCCACAGCTCGCCGGCGTTGGTTTCCACGATAGCGCGCACCCACGTCGTTCGTTTCATCTTGATCCGGGTCGTGATCGAGACCCGGCCGATCGCGGGAGTGAGATAAAAACCGGCCAGGTGCGCATCGGGATTGTGATCGACGATGAGATGGATGCCTTTGACGTACCGCTCGGGCGTCATCGGCAGATCGCTCTCGATAATGACCGGCACGATGCGGCCGTCTTCTGCCACCGCCGGCATATCGAGCTGAACGTGCCCCCGCGTGATCGGGCGCCCGCCGAACCGCTCGCGGTAGATCTTGGCGACCGCCTCGTTGGGGATCGCCGGATCGTCTGGGCCCGACGGCGTGAGCGCGAGGAGCCGCTCGGACCGGCCCATCGCAGCGGAGCCGGCCAGCGCCGCCGCCGCGAGGGCAACACGCTGGAGGAACGACCGGCGAGGCACCTCGTGCTCGTGTGACATCCAGCTCCGTCCTCCTCCTAACGACAGCGAGGCCACCAGGGCTCTCCCGTCTCGCCGTAACATATTGCGGTTGCCGTGGCTTCGGAAAGGATGGCCGGCTGATGCAGGGATCCAGGTATCCTCACATCCTGATTTGTGGTGGCCTGTCGGTCGCCGCCCTGCTGGCCTTCGCTGGTCCCGCCGGAGCCCAGGCACCGGCAACCCTCAGGGGGACCGTGCGCTCCCAGAGCGGCGCCCCGGTCGCCGGCGCACGCGTCGTCCTCGAGCCGGGAGGGGCCGCCACCGAGACGGACCCCCAAGGGCGGTTCCGGCTCGAGCTGCCCGCTGGATCGACCGGGACCCTCCGCCTGGCGGCGGTCGGCTACGCGCCCGAGCAGGTGGCGTTCGGGCCGCTCGCGCCGGGAAGTCGCCGTGAGATCGGCATAACCCTGGCGCCGGTCCACCTGCTCGATGCCGTCACCGTGGTCGCGCAGCCGGCGCGCCCACTCTTGAACACTGAGGACGCGGCAACCGGTGGCGCGATCGAGCAGGTCGAGTTGGAGGCGCTGCCGACCGATGCCCGCGATCCCCTGACGCTCCTGTTCAATGTCCCGGGCATCGCTCAAAGCACCGGATACTTCGGCGATGCCCCTCCCCTGAGCTTCAACGGCGGCAACTCGCTCTACACCCAGTACACCCTCGACGGGCTGGACAACAACGAAGGCTTCCTGGGCGGACCCCGGGTCGAGTTTCCGCTGGGCGGGCTGGCCCGGGAAGAGGCCCTGGTCAACACCTACTCGACCGCCTACGGCAGAACCTCCACCGGCGTGGTGAATCAGATCAGCCGGGCCGGAGGCGACCTGACCCGCGCCGAGCTGTACGCCTACTGGCGCCCGGGCAAACCCCTCGACGCCGATGACAAGATCCCCTTTGGTGGCGTCCCCGCGGCGATCCGCCGCACGCAGGAAGGGTTTCACCGATACCAGCTCGGTGGCGGGTTGAGCGGCCCCATAGCGCGCGCTCGCACCTTCTACGCACTAGCGGGGGAGTACACCAGAGAGAACGAGGATCGCATCGGCTCCACCACGCTCGCCCCTTTTCTCGGTACCGAGCAGCGCCAGAAGGTGAAGCTGTTCGGGAGGCTCGACCATGGCTGGAACTCGGCCCAAACGACCACCATGCGCTTTGCGCTGAGCTCGGTCAGCCGGGCCGGCGAGGGCAACGGTGTGATCACGCCCGAAGCCGATGTCACCACCCGGCGGGTAGGAAGTCTCACCACGATCACCCACCGCGCCGCTCTGGGCGGAGGGAAGGCGAGCAACACCGCCTCGATCCAGATCGGCACGTTCCGCTGGTTCTTTCCTCCCACCCGGAGCGACTTCAGCCGGCCCCAGGTGACGGTGATCGACCCCGGCACCAACGCCGTGCAAGCGGTCGTCGGCTCGAGCAATTTCGTATTCGACGAATCGGAAACGCAGCTCGAGCTGCGCAACGTGTTCGAGCGGTCCCTGGGCCGGAGTCATGCGCTGCGGGCGGGTGGAGATCTGGTCACCGCCTGGTTCGAGCTGGCGGCGGCGGGAACCAACCCCCATGGCGCCTATACCGTGTACAACGACGGGAACATCACGCCGGCGGTGGGAAGGCCGCTCACGTTCGCCGACATCCCGGCCAACGCCCGGGTGTTCAGTTACACGGTGGACGCGAGCCCTCAGCAGGTGAATCTGAGCCAGACCCTCGTGGGCCTGTTCCTCGAAGACCGCTGGCGCGTGACCCCCTCGTTCACCCTGCAGGCAGGGGTCCGCTGGGACTACGACGACCTCACTTCCCGCGGCGGCGGCTCGCCCGACCTGGACAACGTCCAGCCCCGCGCATCGTTCAACTGGTACCGGACCGATCGTAGTGTGCTGCGCGGCGGCTTTGGCTGGTACGCCGGCAAGTTCCCCTACGCCATCTATTCCGATGCGGTGCAGCTCGGGCCCAGCGGGAACGCCACCGTCACCTTCACCGGATCGGATGCTCCTGCCTACCTGCAGGGTCCCACTCCCGCTGAGCTCCAGGCCCGGCGCGACCAGCTGCCGCCCCGGGAGGTCTTTCGGCTGTTCGCGCTCGGCCTCGAGCAGCCCATCAGCTATGAGGGTACTATCGGGTATCAGTTGCAGCTGGGAGACGATTGGGGCTTCTCGGTCGACGGCGTCTGGGTGGAAACCCGGAAGCTGCCGCGGCTGGTCGACCTGAACGCCATCACCCGCCCGCTCGCGGCAAACGACACGGTGAACCGGCCGTGCGCCAGCGCATTCAGTTGCCCTGGTGACCCCGACCGCCCGGTGGCGCCGGCGCCGGGAGGGTTCCGCCGGCTCTCGACCGCCCAATCCGGAGGGAGGGCGCGATATCTCGGCCTTTACGTTGCAGTCCGGCGGCGGCTGAGCGACGTGTGGAGCCTAGACGCCAATTGGGTGTGGTCGCATGCGAAGACCGACGCCGAAGATATCAACTTCGGGGCCGTGCAGGCCAACTGCTTCGGCAGCGACCTGAGGGATGCAGTGACCGGGGCTCCTTGCACTAGCACCGAGTGGGCCGACGCGATCAACGATCGCCGGCACAAGGTGACGTTGCGCTCGGTGTACACCCTCGGGCACCGGGTTCGAATGAGCGTCATCGCCGACTTCCAGACCGGCCAGCCAGTGAACCGTGTGGCCGGCATCATCAACCCCGATGGGTCCAGCACGAGCTACGATCTGCTCGGCTCCGGGCCGATCCGGGGCAACGGCTTCACTGGGAACTTGGATCGTCTGCCCGGCGTCCCTCGCAACGGCGAGCGCCTGCCGAGCTTCTTCAACCTGAGCACGAGCGTCGCCTACCTCCTGCCCACCCGGTTCGGGCAGCTGGAGGTCCGGGCCGACGCGTTCAACCTGCTCAACGGCACCAAGTGGGGAAACTTTGCGAACGGCATTCCGGGCGGCGGCAGCCGCACCCAATTCGGTCGCCCCGGCGACCCCATCGTGCTCCGCTCACCCGGCCCGCCACGGGAGTTCCAGTTCTCGGCGCGGTATGTCTTTTGATTTTTCACCGCAGAGGCGCAGAGGACGCAGAGAACCGCCCTTTGTTGTTGTTCTCTGCGCCCTCTGCGCCTCTGCGGTGTTCTTTTTGGCGGGATGCGGGACGGCCAAACGCCCGCCGAGCGCACGGGACCTCGCCAGCCTGCCCTGGGATAGCGTCCTCGCCCGCGCCAGAGGCACCACCGTCACCTGGCGCATGTGGCGGGGCGATCCGTCGATCAATCGCTTCGTGGATGAATGGGTCGCACCCCGGCTCGAGCAGCGCTATGCCATCAGGCTTCATGCGGTCGAAGGCCAAGGGCCCGAGATCGTGAACCAGCTCCTGGTCGAGCGGGATGCTCGCGCCCGTGGCACCGCCGACCTGGTATGGATCAACGGTGAGACCTTTCACAATCTGCGGAAGGCGGATCTGCTGTGGGGTCCCTGGGCGGGACGGCTGCCCAATTCGAAGTACATCGACAGCGCCTCGCCCATCGTGGCCCGCGACTTCGAGCAGGACCCTGCCGGCTTCGAGTCCCCCTGGGGGCGGGTTCAGTTTGCCCTGATTTACGATTCGGCCCGCACGCCCAGGCCACCCCGCAGCGTGTCCGAGCTGCGGGACTGGATCGTGGCGCATCCGGGCCGCTTCACCCACGACCAGGCCTTTACCGGTATCACTTTTCTGAAGACCGTGATGTACTCCCTCGCCGGCGGCGTGGGCCGGCTGCAGGGAGGATTCGAAGAACAGCGCTATCGCGATGCCTCGGCCCGCCTCTGGAGCTGGCTTGCCGCCGTGCGGCCCAGCTTCTGGCGCAACGGCGCGACCTATCCTCCCGGTGTGGCCGAGCTGCACCGCCTGTTCCTCAACGGCGAGGTCGACTTCTCGATGTCCTACAATCAGAACGAGGTTGCCACCAAGATTCGCCAGGGCCTTTTCCCCGGGACAGCCCGCGCATTGCTTCTGGAGGACGGCACCATCGCGAACTCGCACTTTCTCGGCATTCCCGGCAACGCGCCGAATCCAGCGGGGGCAATGGTCGTCGCCGACTTTCTGCTCTCCCCCGAGGCCCAGCTCGAAAAGCGGCGCCCGGACGTGTGGGGCGACGGGACGGTCCTCGCCATGTCCAGGCTGCCGCCGGATTGGGCCCCGCGATTCCGGGAGGCCTCGGTCGATCCCCGAGCCCCCTCGCCCGATTCCCTCGCCAAGTACGCCCGGCCGGAGATCGCGCCGGAGTATCACGAGCGGATCGCCGCCGACTGGCAGGCCCGGATACGGGCTCAATCCCCGTGACCCGGGGCCGCGGGCTCCCGCTCGCTGCCCTGCTGATAGCCTTCCCGGCCCTGGCAGGCGCAGTCTATTCCGCAATGGCCGCCCTCGGCATCGCGGGGTTCGCGCCGGCAGCGCCTTCGTTCGACCGGATTGTGCGAGTAATCGCAGATGGTGAGGTGTGGGCCGGGCTCGGTTGGACCGTATGGACCGCGGGAGCGGCGACGCTGCTGGCCACCGCCGGGGCGGTCCTGCTCGCCACCGTGTTCCGGTCGACCGAAGCGGCGGATCGGGTCGCGCGAACCCTCGCAGTGCTCCCCATTCCCATACCACATCTGGTCGCCGCGGCCGTGTGCGTGCTGGTGCTCGGCCAGAGCGGTCTGCTCGCCCGAGTCGCGGTGGCGCTCGGTCTGGCAACGACTCCCGCCGAGCTGCCAGCGCTGATCTACGATCGGGCGGGCGTCGGCTACATCCTGGCGCTCGCGTGGAAGGAGCTCCCCTTCCTCGCTCTACTCGCGTTTTCCGTGCTCGCCACCCGCGGGCCCGCCCTGGAAGAGACGGCCCGAAGTCTCGGCGCCGGTCCCTGGGCGACCTTCCAGCGAGTGACCTGGCCGCTGCTCTGGCGGGGCCTGTTGCCGGGGATTGTGGCCGTCTTTGCATTCGTCGCCGGCTCCTACGAGGCCGCCGTTCTGCTCGCACCCAGCAATCCGCTGCCGCTCCCGCTGCTCACCTACGAGCGCTACACCGACCCCGATCTCGGGCGCCGGGCCGACGCTTACGTGCTCGTGCTGCTCGGCCTGGGGCTCGCCGGCGTAGCGGTCGCGTTGCACGAATGGGCTCGCGCGCGCGCGGAGTCGCTCGAGTCGTGAGCCTGCGCCGGCGGACCGCCCGGACCGTGCTGCTGGGCGGCCTCGCCCTCTCGGCGCTTGGCCCGCTCGCTGTGCTGGTGGTCGTTTCGCTGGGTGACCGCTGGTTCTTTCCGGCACTGTGGCCGCCGCGGTTGAGCGCCGAAAGTTGGCGCTCCCTGCTCGGTGGTCGCCTGGGGTACGCGGCCGCGACCAGCGTCGGCCTCGCGACCAGTACGGGCGCGCTGGCATGCTTCGTTGCGCTGCCCTTAGGTCGCTCGCTCGCACGACTCACCGGCTGGCGCCGGACCCTGGGGGCCACCGCCGCTTTCCTGCCGGTGGCGGCACCCCCGATTGCGCTCGGAACCGGGCTCCAGGTGAGCTTTCTCTCGCTCGGACTCGGCGGTACCTTGGCCGGCGTTATCGTGGCCCACCTGGTGCCTGCCGTCGCCTACACTTCGTTGTACTTTCTCGGCCTCTTTCTCGTGTTCGATCCCCGCATTGAAGAAGAGGCCCGCTCGCTCGGGGCCGGACCAATCGACCTCTGGCGCCGTGTGCTGATCCCCCTGCTCCGCCGGCCGCTGGCCGAAGGGTTTGCCTTGGGCTTTTTGGTCTCCTGGGCTCAGGTGCCTCTGACCCTGCTGGTCGGGGGTGGCGCCGTGCGTACGCTCCCCCTCGAGGTGCTGGCATTCGTTCGAGCCGGGCAAGAGCGCTACGCCGCCACCGGGGCCCTGCTGCTCATCGTTCCTGTCTTTCTCGCACTCGGACTCGGTCTCTCCGCCCAGCGCGCCGAGCCGGCTCCCTTGTGATCGCGCCGGCCCTTCGCGTCGTCCAGCTGGAAGCCCCGTTTGGTTCGGCGCCCGGGCTCCTCGGTATCACGTTCGACGTGCCCGCCGGCGAGCGCCTGGTCGTTGCGGGGTCTTCTGGTGCGGGCAAGACCACCTTGCTTCGGGCCATCGCGGGCCTCGGGCCGATGAGGTCCGGCCGGATCGAGATCGCGGGCCGCGACGCGACCGGACTCCCAGCCGAGCGGCGGGATGCCGTGTACCTCCACCAGACTCCGCTGCTCTTCCCCCACCTGTCGGTCTTCGAGAACGTGGCGTTCCCGCTTCGGGTTCGGCGAGTTGCCCCGGCTGCTGTGGCGCCCCGGGTCCGGGAGGCCCTCGCGTCGGTTCAGCTGGAGGGGTTTGCCGAGCGGGCCCCCCGGACGTTGAGCGGAGGGCAGCGTCATCGAGTGGCGCTCGCCCGTGCGGTGGTGGCCCGGCCGGCCCTGTTGCTGCTTGACGAGCCGCTTGCCGCGCTCGACCCGGAGCTCAGGCAGGAAGTTCGGGAGGCACTGATCGCGCTTCAGCGCGCGTACGGTCCGGCGCTGATTCTCGTGACCCACGATCTCGACGAGGCCGGCCTCCTTGCGGACCGCATCGGAGTGCTGCTCGACGGACGGCTGGCCCAGATGGCTCCGCCGGGCGAGCTGTTCACCCGCCCGGCGAGTCTCGCGATGGCCCGTTTCCTTGGCCTGCCGAACAGCGTGCCTGGCCGGCTGGACGGCGATGGACGCTTCGAGTCCGCCCTCGGCACGTTCAGCCCCACCCCCCGGGCCGCCTTGTCGGGGCCCGCGGTGGCGGTGTTCCGCCCCGACGCCCTCGTCCCGTCGGACGGTCCGCTCGCGGGCCGGGTGCTAGAGGTTCGCCACCGCGCTCGCGAAACCATAGCCGTGGTCGCGGTCGGAGACCTCCGGCTGGAGATCCGGGTCGACCCCAGCTGCCCGCCTCTGCCGGGCACCGAGCTAAGCTTTGCGCTGAATCCCCGGGCTGTCGCAATCCTACCCGCCTGAAGCGGCCCGGCCCTTGCTATCCCCTTGCCCGCTTTGGTATTCCGAGCGTCGGCTGTTACTCTGTGACAGTCTTGTGTGGGCCCCCGGAGCGGCGTACTTTAAGCCGTTCTGGACAAAGAATTTCCGGGCCCGTTCTACCCTTTCCCGAGCCGAGGCACCGTGGATATCCAGACCCTGCAACAGTCCGCGCTGTTCGATAAGTGCCGTCAGTTCACCAGGGCGCGCGAAGTTCAGGCGGCGGGATTGTATCCCTACTTCAAACCGATTTCCGAGTCCGAGGACACGGTTGTCGTCATTGAAGGTCAAAAACGGCTCATGCTGGGGTCCAACAATTATCTGGGCCTCACCCACCATCCCAAGGTCCTCGAGGCGGCCTCACGCGCCCTGTCTCGCTACGGCTCCGGCTGCACCGGCAGCCGATTCCTGAACGGCACCCTGGACCTTCACGAACAGCTCGAGCACGCCCTTGCGGAGTTCACCGGCAAGGAGTCATGCCTGGTGTTTTCGACCGGCTACCAGGCGAACCTCGGTCTCATTTCGGGCCTGGTTGGCCGGGGTGAAGTGGTCTATCTGGACAAGCTGGATCACGCCTCCATCGTGGATGGCGCCAAGATGTCCTACGGCGACACCGAGCGGTTCAACCACGGCGACCTCGCCGGACTCGAGCGGAAGATGGAGCGCAGCCTCTCGGGGCGCGGCGCCATGATCGTGGTGGATGGTGTCTATTCGATGGAAGGCGACATTGCCGACGTCCCCGGGCTGGTGCGGGTGGCCCGGAAGTTCGGCGCCGTGCTCGCGGTGGACGATGCCCACTCCATTGGCGTGCTTGGCCCCAACGGTGACGGCACGGCGGCGCACTTCGGCCTGAGCGACGAGGTCGACATCATCGCGGGAACCTTCTCGAAGTCTCTGGCCTCCATCGGCGGATTCGTGGCTGCCCCGGAAAGCGTCATCCACTATCTGCGGCATCACTGCCGTCCGCTCATGTTCACCGCTTCCTTGCCTCCGGCCAACACCGCCGGCGTGCTGGCCGCCCTCGACGTGCTCCAGCGGGAGCCCGAGCGGCGAGAGCAACTCTGGGCCAATACCCGCAGGCTGCAGGACGGCTTCCGGAGCCTCGGTTTCGAGATCGGCCCCACCGAGACCCCAATCGTGCCAGTGCTGGTGGGCGCCATGGAGAAGACCTTCCTCATGTGGCGCAAGCTGTTCGATGCCGGTGTGTTCACCAATCCGGTGGCGCCGCCTGCGGTGGCGCCGACCCAATGCCGGCTGCGCATCAGTCTCATGGCAACGCACACGTTCGACCAGATCGACTACGCGCTGGACGCGTTCGCCCGTATCGGTCACGAGCTGGGGGTCATCTGACCGCTCCCGTGCGCGTCGGACCGGCGCGCGACGAGAGGGATCTCAGGCGCTTCATCGATCTGCCCTACCGGCTCCACGCGCGGGACCCTCTATGGGTCCCGCCGTTGCGTCGGGACGTGGCGACTCTGCTCTCCCGTACCAAGAACCCCTTCTTCGAGCACGCCAGCGCCGAATACCTGCTCGCCGTACGCAACGGCGAGGTGATCGGCCGCATCGCCGCGATCCAGAACCGCTTGCACAACGAGACTCACGGCGATCGGGTAGGGTTTTTCGGTTTCTTCGAGTGCGTGGACGATCAGGCTGTCGCCGATGCGCTCTTCGCCGCGGCGGCCGACTGGCTTCGCCCGCTCGGCCTGGATCCCATGCGCGGACCTGTCTCGTTCTCGGTCAACGACGAATGTGGGGTCCTGGTCGAGGGCTTCCAGACTCCGCCGACCCTCATGATGCCGCACAATCCTGCCTACTACGTGGAGCTGCTCGAGCGGGCCGGCTTCCAGAAGGCAAAGGACCTCTGGTGCTTCGAGGGATGGAAACCCGAGGGTGAATCTGCCGACCGGGTCACCCGCGCGGTCGACATCATCAAGCAGCGGTACGGCGTCACCCTGCGGAGTCTTAATCTGCGGGATTTCGACGGCGAGGTGGCGCGGATCAAAGAGCTCTACAACGCTGGATGGGAGAGGAACTGGGGCTTCGTCCCGATGACTGAGCAGGAGATCGACCACCTGGCCGAGCAGTTTCGCCCTGTCGTGCTGCCCGACCTGGTGCCCTTCGCCGAGAAGGACGGGCGGACGATCGGGTTCGCGATCTGCCTGCCCGACCTCAACGTAGCGCTCCGGGACAACCGGTCCGGCAGCTTTATCCCCGGGCTGCTTCGCGTGCTTTACCGGCTCAAGACTAAGCGCATCGGCCGGTTGCGAGTCCTCCTCCTGGGTATTGTCCCCGAATACCGGGGCAAGGGTATCGATGCCGCCCTGTATCATCGGATCTGGCACATGGCCATCGCCAATCGGATCTACTGGGGCGAAGCCGGCTGGATTCTGGAGGACAACCCCGCAATGATTGCCGGGATGGTCAAGCTCGGCTGGAAACATTACAAGACCTACCGGCTCTACGACCGCTCGGTATGAACGCGCTGGTGACGGGCGCGACCGGGTTCGTCGGAAGCCACCTGGTCGAAGCCCTCCGTCGCCGAGGACACGAGGTGACGGCCCTCGTCCGCTCGCCCGCCAAGGGCGCCGAGCTCGCCCGTCTGGATGTGCGGCAGGCTGCGGGTGATGTTCTGGATCCCACCGCCCTCGATCGCGCCGCATCCGGCCGCACCATCGTCTTTCATGTCGCCGGCCTCGTGGCGGCCCATAGCGAGGCGGAGTTCTTCGAGGTAAACCGCGACGGGACCGCAAACGTGGTCGCCGCCGCCGTCCGGGCGGGTGTCGAGCGCCTGGTGCTGGTCTCTTCCATGGCAGCCGGCGGTCCAACCGTCCCCGGTCACCCGCTCACCGGAGCCGAGCCCGCCCGTCCGGTGACCGCCTACGGCCGGAGCAAGCTTGCCGCTGAGGAGATCGCACGCGCGAGCGCATTGCGCTGGACCATCCTCCGGCCGCCCATGATATACGGACCTCGCGATCGCGAGGTTCTCAAGCTGTTCCGGGCGGCTCGGCTCGGCATCGCTCCCGTCTTCGGCGACGGCACCCAGGAGCTCTCGGCGATTCACGCCGCCGATCTGGCCGACTGCATCGTGTCTTGCGCCGGCACCGAGCAGGCGGTCGGAAAGATTTACTACCCCTGTCATCCGCGGACGTTCACCAGTGCCGGCTTCGTGCGAGCAGTGGGCGCCGCGCTCGAGCGCGAGGTCAGGGTCCTCCCCCTCCCCCGTTGGACCGCCCAGGTGGCGCTCGCAGTGACCGGCGCGGCGGCGCATCTCGCCGGCCGCGCCACCATTCTGACTCGGGACAAGGTCAACGAGTTCTTTCAGCCGGCCTGGACTGGTGACCCGATGCCCTGCATGCGGGATACCGGCTGGACCGCCGAGATCGACCTCGAACATGGGCTCGCCCAGACCTGCGGCTGGTATCGTTCGGCGGGATGGATCTAGCGGAGCGCCCGCCCAGCGCGGGGCCGGGGTCGCCCTGGCGGCGATCGCTCCGGCCGGTCGACGGCCTGCTCCTCGCCTACGTCGCTGTCGTGTCGGCGGTCGCCGCCGCGCGCCTCTCGGTCTTTCCTGACTGCGCCTGGCTCCTCGGCGCCAACGCGCTCATCGTGGTGCTTATCCTGCTCGTGACCCGGCCGGACCTGGGGTCATTCGGACACCTTGTCCACGACGTGTACCCGATCGTGCTGCTGCTGGGTCTTTACGCCTCACTCGACATCCTGAACGGCGGCGGACGGGTCCGGGTCCACGACTCGGCCGTTCAGGCCTGGGAAGCAGCCCTGTTCGGGGGCCAGCCGAGCCGCGATTGGTGGCGCGCCGCGCCGAGCCGGTTCTGGTCCACCGTTCTCCACGGCGCGTACTTCTCGTACTACCTCGTCATTCTGGCGCCCACCCTGACGCTCCTGCGCCGAGCCGACCGGGCCCTCCTCCGCCGCTTCGTGCTCGCGGTGATGACGACGTTCGTCATCTGCTATCTCTGCTTCATTTTCTTTCCCGTGGCCGGCCCAT
Source organism: Gemmatimonadales bacterium (assembly GCA_044866195.1). Lineage (GTDB taxonomy): Bacteria > Gemmatimonadota > Gemmatimonadetes > Gemmatimonadales > GWC2-71-9 > DASQPE01. The sequence continues at coordinate 13,607 of JBIOTT010000194.1, forward strand.
ACTACCGGTTTCCCCGACCCAGCGGCAGCTTCGTCGACAACCCTATGGCCCGGCTGGTCTACGCGGTGTTGGCGGAAGGCAGCTCGTTTGGCGCTGCGTTCCCTTCATCCCACGTTGCGGCGAGCGTTGCGGCGACAATCGTGAGTTGGAGCGCCTCCCGCCGGCTTGGGATCGCGCTGGGCGCGGCGACGGCACTGCTGACTGTCGGGGTGGTGTACTGCCAGATGCACTACGCGGTGGACGCGGTGGCGGGGTTGGTGGTGGGAATCGCCGTCGGTGTCACCATTAACTGCGTGAACGGTGAACGGTAAACGGTGAACGGGGGGCTCCGACGCAGGGAGCCCCCCGTTCACCGTTTACCGTTCACCGTTCACGCGTTTTACTGCACCGTTATCGCCCCCGTCATCCCAAGGGCATGGTGCGGCGCGCAGAACATTTTGTAGGTGCCCGCCGGCGCTCCAGCGAACGACAGCTCGAAGTTCTCGCCGTCCATCTTCATCGACTCGCTCACGATGTTTCCACCCTTCTCCGGCGGGGCCACCGCCAGCGCCTTGATCGGGCCGGGGACATTCGCCGGGATGCTGTCGGGGTAGAACTGGACGTTGTGCGGGCCACCGCTCACGCTGACGAACTTGACGACGTCACCCGCTTTGATCGTGAGCTTGTTCGGCACGTACTTGTAGCTCGTGCCTTCCAATACCATCTTGACTTCGTGCGTGGTCCCCCCGGCAGCGGGAGCCGCGGCACCCGGCGCAGCCGGCTGCTCCGCGGGAGGGGTCGAGGTGGGCTGCTGTTCAGCTTTCTTCTCGCCGCCGCAGGCCGCCAGACCGATGGCCAGTCCCGCTGCCAAGGAAGTGATACGCATCGCTGATCTGCCTCCGAAAACGTGGACGTTGTCCCTTGGCCGATCGCCTGCCGCTGAAATGGCCAGGCGCTTGTGAACCGTTTCACAAGGTGACTTCGAGGCGTCAATCTGACATCCCGGACCCAGCGAAGCAACCCCCGCAACGATAAGGCGCCCGCCTGTACGCGGCTCGGCCCCCAGTGCCGGAGCCTGCGGGTGCTCCTCCGGGTGGGCGGCGTCGACGATGGTCGGATCTCACTCGATCACGAGGCCACCTGGCTGCTGGGACACACCGAGCAAATCACCTTCGGCGACCTCTGGGACGCAGACGGCGACCTCTACGCCGATGCGGTGCTTCATGTTCCCTGCCGCTACCTGGCGGTCGAGAACGGCACCGCCCGCTGCGGCGCCCACGGCTTCCGGGGGCCGACGCCGCGCGACCGACCCCGCCCAGCCCAGCCGCGCCAGCTCGGGGGCGATCGGTTCAGAGTGGTCGACGACATGTGGCTTGGCGACCGCGAGCTCCGGTTCCCGCGGCGCCGCCTTCCTGTGTTGAGCCAGGAAAACCCCTGTGCCACGGCCCGCTGCCAAACAGCCGATCATACCCGTGGGGCCGCCTGCTGCCGGGACCTCCAGATTGAGATCATGTGTACCCGAAGGGAGCGCCGGCTGGAAGCACTGGTGCGAGCCCGGAAGTCACCTTATCTCTGCAAGGTGAGTCGGCCGGGGGACTTCTCCCTGGAGGCCGAAATCATATCGGCCTGCGGGTACCTTGGCCCCGACGAGATCAGCTGCACACTGCATGGACGCGAGCGGAACGATGGCCGCCCCGCCAAACCAGACCTCTGCAGCGACTGGCCCCCGAAAGGCGAGGGCCTCCATCCAGGCTGCGTCTTCGGCCCCAGGGGAAGACGTGCGCGGACTTGAGGGCGGCATCGCATGTGCAAGGCCGGCTGCCGGCTGGCGTCTTCTTGGCGACACCGGTGAGCGAATATTCGAGCCTGAGACCGGCCTTGGCGGGCCGGGGGGCGTGGTGAGCGACGAGTTCGAAGCCCTCTACCAGTCCACGTACACGGCGGTAGTGCGGTTCCTGTACCGAAAGGTGTGGGACGCGGAGCGGGCGGAGGACCTCGCCCAGGAGGTGTTCGTCCGGGCACTGGCACACCGGCCGGAGAAGCCTCGGGCTTGGCTGTTCGCCGTGGCTGCCAATCTGGCGCGCGACGAGGCTCGAGCCGCGGTTCGGCGCAAGCGCCACCTGACCCTGCTCAAGGGCGACCCGGTGGCCCAGCCGGCGTTTGAGCCGTCCGCGGAGGATCGGGTTGAACGGGACGAGGAGGTCGCCGCGGTCCAGGATGCTCTGGGAGCCCTGACCCCGCGCGACCGGGAGATTCTATTACTGTGGGATGCGGGGCTGAGCTATCCGGAGATCGCAGCCCAGACCGGGCTCGCCGTGGGTGCCGTCGGCACCACCCTGGCCCGGGCCAGAAAGCGATTGGTCGCGGCCCATGAACGGCAGCAGATGGGGGATCATGCCGCACATTCCTGAAGCGGAGTTGCACGCCTATCTCGACCAGGCGCTGGGCCGCCTGCGCTGCGTCGAGATCGAGAGCCATCTCGCCGACTGCACGCCCTGCCGTACGGCGCGCGACGAGATCGCGGCACTTCGCGACCGGACCACGGCCATGCTGGCACGGCTCGCCCCCCACAGTGCCGTCACCCCTCCGATCTCGGAGCTTCGGCGACGCGCCGCAGCCCGCGTCTTCGCGCGCGAGCGAGTGCGGCAGCGGGCAGCTTGGGCCGCGAGCGTGCTGCTCGCGCTCGGTCTGGGCTGGGGCGCAAGCTACCTGGTGCCCCCGCCCGTGAGCCGTCCAGTTGCCGCGGCCAACCCGGCGGGGGCATTGCCGCGTCCCGCCCATCCCGCGCCTGCGGACACCGCTACGCCCCTTCCCCCGCGGACGGTCGCAGCTGCAACCCCGCCCCAGAAGGTCGAGCCCGCGGCGTCGGAGCGCCGGGAAGCGCCGGCCCGGCGGCCCGCTCGGCACCGGCCGCCGCAAGTCAGGGACAAGCCGGAGCGCTCCCAGCCGGCGGAGTTCGCCACGGTCGGCCCCATTCAGAAGGATGGCCAGCTGGAGTGGGGCGGCATGTGGCGGAATCTCTCGTGGGACCGCGCGAAAGAGCAGGCTGGCGAGACGCCCGCGCGTATCGACGGCCTTCCAGTTACCGAAGTTCAGGTCCAGGCCGGCGATAGCGGGCACAAGCGTTTGATGGTGGTGGCCCAGCAGCTCGCCACGGGTGAGGTGATCCGCACCATCGAAGGCCCGGTGAGCGATGTGTCGGCGCTGCTTGGCAAGCGCCCCGGGGAGGCGTCGGAATCCGTCGGCGTGCCGGCGTCCCGGAACCCGGCTTCTTCAGGGTTCGGCAGTGCGCTGACCTTCCGTCACGGCGATCGGATGTTTACGGTAACCGGCAGTTTGCCCAGCGACTCGCTCCGCGCGATGATGCGGCGGCTGAATCTGATGTCGAGGGTCCGTTAGCGCTATCCGCTGCCCGCCATCCGCTATCCGAAGCCAAACGGCCCTCTAGGTCTAGCCCCAGGAGGGCTGCGCCACATCGGAGCGAGCGGATAACGGATAGACGATAGCGGGCAGCGCTCAGCGCTGCCCGTGCCTCCGCTCCAGATCCTCCTCGTGCACGAAGTCCTTGTCCGCATCCTCGTGATCGAAGATCTCCACTTCGTGGTGCCCCAGCTCGCGCTGGAGCGTGATCTCGGCGAGGCGCGCTGACACCATCGGGAAGGTCCGCCCGAACAGCGCATAGCTGAAGAGGTACAGGCCGGCAAAAAGCAGCGTCGGCCCAACCTCCGCCCACCGGAAAACCGGCCCCTCGAAGGCCGTGATTGACGGCACCACGAGGATGTAGCGCTCGAGCCAGAGAGCCGTCAGGCTCACCACCGCAAAAAATCCCAGAGTGACTCTCGTCTTCTTTGGGCCGACGCCGAGCAGGCCGAAGAACGGCACGACAAACATGCCGACTAAGACGGTCTTGCCCACCGTCCACCAGTGGCCCCACAGCCGGCTGAACACGAACCCGGTCTCTTCCGGCAGATTGCCATACCAGATCACCTGGAACTGGGACCACATGAGATAGGTCCAGAACACGGTGAAGCCGAAGCAGAGCTTGCCCAGATCGTGTCGTTGCTTGGGGGAGATCAGGTCGGCAATGCCGAGTTCGCGCCCGCCGTAGATCATGAGCAGGGCCAGCAGCATGTGAGCGCCCAGGAACGATCCCATGAAATACCAGCCGCCGAACAGATTAGAGAACCAGTGCGGCTGAAGCGCCATCATGCCGTCGAACGCGACCAGGGTAAAAACAACGGCGAACAGCGGGAGGAATGCGGCGGCCAGCCGCCGGATCCGCCGCTCGTTCGCCTCGATCGACCCTTCCGATCCGTCGTAGCCGGCGGTCATCCGCTCGTACAACGACCGGCGCCAACCCTGGACCTGGTCCTTGGCGGCAAGCATGTCCGGCACCATGTCCGAGCGCACCAGCCGCCAGCCGATCCCGTACAGAAGTAGAAGTCCGAGGCCCAGGCGCGCGAACATCACCTCGTGGGAGAGCCACACCGCCTTCGCGTGCTGAAGGGTGTGGAGCTGCCCGGCCATGAGCCCGTAGATGTAGGGGTATCCCACGGTGAAGATTGCGATCAGCCCGAGCAGGGAGATCGGAAGGAAGGCGCTGGATGCCTCCGCAAATCGGAGCATCAGGCCGGACCACCGTGCGTTGGCGACCTTGTGCACGGCCGCAAGGGCAACACTGCCACCCGCGAGGCCGGTGAAGTACACCCAGTTGACCTGAAACAGGTGCCACGCCCGGGGCGCCAGCGGCCCCCGGACGGCGCTGATGAACAGGATCAGGCCGAAGACCGCGAGGCCGCCGCCGAGGCCGAGGAACAGGTCGTAGCGGCCGGCGGTAGAGCGGACCACGAGCCGCTGCCGCAGACCCCGGGTCTCGATCACTTGGGCCCTCCCGGCGCGGGGGGCGCAGGCGCCGCAGCCTGCAGCTTGCGGACATGGTTCACGATGGCCCACCGATCCACCGGGTCGTACACCTTGTCACCGTAGCGGGGCATGAGGCCCCGGCCGTAGCGGATGATGCTGTAGATGTAGCCGTCGGAGAAGCCGCGGGCCCGGGGCGACAGCAGCGGCGGCGCACCCATTCTCCGCCCCACCGGACCATCACCGGCACCGGCAGGACCATGACAGGTGGCACAGAAGTTCTGATACAGGCTGTCGCCTTTGGCGTCGATCGAGCCCGGAATCTCGGCAGTCGCTGCACCGTGTCGCGCCGCCGGAGCGGCGGCCCCTGCCGTGGTGGGATTGTTGAGGGCGTCTGCCGTGGCGGTTTTGCCCTGGCTCCATTCGCTGCTCCAGTCCGGCTCGCCGCCGGACAACGGAACCGTGCCCTCTGGCGTGTATCGGGGCACATCGGCTCGGGAGTAGGCGTGCACCGACTTCTGTACGATCATGTGGTCGAACCACGGCGTGATGTGCCACAGGTCGTCGGGCGAGGGGACGTCGTTGTAGTACCAGTCACAGCCCCCGGCCGCCAGCGCCAGGGCCGCCAGGAGCGCCAGCCACCTACGCCTTCGCATGACGCACCTCGACGGCCCCGGCGTCGCGGAACAGCTGCTCCAGCATGGGCGCTCTTTCGCCGGCTGCGGGCACGAAGACCCCGATCCGATCGTCGCTGAAGCGGGGGTCGTACATCACGCCGCGCTTCCCGAGCAAGGTCACGAGCAGGACCACACCCAGGACGCTGGCCAAGGCTCCGATCAGGATCGTCACCTCGAACCCGATCGCCACGAAGGCCGGCACGGCGGCGATCGCCTTGCCGCCGACAAGCACCGGCCAATCGAGGTTCATCCAGATCGTCATGGTGAACCCGGCAGTGCATCCGGTCAGACCCCCGATGAGTGTGAACAGCCGTACCGGACTCACCGGCGTCTCGAGTACCTCTTCGAGCTCGTGATTGGGGTGGGAGCAGTAAACGACCAGATCCTTGTGGCCGCCGGCGCGTAATGCCTTGATCGCGTCGGTGGCGGCGTCGATCTGGTCGAACGAGGCGAGCACGCCCGGGACAGTCCTGGAACGGCGCGCCATCAATGGTGACCTCCGGCCGGCCGCTTCCGCGGCATCGGGATCATCTCCTTGATCTCCTGAATGGCCACGATCGGGAAGGTCCGCGCGAAAAGGAGGAACCACATCCCGAACCATCCGAACGAGCCTGCGAGGATCCCCCAGTCGGCCCAAGTCGGGTTCGGGTTATCCCAGGCCCACGGCACGAAGTCGTTCGACAGCGACGAGGCGATGATGACGTAGCGCTCGAACCACATCCCGATGTTGACAAAGATCGAGACCACGAAGAGCGCTGTGGCGTTAGTCCGAATCTTCCGGAACCAGAGCAACTGCGAGACGAACGGGTTGCAGATGATCATCGTCCAGCCAGCCCACCATAGCGGGCCGAATGCACGACGCCAAAACGTAGTCTGCTCGAAGGTGTTCCCGCTGTACCACGCGATGAAATACTCCATGGCGTAGGCGTAGAACAGGATCGACCCGGTGAACAAGGTGAGCTTCGCCAGGTTGTCGAGATGGTACTCCGTGATCATGTGCTCGAGCTTGAGCACCCGCCGGATCGGAATGATCAGCGTCAACACCATCCCGAGGCCGGAATAGATCGCGCCGGCGACGAAATACGGCGCGAAGATTGTCCCGTGCCAGCCGGGGACGATGCCCATCGCGAAGTCCCACGACACGACCGAGTGGACCGAGAGCACCAGTGGCGTCGCCAGCGCGGCGAGGTAGAGATACGCCCGCGAGTAGTGGCGCCACTGGTTGTTGGTTCCGAGCCAGCCGGCCGAGGCCACCCGGTACACCAGCTTGCGCCAGCCGGAAACCTTGTCGCGCACCGCCGCCACGTCCGGGATCAAACCGTAGACCAGGAACGTGGTGGAGACGGTGAAGTAGGTCGTGATCGCGAACACGTCCCACAGAAGCGGCGACTTGAAGTTGGGCCAGAGGAACCGCTGGTTCGGATAGGGCAGGAGCCAGTAGAAGATCCACTGCCGCCCGATGTGGATGATCGGGAACAGCGCGGCGGTCATGACCGCGAACACCGTCATCACCTCGGTAGAGCGGTAGACCGCTGTGCGCCAGGGTGAGCGGAACAGGTAGAGAATCGCCGAGATGAGCGTCCCGGCGTGACCGATGCCGATCCAGAAAACGAACGTCGTGATGTAGACGAGCCAGAAGACCGGCGGACTGTAGCCGGCGTGCCCCAGGCCGTCCTTGACCAGGATCAGGAAGGTCAGCGCGCCGACCAGGAACAGGCCGATCGCCCCGAACGTGATCAAGACGTAGCCGGTGCTGGGCTTCTCCAATGTCGCGGCGACGTCGCGGGTGACGTCGGCGTGGGTCTGGGTGATGACGGGTTCCTGCGCCAGAACGGCCATGATCAGATCTCCGACCGGTGGAGCACCTTGGCGAGATAGGTCACCGCCGGGCGGGTGTTGAGGTCTTCCAGCACGTGATAGCCGCGCCGGTCGTCCTTGAGCTGCCGCACGCGGCTCTGCGGATCGTTGACGTCGCCAAACACGATGGCGTCCGACGGACAGGCCTGGGCGCAGGCAGTGGTGAACTCACCGTCCTTGAGCGGCCTGCCCTCCAGCCGGGCCTGGTTCTGAGCCCCCCGGATCCGCTGGATGCAGAAGGTGCATTTCTCCATCACGCCCCGCGCCCGCACCGTCACGTCGGGGTTGAGCTGGAGATTGAGCGGCTCGGGCCAGGACACCTCGTTGTACTTGTACCAGTTGAAGTAGCGCACCTTGTAGGGGCAGTTGTTGGCGCAGTACCGGGTCCCGACGCAGCGGTTGTAGATCTGGGCGTTGAGGCCGTCGGTCGTGTGGTAGGCGGCGTACACCGGGCAGACCGGCTCGCAGGGCGCGTTGGCGCAATGCTGGCAGAGCATCGGCACGAATCGGGGCTCCGGTGCGGTATCCGGCCCGGAGTCGCCCTCCCAATAGCGCTCGATCCGCATCCAGGTCAGCTCCCGGCCCCGATGGATCTCCTCTTCTCCCACGATCGCGATGTTGTTTTCCGCGTAGCATGCCGTCACGCAGGCCGAGCAGCCGGTGCACTTGGCCAGATCGATAGTCATGCCCCACTGCGGATGCTCGCCCGCGTAGTTCCCCTTGCGGGTCCGCTGATACACTGTCCCGCCCCAGCCCTTGAGCGCCTCGAGCTCTCGCTCAGTGTTCACTTCCTCTTCCGGATGACCCTCGGCGGCCTCCGCTTCCTTGGGCGTGAGTCCTTTCACGGCCAGCGCCAGCGGCATCGCCTGGGCGATGTGGCGGCCCAGCTGGCGCGGGTTGCCCTCGGTGGAGGCGAGCTTCTGGTATCGGCCGGTCTTTTCGACCGCCACCTTGGTCGAGAGATACGCCACGAACGGCTGGCCGCTCTTAGTGCCGAGCAGGTCGAGGGCGTTCACCCCGCGCCCTTTCGCATACGCGCCGTATTCGGTGTGCCCGAAGCCGAGTGGCACGGACAGCGTCTCGCGATGAATGCCGGGATAGATGTACACCGGCGCCTCGATCGACCCCTGGGGTGAGACCAGGCGAAGGATCTCGCCGTTCCGCACGTCCAGCCTGGCCGCCGTGTCGGGATGGACCTCGACCCAGGAGTGCCAGGTGATTTTGCTGACGGGATCGGGGTTCTCGAGCAGCCACGGCTTGTTGGTGCCCCGCCCGTCGTACAGGAAGGACGAGACATGGGGCGCGAAGTAGAAGTCGCCGGCCCCGTCGAAGGCCGGCGCCGTGTACTCCGCGGTGAGACCGGCCACCAGCTTCACCTCGGCCCCGGCGGGCCGCTCAGCGTAGAGCCCGCCCCGCTGCAGGGCCGCCCGCCAGAATCCGTCGGCATCGGCCTGGCCCTGTTGCTTTGCCAGCTCAGCCCATCGCGCCTTGAGATGGGCCTCGAAGCTCGGCGCGCTGAACTTGGCGAGCGGCCCTCCC